>CAKZJX010000034.1 GCA_937120535.1 uncultured Anaerolineae bacterium
GAGAGGGCGTCGTCGCCGCTGAGGGGGTCAATCACCGAGGCGCCGCCCGCATCGCGCAGCGGGATGTAATACGCGAAGGTCATGCTGACCGTCCCGCTGACCGAGCCAAAGTTGCACGAGAGCGTGCCGCCGGGGGTGCTGGTGGAGGGGAGGGTGCAGGATGCCCCGCCCGGGCTGGTGCCGACCAGCGAGACGAACTGCATGTTGTCCGGCAGGGCATCCGTAAGGTTAAACGAGGTCATCGTCTGGCCGGGGGCGATTTGGGCGGAAACGGTGTATTGGCGCGGGAAGTTCGGGCCAGTGGCAGTTTCGTCCTCCGGGCCGTTGTAGGATTTGGACAGGGTGAACAAGGTGGGGGTGACGCTGTCGCTGACCCAGGCGCTCAGGCTCAGGCTGGGATCGTCGCCGCAGCACCAGTCATTCAGAGGGGTGTAGCCGAGTTGGTAGCCGCCCCGCGCCCGGATGGTGAGGGGCGTTCCCAAATCGGCCAGGTTGCTCATCGAAACGGTGACATCTACGCTCAGCGGCGGTTGGTCGGGGGTGAAGGAGCCAAAGGGCAGGCGCAGGGCCACGAAGGTATCGCCGGGCGTCAGGCCGCTGATGGTGACGAAGGCCCCGGTAGAGTTCACCATGTAAGGATGGGTAATCGTGCCGGAGCCGGGGACGGTGATCACGGTGCGCTCGACGCTTACCCCCAAATAGGTGGCGTTTATAAACGTCAGCCCGTCCGGGTTGGGCGCCCCGTCTGGACCGTTGGTGGGGATGACAAGATCAATGAGCGGGCCGTAGCCGGGCGCTGTCCCCGGGTTGTCGAAGGTGACGGTGAAATTGACGGTGGTTCCCAGAAAGGCCTCAGCAGGGACATTCAACGAAATTGCAGGAGGCGTGCTAAGGGCTGGACGTTCGGCCGGAGCAGCCCCCACAGTGCTTGCCGGGTGTCCGAGATACAATAACAAAAACATCAAAACGACAACGCTTAGCCAGGTGTGCTGCCGAGAAAATCGCATAAGTCCTCCGGAACACAAAATGACATCAGGCATGCAGCGGCAAAAAAACTAATATTTTTGTATGTTCACTTTATAACACAAACAATTTTGTTTGTGAAGATCAAGTTAACACTTTTGTTAGGTTGGCTTGCAAGCCGAGCGTGCTTGTTTCGATTGAGATAAAGTACAATCGTCCTGTCCCTTGCGATCGGCGCTCCTGGTCGCCCGAAGCGCCCTGCGGCGAGTCGGGGATCGGCGGGCGGTTCCTGTCCTGGACCCGGGCTGGTCGCCGCGCCGAGGGACAGCCTCCTCCCCCGATCTACCCCGCCGACCATGTCCAAGCGTGATCTCTCCTTGCCCTCCCCCCTGCTAAACGCCGCCGGCACCTTGGGCTTTCGCCCCAAACCCGACCTGTTGGCCGGCTTCGAGCTGGGCGCCTTCATCACCAACCCGATCTCCTGGCGGCCGCGAGGGCCGGCTCGCTCCGCCACCGCCTTGGACTACCCAGGCGGCCTGCTGCTCCACACCGGCCTGCCCAACCCAGGTTTCTCGGCGCTGATCCGGACCCACGCCCGCGCCTGGGCCGCCTCGCCTATCCCGATCATCGTTCACCTGATGGCCGATCGCCCGGAGGAAACCCGGCGCATGGTGCAAGCTCTCGAGGGGCTGGACAATGTGATAGCTGTCGAACTTGGGTTTGCGCCGTTGCTTTCCGATGACCTGCTGCTCACGGCGCTTGAACTAGCTTACAGCGAACTCCCCCTGATCGTCTGCCTGCCCTGGGATCAAGCCTTGCGCCTCGGCCCGCGCCTGGTCCAATTTGGGGCATCGGCAGTGAGCTTGGCTGCGCCGCGCGGGGCATGGTTGACGCTGGAGGGCGAATGGCGAGAGGGGCGGCTCTATGGCCCCTCGCTCCTCCCCCACACCCTGGAGCTGGTTCGACGCTTGGCGACGATTGGCGTCCCGACGATCGGCAGCGGCGGAATCTACCGTCGAGAACACCTCCGAGCCATGTTAGACGCCGGCGCCCTGGCGGTTCAACTGGATACCGTTCTTTGGCGCGGAGGTCTCATCTAGCGGTTCCAGCGTCCACAGGGTGATCGGACGCGGCACCGCGCGGCGTTCATAAGCCGCATAGCCCTGGTACCACTCCAAGGCCGACTGCCACGGGCGCGCTCGTTCCCCTCCACCCATCTGCCGCGCCCGACAGCGCCGAGCCTACCCACCCACCCGCACGCAGCACTCAGGATGGGCGCGCAAATTATGTGCCCAGGCCGGATGAGGGGGCCGGCCAAAATTCGACCCGACCACCACGATCGTCTCCCCCTGGCGTATTCCCACCGAAAAAGGCGTGCGCCGCCGGCCGCTGCATGCCCCGATCGTTTCCACCTCCACCATCAGCCGGCCGACCCATTTGGTGGCCGTGTGCCGGCCGGCCGTCACGCGCCTGACGAAGCGATCCACCGCCCCCAAGATCGACGCCAAGAAGGCCGAAACCGATTCGCTCATCAACAACCGAGTCGCCAAGCGCTGGAGGCGGTTCGGGCGGCGGCTTATCGTTCCAGCCAGAGAGTCACCGGGCCGTCGTTGTGAATCTCCACCACCATCTTGGCCCCAAACACGCCGGTCTGGGTGGACACGCCCTGGGCGCGCAGCAGTTCGGCAAAGCGGTCCACCAGAGGGGCGGCGATCTCGGGCGGTGCAGCATCGGTAAACGACGGGCGCCGGCCCTTCTGCGCATCGGCAAACAAGGTGAATTGCGACACCACGATCGCCTCCCCATTTACGTCCAGCACCGAGCGGTTCATCTTGCCGGCTTCATCTTCAAAGATGCGCAAGGCGGCGATCTTCTCCGCCAGCCAGCGCGCCTGGTTCTCCTCATCGCCATGACCTACCCCGAGCAAGATCACCAACCCCGGCCCGATGGCAGCCACCACCCGACCGTCTACCGTGACCTTGGCTTGAGTCACCCGCTGAATCAATGCCCGCATGATCCTCGCTCCTCACTCTGTCAAAGATAGACCGCCCAACCTTACCTTGCTGGTTCCGGCGGCGCCCGCCGGCCCCCGAAGCACAGCGCTCTCCCTCCAGTCGTCGTGATGTTCCTCAGCCATCCGCCCGATGGAAAAGAGCCGGCGCCACGGAGCCGGCCCAGAGCATCCGCTGGGACGGCACCGAGCGATACCCCCTCCACCCCCAATCAACTCGCTCGGCCACTCCCTAAGCGATCTCAACCCCTTGCTAGCGCGGCGGCAGTTGAACCGCTTCGCGCACCTGTTCCATGGTCTCCTCAGCGATCACCCGAGCTCGACGGGCGCCCTGGCGCAGCACGTCCCACACCACATCAGGGGTTTTGGCAATTTCGGCGCGGCGAGCGCGAAATGGCTCCAGATGGCGATTCAGGTTCGCTGCAAACAGCTTCTTGCAGTCCACGCATCCCAGGGCAGCAGTGCGGCAATCGCGGTCAATGGCTTCCACTTCCTCTGGCGAGGAGAAGACCTTATGCATGGAGAACACGTTGCAGACCTCGGGATTTCCCGGGTCGTAGCGACGCACACGCGCCGGGTCCGTGACCATCTGCATCACCCGTTGCTGAGTTTCTTCGGGGGTAGCGGCCAGTTCAATGTGATTGTTCAAGCTCTTGCTCATCTTTTCTCGGCCATCGATCCCCAACACCTTGGGCACCTCGGTGGTTTTCATCTGCGGCTCGATCAGCACCTTGGTATTAAAGCGATGATTGAACGATCGGACGATCTCGCGAGCAAACTCAATGTGCGGCGCCTGATCGACGCCCACCGGAACCGTATCCGCTTTGTAGAGTACGATATCGGCCGTCATCAAGACCGGATAGCCTACCAGCCCATAGTTCACATTATCGGGCTGCTGACGCACTTTCTCCTTGAAAGTCGGTAGATCGGTCAGCTTGCCCAGCGGAGCGACCATGGAAAGGATGGTGTGGAGCTCGGTCACCTGCGGCACATGCGATTGAACAAAGACGATGGTCTCTTCCGGTCGGATGCCTGCGGCCAACCAGTCAAGCGCCATTTCAAACGTGTTCTGCCGCAGATTGTGGGTGTCTTCGACGGTGGTCAAGGCATGCAAGTCCACGATGCAATAAATGCATTCGTAATCGTCTTGCAGAGCAACATAATTCTTGATAGCGCCCAGATAGTTGCCTAAATGTTGGCGACCCGTTGGCCGCGCCCCCGAAAATGCTCTTCCTTTCTTAGCCATTGCACCTCACCAAGATAGTATTCGCACAGGTTTTACAACGAACGTTCCCGCGCCACAAATTGTCGTACCAGTCGGAGCACCTCGCCGGGTTCGGCATGGCGCCCCATTTGCTTCTTAGAAAACAACAACTTCCCGTTCACGCTCACCTCAAAGCGCCCTCCATCCGTAGGGATCAACTCCAGCACTTCGATCTCCGGTTCAAATTCACGCAGCAGTTCGGTCGCCAGGCCCACGGCCCGATCGGTGTAATGTCAAACAGCGCAATACTCGATTGCAATCTTCAACACGGCACTCCTCCATATGTTGGTTTGCAATCCTCACGAAAGGGAATGTAAGAAAATTAGTAACTGCTCAGGCATAAAAGCCTGTTGAACCTTACCCTTGTCAAAATCGTGCAAGTCGGTCAGAATCAGGGCG
>CAKZJX010000035.1 GCA_937120535.1 uncultured Anaerolineae bacterium
CGGGGCCCGCTTCGATTTCAAGAACTCGGCGACCTGGGGCCCGCCCGACGAAGTGGTCGAGTGCGAGGACGAACGGTATGGACAGGTACGCCTGGAGCGTTGGAATGGCCTGCACGAGCGTAAGGCGCCCACCCTGGTCTATGATGTGGTGCGGGCGAGCGTGCATCGTGAACGGCAGAAGCCACCTGCTGCCGTCTGGTTTGCCTGGCTGTCGCCGCCAACGCTGCCGCCCGACATCACCGTCACCGCCGCCACGATCTGGAGCGCCTATGTCCACCGCTGGCCAATCGAGCCGGGGGTGCGCTTCCGCAAGGAGAACCTGGGCTGGACCCTGCCCCGCTTTCAGCACGCCGAGACCAGCGATACCTGGACCCTGCTGGTGGCGTTGGCGCATTGGATGCTCTTCCTGGCGCGTCCGCTGGTCGAGGATATGCCTTTGCCCTGGCAAAAGCCCCAGACACGCCTTACGCCCCAGCGGGTGCGGCAGAGCCTGAAGCCGATTTTCGCGCTGATCGGCTCGCCGGCTCGAGCACCCAAACAGCGCGGAAAACCGCCCGGCTGGCCCAACGGCAAGCCGCGCACGCCCAAACAGCGCTACAAAGTGGTCAAGAAGGGCGCTGCGGCGGCGCAGCCGGCCTGAAAATGCGATTGGTAAGGTGCAAGTTCTTACCCTGATGAACCGTCAGGACGATAGCGTTTGTCTAAACTCGAGCATAGAACGATCGCTTATTATACCCGACCAGGCCAATCGGCTTCGATTGTAGCTCATCTGGGGGGAGTGGATAAAAAGGGGATTTTTTCACACAGAGACACAAAGACGCGGGGAGGCTCTGTGGTCTACGCGTTGCGTTCCCATGCGACTCACGTTGCACGGCGGAGTGGAGGCAGGGTCCCAAACACAGGCCGACCCCGAAGGGAAGAACGCCGAGGTAGGCCATGAGTCTCGCTCGCCTGGCGCGACGCTCGCGCTGTTTTTCGCGTGGTCCAGAAGCCTGAAAGGCAGCCTGGAAGATTTTTCTGTACTGCTTCCACTGCCGTCCATGGCGCAAGCAGCGTTTTCTGAACTATCCAGCTCATGTGTTTCAGTTTATCAACCCATAATTTAGCCGCTCCCCTCATCTGCCTTCCCACTCCTCGGCCGGCGGTTCCTGCTCCCAACCGCGCAGGGTTCCCGTTTCGAGGATCTCGATCCCAGCCCGAGCGAAGTCTCGGCCAGGCGTCGGCCGAACGAGACGTCGGCGCCGCAGTCAACCAGGGCCTGGGTTTGCAGGCGGCCAAGGGCGACCAGGGACTCCGGCGCGTCTAGCCGAGGTGCTCATTCATGCCAGGTGCGAACGAAGTTCACCTGTTCGTCGGTTTCAGGGGTGCGAGGGTAGTAGGGGCGGCGTGGATCGTCTTCCCACCAGCGCGCCAGTTGGCGCAGGGCTTCTTCACCGCTCAGACCATGACGCACCAGGTAGCAGCCCACGGCTGTGCCCGTGCGGCCGATCCCGCCCCAGCAGTGCAGGTAGACGTTGCGGCCACGAGTCAGGGCATCGTCGATCGTGTCGAGGATGACGAGCATTTCTTCGCGGCTGGGCAGGCCGAAGTCGCGAATCGGCAGGTGAAAGGTCTCGATGTTGAGGTTGAATTTGCGGGCTTGTTCACGCAGCAGGGGTTCGTATGGAGGAAGCTCGTCAGGTTGGGTCAAGTCAATGTAGGTATCTAGCCCTACTTTGAGGCAAGCGTTCAGCCGCTGTAGGACGCGCTCGCGATTGAACCCGCCCGGATATTCGCCGGCAAGGAAACGCTTGGGGATGACCCAGTAGGAGTTGGGGATGGGGAGGTAACGCCGGTGCATATCACTTCTGGGCAACCGCCCACATGTTCAGCATGAATTCAAAGTAGCCAAATTTTAGTTTGGTCATTTCGAAGCCGGCACGCCCAAAATACCAACCGATCAGGGGAAGGGTGTAGGCGAAGACGTGTTCGCCGATCTCTTCGGCGCTCACTAGCCCCAGCCGGGCCATAAGCTTGAGCAGCCCGTCGGACCAGGCGGCCGGAGTGGTCAGGATCACGACCCCGCCCGGCCGAAGCACACGGTAGGTTTCTTGGAAGAGCAAGACCAGGCTGTTGGGATTCAGATGCTCTACTACGGCCAGCAGGGTGATGACGTTGAAGAAATTGTCTTCAAATGGCAGGCGGGGTGTGGAGTTCAGGTCCAGTGTGTGCCATTTGATGTTCAGACGACGGCCGTCCTCGCTGGGCGGCAGTTGGTCTACAGCAAATTTTTGTTTGAAGACGGTGTGAGCTAGGAAATAGGGATAGGAGCCGCAACCGATGTCGAGGATGCGACCATCACGTAGGTGAGACGGGATGAGGGCGTTGGCTTGCTGGGCACGCAGTTTGGCCAATAGGGGCTCGAGCAAACCCTTGCCACGGGTGAAACGGGATGGTTTGGACATGAGTTGGTAAGGTGAGGGTTTGGTGGAAGGGGATTTTATCATGTTTGTGCCACAGATTGGCCACGGTTGCACAGAGGGAGTGGATAAAAAGGGGATTTTTTCACACAGAGACACAGAGACACCAGGAGGTTCTGTGGTCTACGCAAGGAGCTTTTAGTGTGAGGCGGGGTAGATGTGTTCCCATGAGTCGGTGAGTAGGTTGCCCAATACGCGGCCGGCATGGCCTTGGGCCGGCAACACGTCGCCGTCAGGTTCGACGTAGAGCCAGGCGCAGCCGGCCCCATCCGGTAATCCTTCTTCGGCGGTTTCTAGGGCGGCCGGATGGGCCGCAGAGTAGGGCACGGGCAAGTCCCAGCGCAGGGAGAGCTGTAGCTCGGCGGCACGGTGACGGGCGGCGTGAAGCTGTTCGGCTAAGGCGGGATCGGAAGCGCTCAGCGAGAGGCTGTTCACGCCAAGCGAGGCCAGATGCTCGAGGATGGCCGGGTAGTCTTCGACGTTTTCTGGGGTTAAGGTGAGATGGACGGTGGTATATAGGTCTTCGGGAAGAACAACGCTCAGCGCTTGCCAGGAGAGGGGAAGGGTCGGCTGTAGGACAAACATCAGGTGATCTAAACCGGTTTGCAGCAGCGTTTCTAGGTAGGACCGCTCGGCTAGTTTCAGACCGTTGCTCAGTAGACCACAAACCATGCCAAGCGACTCGGCGTGTTGAATGAGAAGCGATAAGTCGTCGCGCAGGGTGGGTTCACCGCCGGTGAAGGTGACATGGGGAATGCCAAAGCTCCAGGCTTTGTTGAGGATGAGCCGCCATTCGTCAGTGGTCATTTCACGGGTGACACGCTTGGTTGGGGCAAGTTGAGAGGGGATGCCTTCGGGTAAGCGGTAGGTGAGGGCGCAGTCGAGACGCAGCGGGGCGGTGAGATTGGCTGAGTGCGGCGCGACCCGCTCGAGGTCCAAGAAGGAGACCGGGTCCAGGTCGGGGGTTTCGATCAGAGTTTGGATGCGATGGGCAAAATCGGTGTAGTCTTCAAGGGCTCGTTGCTTGCTGATGCGGTAGCGCGAAGCGATCGTTTGAGCCACTTGCTCGATCGGCGTGCCCTTGATGTAGTGATAGGCGTATTCAGCGGCCGTTCGGTTGAGGCGCAATACGGTGGAGGCATTTAGGATGAGTAGACCGCTGCCATCCTGGTGAAGGCGCAGGTGAATGCGCAACGGTTTGTTCTCTGGATGTAGGTGGTAGAGGCCGGCCGGAAGGGGCTTAATCGGTTTGAAGGAATCTGCAAGGCGATTGAAGATTTTCATAGGCCCTCCTTACGGGATAGGATGAGCTGGAGCAAGCATCGGAAGCGCCTGGGCCGGGAAAGACGATCGCTGCTCCAATGGACAACAGGGTTTTGGCGTTCATCCGTTTTGTCTCCTGATTAACAGTGTAGCACGGATAGTGGGGATTGAACAATAGACGTTTGTCGTGAAAGTTTCCTGGATGTAACGCGTATTGTTCCAGCCGCCCATGTCCTTTTATCACCCGTACCATCTTGGCAGCGCGTTGACCAGGCGCAAGCGATGTCATCCGCGGCGGTGGCCACTTCCTCCCCGCTTTCGATTGCGCCTTCCTTCAGCCGGCTCAGTACTGTCCAGAACGTGCTCAAACTTTGTGAGTATGCTACAAAGTTAGATTTTGAAAAGCCCTGCTGGGTGGTAGGGGAGGGCAGAGATGTGCATCTTTCGGCTCTTACCCTCTCACAGGTGCGCTACAATGGCGTCGGTCATTTGGGTGGTTCGCAGAGTGCCCCCCAGGTCAGCGGTGCGCGCCCCATCGGCGATGGCCCGTTCGACGGCTTGCTCGATGGCTGTCGCTTCAGCCTCTAGCTGGAACGAATAGCGCAACATCATGGCTGCTGAGAGGATGGCCCCGATGGGGTTGGCGATCCCTCGGCCGGCGATGTCGGGCGCAGAACCATGGATGGGTTCATAGAGGCCGGGCCCTTGCTCGCCCAGGCTGGCTGAGGGCAGTAGCCCCATCGAGCCGGCCAAGACCGAGGCTTCGTCGGTCAAAATATCGCCAAACATGTTTTCGGTGACCACCACATCCAGAGCGGCCGGCGAGGCGATCAGCCGCATTGCAGCGGTGTCTACCAGCACGTGTTCGAGCGTGATCTCGGAGTGTTCTCGACCGACTTGAGTGGCGATTTGTCGCCATAGGCGCGAGGACTCGAGAACATTGGCCTTGTCCACCGAGGTGACCTTTTTGCGTCGTCCGGCAGCCAACCGGAAGGCCAATTCGATCACCCGCCGAATCTCGTAGTCGTAGTATTCCAGCGTATCTACCGCCCACTCATAGCCGTTGCGCAAACGGCGTTCTTTGGGTTGACCGAAGTATAAGCCGCCTGTCAGTTCACGCACCACGATCAGATCTACACCGGCCAGCTTCTCCGGCTTGAGCGGAGAGGCGTCGATCAATGGTGGATGCGCCTTTACCGGCCGCAGGTTGGCAAACACCCCAAGCCCCTTGCGCAGGGCCAGCAGGCCGCGCTCCGGGCGGTCTTTGGCGTTTAGATCGTCCCACTGGGGGCCGCCTACTGCGCCGAGCAAGACGGCGTCGGAGGCTAGGCAATCGGCTAGGGTTTCTTCGGTGAGCGATTGGCCGAAGCGGTCGATCGAACACCCGCCGATCAGGCGTTCGGTATAGCGGATCGTATGGTTATAGCGAGCGGCAATGGCGTCGAGCACGCGCACTGCTTCGGCTATGACTTCTGGGCCGATGCCATCGCCGGGGAGGAGGGTGATGTGCAGGTTCATCGTGTTCAATGAGCCATCAACAGGCCATATTCAATGGCATCTGCCAGGGCGCGCCAGGAGGCTTCGATGATGTTGGTGCTAGCTCCCACGGTGCTCCAGCGGTGGGTGCCGTTCTGCATGTCAATCAGCACGCGCGTCATAGCAGCCGTGCCGTTGTTGCCGTCTAAGATGCGGACTTTGTAGTCAGCCAGTTGGAAGGAATTCAAGATCGGGTAATAGGGGAGCAGGGCCTTGCGTAGGGCCAAGTCGAGAGCGTTGACCGGGCCGTTGCCTTCAGCAGCGGTGTGCAAGATTTCGCCGTTTACCCGCACTTTGACGGTGGCCTCGGCGAAGATGCCGCGTCCGTAGCGATGTTCTACGTTGACCAAGAAGTCAATCAGTTCAAAGGGCGGCCGGTAGTTCGTCTCCTGACGTTTGAGCATCATCGCTACAGAGGCTTCAGCGGCTTCAAAGGAGAAGCCCCGCGCTTCGAGTTCTTTGATCTCTTTGAGCACCGGCAACACTTCCTCGCCTTCCATTTCTATACCGTGCTCCTCGGCCTTGGAGAGCAGGTTGCCGCGGCCAGAAAGGTCGGAGACCACTACTCGCATGCGGTTGCCCACTTTTTCGGGCCGGATGTGTTGGTAGGATTGGGGCGAACGGCGCATGGCCGCCACATGGACGCCGCCTTTGTGAGCAAAAGCGCTCTTGCCCACATAGGGCAGATGATCGTTGGGGGTCACATTGGCCACTTCGTCCACAAAGTGAGAGAGCTCGGTGAGTTTGACTAGGTGACCAGGCGGGAGACACTGGTAGCCCATCTTGAGTTCTAGATCGGGGAGGATCGAGCATAGGTTGGCATTGCCGCAGCGTTCTCCCACGCCGTTGATTGTGCCCTGGACCTGAATGGCGCCCTCGCGCACAGCAATCAGGGAGTTCACTACGGCGCATTCAGCATCGTTGTGGGCGTGGATGCCAAAGGGGAATGGAATGGCCTGCTTGGTCTCTCGTATTATGCGCTCGATTTCCCAAGGGAGGGTTCCGCCATTCGTGTCGCATAGGACCACAATCTCAGCGCCCCCACGGATGGCCGCCCGCAGGGTTTCTAGAGCATAAGAAGGATCGGCTTTGTAGCCATCGAAGTAGTGTTCTGCGTCGTAGATCACCCGTCGGTTGTGGGCGCGCAGGTAGGCTACCGATTGTTCAATGATGCGCAGGTTGTCGTCTAGCGTGGTGAGCAGGACATCGGTCACGTGCAGCGTCCAGGATTTGCCGAAGAGGGTGCAGACCGGCGCCTTGGAGGCGAGTAGGGCTTGGATGTTAGGGTCGTCTTCAGGGCCGGCCTTTGCCCGACACGTCGAGCCAAAGGCAGCAATCAGGGCGTGTTTCCATTCCAGGTCGGCGGCACGGCGAAAGAATTCAGCATCTTTGGGGTTCGATCCCGGCCAACCGCCCTCGATGAACGCTACACCGAGATCGTCGAGCCGCTGGGCGATCCGAATTTTGTCATTGGCCGATAGGTTAAAGCCTTCCGATTGTGTTCCATCACGCAAGGTGGTGTCGTAAATCTGAATGTATGTCATGGGCTACTCCTAAGAGGGAAATGATGTGCGTTGTTCAAAGGCGGCAATTTCGTTTTCAAAGCGCAGGAGATAGCCGAGTTCGTCGATGCCGTTGAGCAGGCAGGTTTTGTTGAAGGGATCGATGGGGAAGGTCACCTGTCCGCCTGGGAAGGAAAGGGTCTGGGAGGCCAGGTCGATGGTCAACCGAGCGTTCGGGTCGGCTCGTACCTGTTCGATCAGGTGACGATGAGTGTCGGGGTCTACCACAACAGGCAGCAAGCCGTTTTTCAGGGCGTTGTTGCGGAAGATGTCGGCGAAGGAGGTGCTGATCGCCGCCCGAATGCCAAAGCTCAACAACGCCCAGGGCGCATGTTCGCGGCTGGAGCCGCAGCCGAAGTTGTCGCCGGCAATCAGGATCTGGGCGCCGGCTGCATCGGGCTTGTTCAGCGGAAAATCGGGGTTGGGCCGGCCATCGGGCAGATAGCGCCAATGGTAGAACAGGGCGTCGGCCAGGCCGTTTTTGTCGGTAATTTTCAGAAACTGGGCCGGGACGATCTGATCGGTGTCAATATCGTTGATAGGAAGAAGCACAGCGCGTGAAGTAACGGTTGTGAATTGGGGCATAGGGACTCCGATAAGCAAGGGGTTAGAGCATGGTGCGGGGATCGGTGATCACGCCGCGCAGGGCGGTGGCAGCGGCGGTGAGCGGACTGGCTAGGAAGGTGCGTCCGCCTTTCCCTTGGCGTCCTTCGAAGTTGCGATTGCTGGTGCTCACTGCGTATTGGCCGGGCTCCAGTTGATCGCCGTTCATAGCGATGCACATGGAGCAGCCGGGTTCGCGCCATTCGGCGCCGGCCTGGCGGAAGATACGATCCAGGCCTTCTGCCTCGGCCTGTCGCTTGACCTGCTGTGAGCCAGGCACCACCAATACACGCAAGCCATCGGCAACTTTGCGCCCCTTGAGAAGGGCAGCCGCTTGGCGTAGGTCTGAAATGCGAGCGTTGGTGCAGCTGCCAATGAAGACCACATCTACTTTCTTGCCCAGCAGGGATTGGCCGGGTTGCAAGTCCATATAGGTCAGGGCCTTCTGCAGAGCGCGCTTCTGGCCGGGATCGCTGAGGGAATCAGGATCGGGGATACGTTCGCTGATCTTCATGCCCATGGCCGGCGTGGTACCGTAGGTGATCATCGGCTCTAGGGAAGAGACGTCCAGGGTGATGGTTTTATCGTAGGTGGCGCCTTCGTCGGTAGGGAGGGTGCGCCAGTAGGCCACTGCGCGGTCCCAATCAGCGCCTTTGGGGGCGAATTCGCGCCCGTAGAGATATTCAAACGTCACGTCGTCAGGCGCTACCATGCCGGCCCGGGCGCCGCCCTCGATCGACATGTTACAGATCGTCATCCGCTCTTCCATAGAAAGCGAGCGAATGGTTGAGCCGGTGTATTCAAACACATGTCCAATCCCTCCACCGACGCCGATCTGGGCGATCAGAGCCAGGATGATGTCTTTGGCCGTGACACCGCGCGGCAGGATCCCTTCGATGCGCACTTCACAGGTCTTGGGTTTGCGTTGCAGCAGACACTGGGTCGCCAGCACGTGTTCCACTTCGCTGGTGCCAATGCCAAAGGCCAGGGCGCCGAAGGCGCCGTGGGTGGCGGTGTGGCTATCGCCGCAGACAATGGTCAGGCCGGGTTGGGTCAAGCCGAGCTCCGGCCCGATAACGTGTACGATGCCGCGTTGTGGACTTTGGAGGCTGTATAGGCGGAAGCCGAATTCGCGAGCATTGTCTTCCAGCTTTTGGATCTGGGCGGCTGCCAGGGGATCAGTGATCGGCACGTCGGGCGGGGTGGTGGGCACGGAATGGTCTATGGTAGCCACGGCGCGATCGGGCCGGCGCACCTTCAACCCGCGGCGTCGCAGGCCATCGAAGGCCTGAGGTGAGGTCACTTCGTGGAGCAGGTGTAGGTCAATATACAAGATAGCGGGCGAGTCCGGCTCTTGAGCGATGACGTGAGCGTCCCAGACTTTTTCAAAGAGCGTTCTCGGCTTCATTCTTTGTCTTTCTCCTGAAGGGAGGTGGTGTTGTCGGCATCGGCGCTCAGGAGCACGGTCACGTCCCATTGGGAAGGATAGGTGCGAGGTTCAGGAAAGGGATCGGGGTATAGGCGTTCTGAGGGGGAGGGAGTCGCTTGTGGGTTCATGGTCATCTCCTTTAGTGGGTGAGGTGGGGCATGGGTGAGGTAGGGTTCACCAGCTAGCCGAGCATCACGCCATAGTCATTGGTGACCATGTGGCGTGTTTCGCTTTGGGCAACAAGCAGTTTGTTGAGGGCCGCCAGGTATGCCTTGGCGCTGGCCACGATGATGTCGGTGTCGGCTCCATGACCACCGAAGACGCGCTCGTATAGGACCTCGTGTTGGGCATCTAATTTTTGCATGCCATCTTTCGGCTGGATGCGCACGGTGACTTCGCCAATAGCGTCAATTCCTTCGGTGACGGCATGGACGTTGAACTCGAGCAGAGTGTTGGGGGCGCGCACAATGTGGTCAATGGCCTTGTAGGTAGCGTCCACCGGGCCGGTGCCGATGGCAGCATGCACATGGACTTTGCCGTCGGGGCCGCGCAGGCGCACTGTGGCGGTGGGCAGGCCCATGGTCCCGCAGCTTACCTGGAGGCTGTCCAGGGTGTACACTTCGCGGGGCTGGTAGAACTCGTCATTGACCAGGGCCTCTAAATCGGCATCGGTGATCACCTTCTTGCGGTCGGCTAGGGCTTTGAAGCGGGTGAATAGCCGGTCGAGCTCGGCTTCGTCGAGCGAGTAGCCCATCTGAGCCAGGCGAACGCGCAGGGCATGCCGGCCGGAGTGTTTGCCGAGCACCAGCCGCGATTGGCTGATGCCTACGTCTTCGGGACGCATGATCTCATAGGTCAGTGAGTGTTTGAGCATTCCATCTTGGTGGATGCCGGCTTCGTGGGCAAAGGCATTGGCTCCGACGATGGCTTTGTTGGGTTGAACAGGGATGCCGGTATAGTTGCTGACCAGCTTGCTCACGCGAGCGATCTGGCGGGTGTCGATGCCGGTTTCCAAGCCGAAGATGGGGGAGCGGGTTTTGAGGGCCATCACGACTTCTTCGAGAGCGGTGTTGCCGGCCCGTTCGCCGATGCCGTTGATGGTCACTTCGGCCTGACGCGCCCCGGCGCGAATGCCGGCCAGGGTGTTGGCGGTGGCCAGCCCCAAGTCGTTGTGGCAGTGGACTGAGATGGTGATGCCGTCGTGCATGCCGGGGGTATTCTTGATGATGCCGGCGATCAAGGCTCCGAACTCGTCTGGCGTGGTATAGCCGACCGTGTCGGGGATGTTGAGGGTGGTAGCGCCGGCCCGGATGGCCTCTCCTAGCACTTCGTACAGGAAGTTGGGATCGGAGCGGCCGGCATCCTCTGGGCTGAATTCCACGTCCTCACACAGGCTGCGGGCGTAGGCCACCATTTCCCGCACGCGCTGAATCACCTCCTCGCGCGTCATCTTGAGCTTGTGTTGCAGGTGGATGTCGGACGTGGCCAGGAAGGTGTGGATGCGAGGATGGGCAGCCTGACGGACGGCTTCCCAAGCCCGATCGATATCGGCCTTACTCGCCCGGGCCAGGGCGGCGATCACCGGAACTCGAGCGTGCTCTTTGCCCCGCGGCGGGTTGCCCACTTCGATCGCAATCCGTCGCACCGCTTCTAAGTCGTCGGGCGAGGCTGCCGGGAAACCGGCTTCGATGATGTCTACGCCCAAGCGCGCTAGGGCGCGCGCAACCTCCAATTTCTCGGCCGAGGTCATGGTGGCGCCAGGGGATTGTTCGCCATCGCGCAAGGTGGTGTCGAAAATCTTTACGTAATTGTTCATAGCACTTCCCTCACACAGGTAAAGTTATGGACAAATGAGCGTAGTCGCTATTTCTTCCAGTTTTCCGGGCGCAGGGCGCGCACCGCTGCGCCGGCCTTCCACATCTCCGAATTGCGCATAACGGCCAGCTCTTTCTCCAGTTGTTCTCGGTAATCAGGGCGTGAATTGGCTTCGAGCACAATGCGCGCTTCGTTGCCGCTAGCGACGCTGTCGTAGAGTTCACGAAACAGCGGTTCGACGGCTTGGCGGAAGCGATCTTTCCAGTCCAGGGCGCCGCGCTGGGCAGTGGTGGAGCAGTTGGCATACATCCAGTCCATGCCGTTTTCGCCAACCAGGCGAATGAGCGATTGGGTGAGTTCTTCGACCGTTTCGTTAAAGGCTTCGCTGGGGCTATGGCCGCGGCGGCGCAATTCGTAGTATTGGGCTTCCATCACGCCGGCCAGCGCTCCCATCAAGACGCCGCGCTCGCCGGTCAGGTCGCTGTAGACCTCGTTCTCGAAGGTGGTGGGGAATAGGTAGCCGGCCCCGATGGCGATGCCGAGCGCCACGGTTCGCTCCCAAGCGCGGCCGGTGTAATCCTGATAGATGGCAAAGCTGGCGTTGATGCCGCTGCCCGCCAGGAAGTTGCGCCGCACGCTGGTTCCCGATCCCTTGGGGGCGACCAGGGAGACGTCCACGTTGGAGGGAGGGATCACGCCAGTCTGGTCTTTGAAGGTGATGGAGAAGCCATGGGAGAAGTAGAGCAGGTTGCCTTCGTTCAGATGCTCCACGATCTTGGGCCACTGTTCGCGCTGGCCAGCATCGGAGAGCAGGTATTGGATGATGGTGCCGCGCTCGGCCGCTTCTTCCAACGAGAAGAGCGTTTCGCCGGGCATCCAGCCGTCGGCGATGGCCTTCTCCCAGTTTTTGGTGCCCGGGCGCTGACCGACGATGACGCGAATGCCGTTGTCGCGCATGTTCAGCGCCTGGGCCGGCCCTTGCACGCCGTAGCCCAACACGGCCACCACTTCGTCTTTCAACACCTGGCGCGCCCGTTCGAGGGGAAACTCTTCGCGAGTAACGACCTCTTCAATTACGCCGCCGAAATCAATTTGAGCCATAAGGTTTCTCTCCTGAGTGGGGATAGGTCTAGAAAGGATCGGCGGGGATCCGACTAGAATTCCGCCAATCCTATCTCCTCTGGATCGCGTTCGTACCAGCCGTTGCCGTTAGCGCCAGGGGTGCGGCGTTCACCTTGGTAGGATCCACGCGTCATGGCGATCTGACCGGTGCGCACCATCTCCAAGATGCCGATCGGGCGCAACAGCTCGATCATGCTCTCGATCTTGTCTTCGGTACCAGTCACTTCCACGATCACTGAGTCGGGGGCTACGTCTACGATGCGGGCGCGGAAGATGGCGGCCAGGTTGTTGATCTCGGCGCGCTGCTCGGGGCTCGCTTTGACCTTGATCAGGGCCAGATCGCGCGTCACCGTAGGTTTGTGAGTCACGTCCTGAACGTCGATCACGTTGATTAGCTTGTAGAGGTTGGCTTCGATCTTGTGGGCATCGGTTTTGTCTTGACAGTCCACCACGATGGTCATGCGTGAGATGTCTGGGCGTTCAGTCCGCCCCACAGCCAACGATTCGATGTTGAAGTTGCGGCGGCGGAACAGCGAGGCGACGCGGTTTAACACGCCGGGTTTGTTTTCGACCAGGGCAATGAACGTGTGTTGCATAGCCCACTCCTTTCTGCGCTCACGATTGCGGTTGACGGATCGGTCGGCGCAGCATCTCGTGCAACGAGGCGCCGGCCGGCACCATCGGATAGACAGCATCTTCTTGCTCGACGACGAACTCCAACACCACCGGACCGGGGGTTTGTCGTGCCCAGGTGATGGCCGGCCGCACCTCTTCGGGTTTGGTCACCCGTCGCGCTGGCACGCCGTGAGCATCGGCCAATTTCACGAAATCCGGGTTATGTAGGTACACCGCCGAATAGCGTTTTTCAAAGAAGAACTCTTGCCATTGCCGCACCATGCCCAAGAAGCTGTTGTTCATGATCGCCACTTTCACATTGGCTCCTTCTTGCACGGCGGTGGAGAGTTCAGCCGCCGTCATCTGGAAGCCGCCATCGCCCACGACGGCCCAGATTTCCTCGTTCTTGTGAGCGAACCAGGCGCCGATGGCCGAGGGCAGACCGAATCCCATGGCGCCTGCGCCGCCGGAGGTGATCCAGCGCTTTGGCTTGTCCATGAAGTAGTATTGGGCTGCCCACATCTGGTGTTGGCCGACGTCGGTGGTCACGATAGCGCCGCCTTGGGTCATCTCCCATAGGTCGTGGATCACGTGAGCAGTGTGGAGTTTGCCGTCGTTGGGCCAGTTCATGATCGAGCGGGCGTCTCCTTCGGCTTTCCATTCGGCAATCTGTTGTAGCCATTCGTCGTGGTCATATTCGTCCACCATGGGGAGGAGATCGCTGACGATGGCTTTCAGGTCACCGATCAGCGGCACGTCGACGCGCACGTTCTTATGCACTTCGGAGGGGTCAATTTCCACATGTATCTTCTTGGCATTGGGGGCGTAGGTCTTCAGATTGCCAGTCACGCGGTCATCAAAGCGCATGCCGAAGGCCAGAAGCAGGTCGGCGTTCTGGATGGCCAGATTGCAATGGGCTTCACCATGCATACCCATCATGCCCAAGCTGAGCGGATGCGAAGCGGGGAAAGCCCCCAAGCCCAGGAGGGTCATCGCCACCGGAATTTGGGTCTTGATGGCAAAATGCTGGATCACTTGCTCGGCGCCGGAGATGATCGCGCCATGGCCGAGCAGGATCACCGGGCGTTTGGCGTTCTCAATCAGCTTCACTGCCCGCTGTAGGGCCTCGCGTGGCGCACGGATGGGTGGACGATAGCCGGGCAGGCGCACTTCCTCGGGATAAACGAACTCAGTCTTCTCGATCTGGGCATTCTTGCAGATGTCGATCAGAACCGGACCCGGGCGACCGGTGCGGGCGATGTAGAAGGCCTCGCGCACCACTTGGGCGATCTCATCGGCGCGGGTGACCAGGTAGTTGTGCTTGGTGATCGGCAGGGTAATGCCCGTCACGTCGGTTTCCTGGAAGGCGTCGCCGCCGATTAAGTGGGCTGCCACCTGTCCGGTGATGAACACCACTGGCGAAGAGTCCATCATGGCCGTCGAAATACCGGTTACCAGGTTGGTGGCGCCAGGGCCTGAGGTGGCCATGGCCACTCCCACCTTGCCCGAGGCACGGGAATAACCATCGGCCATATGGGCGGCTCCTTGCTCGTGACGCACCAGTACGTGATGGATCGGATAATTCAACATGGCATCGTAGACCGGCATAATCGCCCCGCCGGGATAACCGAACACCACCTCCACCCCCTCACGGATCAAACATTCCCACAAGATTTCTGCTCCACTCAGTTTCATACTTATTTCTCCTCAATATTTTCATTGTGTGATTGCGCCGCGAGCCGCCGAAGACACCGTGCGGGCGTATTTGCCCATCACGCCGCGCTCGTAGCGCGGTTTCGGTGGACGCCATTCCTTGCGCCGAGCTTCTAGGGTGGCTTCGTCTACTTCCAGGCGCAGTTGGCGCTTTTCGACGTCAATGGTGATCATGTCGCCGTCTTGTACCAAGGCGATCGTTCCGCCGACGGCTGCTTCGGGAGCGATGTGACCGACCGAGATGCCGCGCGTAGCGCCGGAGAAGCGCCCGTCGGTGAGCAGGGCAACCTGCTCACCTAGGCCGGCCCCGGCGATGGCCGCCGTCACGCCCAGCATCTCACGCATCCCCGGTCCGCCTTTCGGCCCCTCGTAGCGGATCACCACCACATCGCCTGGGCGGATTTTCTGCGACGTCACGGCAGCCATGGCATCCTCTTCGCAATCGAACACCCGGGCCGGCCCTCGGAAGTAGGCGACCTGATTGGCGGCGATCTTGTGCACACATCCCTCCTCGGCCAGGTTGCCGTGCAAGATAACCAAGCCTCCATTGGGTTTGAGTGGCCGATCCACTGCATGGATCACCTGCTGGCCGGGTGTTTCTACGGCAGATTGGGCAGCCTCAGCCAAAGTCTTGCCGGTGACCGTCAGGCAATCACCGTGCAGGTATCCGCCTTCCAGCAGGCGCTTGACCAACAGTGGGATGCCGCCAGCGGCGTGCATTTCGGCTGCGGTGTAGCGCCCGAACGGCTTGAGGTCGGCGATCAGGGGAGTGCGTGCAGAGATGCGATCAAAGTCATCGATCTCTAGGTCTACGCCGACTTCCCAGGCGAGCGCCAGAAGGTGTAATACAGCATTGGTTGAGCCGCCGCTAGCTGCCACTGCTGTGATAGCATTTTCAAAGGCTCGGCGGGTAAAAATGTGAGAGGGGCGCAGATGGGCTCGTAGCAGATCGATCACCATTCGGCCGGTCTCGTAGGCAGCTTGTTCTTTCTCCGGAGCTGTGGCAGGGATGCTATTGAACCCCAGGGGCGAGATGCCGATCACCTCCATAATGGTGGACATGGTGTTGGCGGTGAACTGCCCTCCGCAAGCACCCGGCCCAGGGCAGGCGTGATTTTCGATGGCGGCAAATTCTTCGGCGCTGATCTTGCCGCTGGTGTAGGCGCCGACGGCTTCGAATACGTCCTGGATGGTCAGCGTGCGATCACCCAATTTGCCCGGCTGGATCGAGCCGCCATAAAGCACCAGCCCAGGGATGTCAAGCCGGGCGAGGGCCATCATCACCCCTGGGTTCGTCTTATCACAGCCGGAGAGGCAGACCAAGGCGTCGAAGTGATTGCCGCGCGCCACCAGTTCGATCGAGTCGGCAATCACCTCGCGGCTGATGAGCGAGGCCTTCATTCCCTCAGCGCCCATGCTGATGCCGTCTGAGATGGATACGGTGTTGAATTCCAGAGGCGTTCCGCCGGCGGCGCGAATCCCCTCTTTGACCTTGGCTGCCAGGCGGTTCAAGTGATAGTTGCACGGGCCGATTTCAATCCACGTATTGGCGACCCCGATAATCGGGCGGCGTAGATCGTCGTCGGTGAGGCCGGTCGCCTTGAGCATAGCGCGCGCCGGAGCGCGGTGGGGTCCTTCTGTGATCACGTAACTGTTGGGTTTCCAGCTCATCCTTGCTTTCCTCGACTCGGGTGAAAATAAAGAGCCGCCCTGGGTTGGGCGGCTCATGTGTTCCTCAAACTGGTGTGCTGCTATGATGCTGCACGTACCCTGGCTTTCGCCGTCCCAACCACAAATAGGCCCTTAATGATGATAAGGACCGCAAGCAGGACAACGATAAGCGAGAGGAAGTGCAGTACGTTTGGCATAGCTCTGAAGTTTGGTATGATTATAGGCAGATTTGCGATTCCGTCAAGGGGAAAAGGGCTTGTTCAATAAGCCTCTTTGGATGGTACGAACTGTCTCTAAAAGAGCCGCAAGCAGGCCGTTTGACCCTTGAATCGGCGGCTGATTCCATCGCTGATCCCCTCCCATGCCTGCTCCACTGGGCTCTCCTTTCGCACCATCGGCCTGTGCTTGGGATCCGGCCTCCACCCTGCCGTGCAACGTGAGTCGTATGAGAACCCAACACGTAGACCACAGAGCTCCCCCGTGTCTTTGTGTCTCTGTGTGAAAAAATCCCCTTTTTTATTCACTCCCTATTGAACAAGGCCAGGGGAAAAAGCCTTGTTCAATAAGTCTTTTTATTGTATGATGCTCCTTGCTGCTTGATGATCATGTCTACATGGTATCATGAAAGCGTTGCAAGCAAAAGTCCTGATCATAAACATTCCGAGAATCTCACGAGGGGAATGGAGCATTTCTCAAACTATGTTGACCTATCGCCTTACTGCTTCTGGTCTACACGCCTATACAGTCCCGGGCGCATCGAGTTTGGACGAGTTTACCCGTCTTTTGCCTGCGGGGTTTTATACCACGTTTCGCACCTATGACGAGCGCCGACGTGTGCTTGGGTTGTGTGGACACCTGGATCGTCTGTATGTGCCGGCCCAGAAGTATGGGATTATCCCAGCGGTTGAGGAAAATCGGCTGCGCTTTCTTCTAGCGCAGGCTCTGGCCGATCTACAGGGTGAAGCGCGGGTGCGTCTGGTGCTCACCCGACAAGGTGAGATATATCTGGCCATGGAGCCGTTGAAGCCCTTGCCGGCAGAGGTGTATCAACACGGGGTCAAGGTGATCACGTTGCCGTTGCACCGTCGGCGACCGAGTGAGAAGGCGACGGATTTTATTGTTCTGAGCCAGCAAGCTCGCCAAGCGGTGCAACAGGCAGGGGCGTTTGAGGGGATGATGGTTTGGCGCGATCGTATCCTGGAGGGACTAACCAGCAACTTTTTTTATGTGGATCAAGGGCGGCTGGGCACGGTGCGACGCGGGGTGTTGCCGGGGATGACACGGCGGATAGTGTTGCGCTTGGCAAGGCGGGCCGGCTTGGAGGTGATTTGGCAAGCGTTGTCGGTTGTGGAAGGAGATCGAGAGATGGCGATGGAGGCGCAGGACAGTGCGCGAGATTTTCGTGTAGCCGTCGAGACCGGCGCGCCGAACCGGCCGAACCGCTCGCAAAAATTTCGTGTAGCCAGGACAACCAACCCCAAATCCAAAACAAACAACAAAACCAACATATCCGAAGCATTCCTCACCAGCAGCTCACGCGGCATAGTGCCGATCGTACAGATAGATGATTGGAAAGTAGGAGATGGGAAAGTAGGGCCGATCACGCGCTATTTGCAGCAGGCCTATGAGACGTATGTGATGGAAAAGGCAGAGGAGATCGTAAGAAGGAGAGGTTGAGAGCGAGAGAGTGGAGAGGAGGCAATTCGTCTAATTCCTATCGGTCTTCATGCCGATCTGTTTTGTGTTCAAAAATCTCATGATACCTGCGGTCAAGTTCATCGTCCGAAAGGTGGGCGTAACGCTGAGTGACTTGGATGCTAGCATGTCGCGCAAGAGCTTGGGCTAACTTGAGATTGCCGCTGGCGCGCAGCACGGTGGTGACGAAATAATGACGGAAAGAGTGGGGTGTGATACTGCGAGCGGCTTCCTCGCCCAGAGCCTGTCGGGCACGCTCATTCACGATATTACGCCCCGTGGCTGTCGTGATCGGCTTGACTTTCCTGCCGGCGCCTCTGTCGTGACGGGCGAAGAGAGGCAGAGAGGAAAGGGGACGTCCCGAAGAGCCGTCCAGCGCAGCGCGGGCGGAGAGGTAGTCCTTGAGAGCTTGCAGACTACGGGTCGAGAAGCGAACGACGGCCTGCTTGTCGCCTTTGCCGATGATAATCGCCCGATGTTCCTGCCAATCTATATCGCCACGGCGCAGACTACAGGCCTCGTGGACTCGCAGGCCAGTATCGGCTAGAGTCAGGAGAAAAGCGCGATCCCTTAATGCGCGTAATCGTTCGATCGGGTTGTCAGACAAATTATTCGTGAAATTATTCACAAATTTGAGTAGTCGTTCGATATCTTCCCGAGGGAATTGGGGCATGCGTTGACCAGTCCGACGGCTGCGCCGGCGGATGAGTTGCTCGAGGCGCGAAAGATTGATTTCGCTTAGTTGCTCAGCCGCTAGGTACTGGTAGAAACCTTTGACAGCTTGTGTATAGAGATGTTCGGTGGCGGAGGAGAAAACGTTGAGGTAAGAGAGCAACCAGATAATGCCGTTTTCATTCAACGCTGAGACGGGGGACTCTGGCTCCAATTGGTATTCTCGCAATACGCGCAGGAAAGCAGCCATGGCGTTAGCATAGGTGCGGGCGGTGTTTCCGCTGCGGGCGGCGCGGACGGCCTCCAGGTAGCCCTGAGCGGCTTCGGCGATGGTTTTGCCAGTTTCGGGGGTTTTCATATGGGCTTCCTTATGTTTGTGATAAGGTTACTTATCAAAAACATTTTTATTATACGACCGAAACCGCCGTCTGTCAATCTCCCTCTGAGGTGTGTTTCGGTGCCCTGATTGGCACAAGCGCCATCAACGAATTGTGACGACGAATAAACAAATGTCCATCCTCCCTCGACCGCTGACCGACCATTAGACACTGATCCGCCCCACCTCTTCCCTGATCAACCCCAACAACCGCCTTCGCAACGCCAAAAACTCAGGCGACGTCTCCATCTCCACTGTGCGCGGGCGCGGCAACGGTACAACAACCTCAGCCTTGATCGTCCCCGGCCGCGCAGTCATCACATACACCCGATCCGAGAGCAGCAACGCCTCCTCGATATCGTGCGTCACAAACAACACCGTCGTGCGATGGGTCTCCCAAACCTGGAGCAAGAGTTCCTGCATCAAACGGCGCGTCTGGGCATCCAAGGCGCCAAACGGCTCATCCATCAACAACACCTGAGGACGATACACCAACGCCCGAGCGATCGCCACTCGCTGACGCATTCCCCCCGAAAGTTGATTAGGATACGCCCGCTCAAACCCTTGCAGCCCCACCAGCGCAATATACTCCTCCACCAACGCCTTCTGCTCCGTCGGCCCCAGGGACGACTTCTGCAACGCAAAGCGGATGTTCTCCTCCACGTTCAACCACGGATACAGCGTATACGTCTGAAACACCATCCCCCGCTTTGCGCTCGGGCCGCGCACCGCCTCCCCCTCAAAAAGCAACTCCCCGGCTGAAGGCTCGTCCAACCCTGCCGCCATCAACAAAAACGTAGACTTGCCACACCCCGACGGCCCGATGATCGAGACAAACTCATTCTCCCCCACAGCCAAGTTCAGATCGCGGATCGCCACCAAGGGGCGCCTCTCCCCCACCCCATACACCTTCCAGACATGAATCGCTCGCAAGACCTCCCTCACGCCTGGTTCCTCCCTTCCATCCAGCGGAACAGCGCCCGATACGCAAACTTAAAAAGATAATCCGTGACCAACCCCAACAGACCGATCACCAAAATCCCCAGCAAAATCGTATCCGTTTGCAAAAAACGCTGGGCACGCATAATCCGATACCCCAACCCCACATTGGCCGCCACCAGCTCGGCCACCACCAAATACGTCCAGGCCCAGCCCAGCGTGATGCGCAGCGTATCCCAGATCCCCGGCATAGCGGCCGGCAACACCACCTTGCGCAACACCTCCCACTTGCTCAGGCCGAACGTGTAACTGACCTGGATCATCTCATACGGCACCGTCTTGACGTTATCCATCACCATCAACACCTGCTGAAAGAACGTGCCGATGAATAGGATAACAAACTTCTGCCCATCATCCACCCCGGCCCACAGAATCGTGAGCGGCACAAACGCCACCGCCGGCATATACCGAACGAAATCAATAAACGGCTCAAACAACCCCTCAAAAAACCGGAAATTGCCCATCAAAATCCCGATCGGCAGCGCAATCGCCGTCGAAATCAACCATCCGACCGTGATGCGATACACACTAGCGCGCACATCCATCCACAACGTTCCATCCCCCAATTGGCGCAAAAACTCCTGCCACACCGCGGCCGGCGACGGCAAAAAGATCGGCCCCACCCATCTCAACGCCGTCACCAACCACCACCCCACAAAAAACACTGCAATGAACCCTAGGCCGGCCATCCAATACATGATCGGCGAGATCTCGGCTCGCAAATCCAACCACCCGCGCCGGCGCTTACGCAAAGGAGGCAGAGAAACACTCATACTTCACCCGCAATCCGATCCCAAACACTCCGCTCATCCAATGCTCTCCCCCTCCCTTCCGACGGCAGCATCCCCGCCGCAGCGGCCTTCCCACCACGACGGGAATGCTGCACCAACTACTGACGCTCTACGGATAGACCGACACATCCACGATCTTCGTCAAATCGGGAATACCCTCGATCAAACCGATCGCAAGCGAAACTTCGGCTACATCCTTCAAGATCGCCGCAAACTCGCCCTGCAAGCCAGCCCGATTGTCCTCCAGCGTATAAAACTCCACACCGTCAAAAGCGGTCTTCAACTCCTCCGGCGTAGAGCCCACCGCCTTAGCGATGATCGCCTTCCCCTCCTCGGGATTGCTGTTATAGAAAGCCATCGCCTCATCCCACACCCGCAACAACGCCGTCGCCACCTTGGGGTCCAGATTAGCGCGGATCACCAACACATCCGAGATCAACCCTGGTCGCTCGGCCGCCGTATAAAGCAAGCGCAGGTCCGGATTGTCCGCCAACGCCGCCGAGATATACGGCTCATACGTCACTGCGACATCCACTTGGCCGGCGATCAACGTCGCCCCGGCGTCGGCGGCCGGCATGAACACTGGCGTAATATCGGCCAAACTCATCCCGTTTTGCGCCAGCGCATAATTCAATAACAAATCGCTGGTCGTGCCCTCCTCATACGCGATCTTCTTGCCCTTCAAATCGGCAATCGACGTGATTGCGCTCGGCGCAAGGATCGCATCTGCCTCATACGAAGCGTCCTCAAACAGAATAATCCGCAAATCCACGCCGGCGGCAAACAACTTAATTGCCGTATGCGTCGCCAAGTTCGCTGCGTCCATCTGGCCCGAAGCAAAAGCGGCGTTCACCTCCTTATCCTCGACAAAATCCACCAACTCCGCCGTCAGGCCATACTTCTCGAAAATCCCCTTCTCCTTAGCGATCCACCACGGCCCATAACCGATCCAGGGCTGGGTGCCGATACGGACCACGGTCGGTTGCTCAGCCGCTGGTCCACAGGCGGCCAACACTAAGGCAGCCGCCATCAACCACATCAACAAACGAGAGAGACGGACTATCATATCCACACTCCTTACAAGAAGATACCCTCACGACAGACGAACTGCCGAAACAGGGCTTAACCAACGGGCAAAACAGGCCGGCCAAACGCCTGCCCGAGCCAACTCCCACCTTCCGAGCGTCTTCGGACGGCCCATGGCTACTTCCTGGCGGTTCACCCTACCGAACAGCCGGCCGGCCCCGTCTCCAAGCCGCTTCCACGCCCGATCGCCTTCCAGCCGCCTCAGCGCAGCGATGCAGGGCCAAGGACATCTCCGCCCTATACGCGTCGATCGGCCGCTCGTGCGTGGGCCTCCAGGCCCTCCGAGCGGGCCAAAACCGCCGCCGGCCCAGAGAGCGCTCGGCCGGTCGTCTCGTCCAATGCCACCAAACTGATGATCTTCACAAAATCCCACACGTTCAACGGCGAAGCAAAGCGCGCCGTCCCACCGGTAGGCATCACATGGCTTGGGCCGGCGAGATAATCGCCCAACACCTCAAACGAATACTCGCCCAAAAACACCCCGCCGGCGGCCGTGATCTTGCGGCTCACCTCCCATGGATCGTGCACCGCCAAACACAAATGCTCTGGCGCATACACATTCGAAAGCTCGATCGCCTCCTCCAAATCGCGAGTGACCACCAACCCACTGCGGTGCTGTAGGGATTGCTCAAAAATCTCCTGCCGCGGCAACGTTTCCAACTGTCGGCCGATGGCGGCCTGCACCGCCTCGGCCAACGGGCGCGATGGCGTGAGCAAAATAGCCGAGGCCAACACGTCGTGCTCGGCCTGGGCCAACAGATCGGCGGCCACCCATTCTGGGCGAGCCGTATCGTCGGCGATGACCACTGTCTCAGTAGGGCCGGCCAGGCCGTCAATGCCCACAACGCCAAACACCTCACGCTTGGCCAACGTCACGAACAAATTACCCGGCCCGAAGATCTTATCCACCGGGCGAATGGAGGCCGTTCCATAAGCCAAAGCGCCGATGGCCTGAGCGCCGCCCATCGCATACACCTCATCCACGCCGACGATAGCGGCTGCTGCCAGGATGATCGGCGCGATCTGTCCCGTCCCGCGCTGAGGCGGCACGGCCAAGGCGATCTCCCTCACTCCAGCCACCCGGGCCGGCGCCGCCGACATAATCACACTCGACGGCAAAGGCGCCGTCCCTCCCGGCACATACAATCCCACTCGTTCGATCGGTCGGATCAACTGCCCCAGCACCCCCCCCATCTCCTGCGTCAACCAAGAAATCAAGGGCTGCTTCTTATAAAACGCCTCCACCCGTTGAGCAGCTTGCTCCAACGCAGCTTGCTCCTCGGCAGAGATCATCCGACGAGCTGCGTCCAGCGTCTCCTGGGAGACGCGGAAATGCTCCGGAGCCTTGCCGTCCAGTTTCTCGGTCCAAAAGCGAAGCGCCTCATCGCCTCGGCGACGAATATCGGCCAAGATATGTTGGACCGCCTGCTGGGGCGTCAGGCGTTGACCGAAAGTAGCTTCGATTCGATCGAGCAGTGAGGCCGGCACCTCTGCATCGTCCCAGGGCCGGCGTTTCAGAATCGTCGTTCGAGCGATTTGTGAGTCGAGAATAGGGATCATCATTGCCTTTTCTGCAGCGTATAAAAAACTCCCGCTACAGCGGGAGCCAGATGAGTGAAAAAACTCTTTAGGACACGCCCAGGCCGCCTGCTGAGGCAGATCGAGTCAAACGATGAGAAAAATGCAGGTGGCCCATGCTGGGCCATATTCTATTGTAAAGACACAAAGATTGTCAAGGCAAAACCGCACCCTGTGAAACCTGTAACCAATCTCCAATCGCTGGCTGCCAGGTGACGCTGGCAAATGGCGAGACGGTGGTGTACACCGGGCCGGCCGGCTCACTCCCCCCGTAGCTACAGCTCCCATCACTTAGGCCGCTCGGCGAAGCATCCAGGATCGTCCCTCGGCAGGGACCCACCGGCCCTTCGTCGAAATGATATAGAGCCACCGTATTGCTATCGGGTTGAAAGGGCCGGCTAGGCCGGGTGAAATTCTTGGTGTAACGAATCACCTTAGAAATGCGCAACTCATCCAAATAGCCATTGTAAGAAGGATACTCTGGGCCGGCATCATGCTTTTCGGCGCCCAACACCAAGAAGGGGTCCGAATTCGGATACGACGTCGAGCGCTCGTTGCGATAACTGATATTTCCCGTCGGGCCAAAGCCAGAGCCATCCAGGCGGCCGTTCACAAAAATGCGCATCCGGCCGGTGGTGGCATTGCGGGTTACAGCGATATGATTCCACTTCCCATTGGCCACATTCGTAGAGCCGCAAATGGTTTGGCTGTTGCTGCCGCGAGCAACCCCAAAGGCAATGCGGCCGTTGGCAATAGAAATACCAAAGTCGCCATAGTCGCCCCCGCCGTAGACATCCCGATCCACGATAATATTTCCGTTGATCCAATTATCCCCACCGGGGACGCACGGCCCGCTCGAATTATCCGCCAGCCTAGCTTTCATCCAGAACTCGAGAGTAAAATTGCCCCCCACATCGGCCGGCGCATGGGGATCGATGCGGATCTTAACCCGGTCAATATCGTTCACCCCATGACCATAAAATCGCAGAGAAAGATTGGGAGAAGAAGCTTGCGCCTGAACAATGGCTCCACCATCCCAGAGGACGAGAAACGACAAAACGATCAAGAAAAACAACAAAATTCGCATCGCTACCTCCTTCGGCCAAGAAACAATCCGATAACTGCTCTAGATTACCCCTCTTATAAAACATTTCTTGTCAGAAGGGAATAGTATTCCGGTACGGATTAACAAAACCGATAACTATGCTATTCCCTCCACCGAACCGGCTTCAGCAATGTTCGGTCCATCTCATGGATGCGCTCCGGCCCGAGGTGCTTCCAGTGCTCGATAGCGCTCGTCAAGTCGGCGCGTAGAGTCGCCAAGTCAATGCTGCAATACTCAATCGGGCCAGGAGGCGAGCCGCCTCATACACATACATCTTACATGCGCCGGCATAATTGCCGCGTTGAATATGCAAGTAAGTAACCGCCGCTTGCAACAAACCACGATACAGTTCCCGAATCGGGCGGAGATCCTCGTTCCATGCCGCTTCCAGCGCCTCATGCGCCTCAAAATAATGACCTGCGTTGAATAAGCGCAGCCCTTCCCAAACCTTAGGATGCAAGGAAAGTCGCTCCTCAACCATAGCGGCTCAACCTCATTAAAACTTCTTGTCAGTTTCTCCAATTCCGTCTATACTCTCACCATCTGCTATCTCCAAAGGAGGCTGACATGATCACAGTTCGCGAGATGATTCGCAAGAAAGGCGATCAGATCTGGTCAGTGCGTTCAGATACGACGGCCTTCGAGGCCATGAAGCTGATGGCCGATAAGAACGTCGGCGCTGTGCTCGTGATCGACAAAGGAAAAGTGGTTGGCATCCTATCTGAACGCGACTGCCTGCGTCGGCTAGACCTTCAGGGACGCAACTCCCGCGAAACCAAGGTGGGCGAGATCATGACCACCAAAGTCTTCTATGTGGACGCCGATCGTTCGATAGAAGAGTGCGTGGCCATCATGATCGACAAAAACATCCGCCATTTGCCGGTCTACGACGGCGGCAAGTTGATCGGGATCATCTCGGCGCGCGATGCATTGAAAGAACTGGTAGATTATCAGAAATTCATGCTCAGTCAACTCGAACGGTACATCACAGGCGGACACTAGCCGGCCCGCTTGGCTAGCTGCCTGGCAACCGCTTTACCCGGCCATCACCTCATCGCTCATGCGATCAAGCTCGGCAACCTGCTCAGGAGACAAACGCCAGCCCAGAGCGCCGGCGTTTTCAGCGGCTTGTTGGGCGTTCTTTGCGCCGGGGATAGGAAGTGTCCCCTTACAAATGCACCAATTCAACGCTACCTGCGAAACAGTCTTTCCGCCGCAATCCTGAGCGATGCGCGTCATTGCTCGGATCAGCGGTTGAATGCGCCTTAGCGTAGCCGCAGCCTGCAGCGCGCGCGGCCCAGGCGGGAGACGCTCCGGCGAATACTTGCCGGTCAAAAAGCCCTTGGCCAAGGGAGAATAGGCGATCGCCCGTATCCCTAGCTCCTGGCAGCGCGCCAACAAACCGTTTTTCTCAATCGCACGGTTAAGCAAATGGTATTCCACCTGATTGGATGCCAATAGAATGCCGTGGCGCATCAAGGTCGTATATGCCTGCACCGTCTGGGTCGGGTTAAAGTTCGAGACCCCCACAGCGCGCACCCATCCCTCCTTGACCAAATCCACCATCCATTCCATCAAGGTCTCCACAGAGAACAAGGGCATGGGCCAGTGAATCTGATACAGATCCACGCGTTCCCGTCCTAGGCGTTCCAAGCTGTGGCGCAGGGCGCGTCGCATAAACGAGCGATGCACCCGCCAAGGGAAAGGAAAGTACTTCGTCGCAATCAGGATCGGCTGATCGATGGTTCTCAAGAATTCACCGATAAACTGCTCTGACTTTCCCATCCCATACACTTCAGCGGTATCCACAAAGCCAATCCCTTGACGAACGCTGGTCTCGAAGGCCGCTCGAATGTCTTCCTCATTGTGCGTCTGACCAAAATTCCAAAACACACGATCGCCAAACTGCCAAGCCCCTAATCCCATTTCTACAGCGTGAAGAAATCGCACATCATTGACAGTATCGTTCATCATAGCCTCCTTGGACAGCGGGATTTTACCACGCCCAGCTGAGAACGTATTTCACCCTTCTTCCGCCCCTCCGGAGTGGCTAAATTATAGGTTCGATAAACTCATGAGCAGGATAGCTGGAAAAACGCTGCTTGTGCCATGGACGTCGGTTGAAGCAAGACATCAAACGTTTCAAGACTGCCTGCAAGGCTTCTGGACCACGCGGCAAGAAAAACAGCGCGAGCGTTGCGCCAGGCGAGCGAGATCATGGCCTAACTCGGCGTTCTTCCCTTCGGGGTCAGCCTGTGCTTGGGATCCGGCCTCCACTCCGCCGTGCAACATGACTCGCATGGGAACACGTGGATCAAAGAGCCTCCCCGTATTTTGTGTCTCTGTATGAAAAATCCGCCCCTCAACTTCGTTTGAAAATCCCCAAGAAAAGTGGTAAAATTAAGGCCATGAAACGCGACACCCCAAACTTCCAATTCCCACCCGGAAAACCTCCTCGCTCTTCGCTTACGCTTCAGCAACTATATCAACTCGCCCAGCATTTCGCCCAAGAATACCCTATCTCCCCTTCCAAGCGTGGGCGGCCGACCCGTTATTCTGAACCGATGATCCTCGCTCTATGGCTTTTTAAGCAGCTCAACCAGCTTTCCTACCGCCAACTTCATTGCCAAATCAAATCTCTTTCTGAAACCATCCCCAACTTTTCTACCCTGCATTACCGCTTCGACCGCATATCGGCAGATCGGCTGGCTAAGTTCAACCTATGGGTCACCCAGCAACTCGCTGAGGAGGAAACATCACCTTCGGCTTCGGAATGATGATTGGCCTCACCAGCGCAAGATGCAACTCGTTGATGGGTGAAATGCTTGTCCGATGTTGATTAGATCAAACCAGAGCACGATCTGGGCGTGAGATCACAAAGTGAGCGAAGAAACCGGTCGTTTTGTAATCCAGGATTTCGCCGCTGCACGATATAGGCCAGTGGCGAATAGTTTCAATACTTTAAAGTCCATGCTGGAGGTTGTCGTGATCATAGCCTATCATCGCCCTCGTAGCCTGGAGGAAGCCCAAGCGCTCCTGGCGCAACCGAACACTCGGCCTCTCGGTGGTGGAACCGTGCTCGCTCGCTGGAGCGGTGCTCCCATCGCCGTAGTAGACCTGCAAGCCCTTGGATGGAACCGCATCGAACTTCGGGGGAACGAACTAGATGTTGGTGCAACCGTTACCCTACAACAGTTACTTGAATCGGGATCCTGTCCGCCAGCATTGAAGAAGGCGATTTATCTAGAAATGCCGCTTAACCTGCGCAATGTTGCCACAGCAGCCGGCACCATCGTTGCTTGCGACGGCCGCTCGCCCTTTGTGACTGCCCTGCTAGCTCTGGACGCAAAGCTGATCCTAGCCGATGAACAGGAAACCGTGCTGCCGATCGGAGAATACTTGCCCTTCCGGCCGGCCGGCCTGATCTGCCGCATCGTCCTTCCCATGCACGTCCGATTCGCATTTGAACACGCGAGCCGCACGCCGTCCGACCTGCCTCTCTTGTGCGTCGCCCTAACGCAATGGATGACAGGACGAACGCGGATAGCCGTGGGCGGCTGGGGCACATCGCCAGCGCTGGCCATGGACGGCCCTGAAGCCAGCGGCTACGATGCCGCCGTATACAACGCATGCTATCACGCCAACGACGAGCGCGCCTCCGCCGAATACCGCAAAGAGATTGCGATGGCCCTAGCTCGGCGCTGTCTGGCAACGATTGAAGCTTAACCGTTTTAATCGTAAGAAATGGAGCAGTCTATGAACATCACCTTACACATTAACGGCCTAGATCACACCTTAGACGTGCCCCCTCATACCACCCTTTTGACCGCCGTGCGCTCCCTTGGCTACCACAGCGTGAAATTTGGGGATGAACACGGTCTCTCTGGCGCCGATACGGTCTTGCTCGATGGACGTCCCATAAACGCTGCCGTCATGCTCGCTGCACAAGCCGAAGGCCACAAGATCGCCACCATCGAAGCCCTCGGTCAACACCCAGAACAGGGATGGAAGAAAACCGAAGGCCTTCATCCCTTGCAACGCGCCTTTTTGGAAACTGGCGCTATCCAGTGCGGTTATTGTACGCCAGCCCAAATCTTGGCTGCCAAAGCCTTGTTGGATCGCAATCCAAACCCCACCGAAGAAGAAGTGCGCCAGGCAATTGCCGGCGTGCTCTGCCGCTGCACAGGATACCTGAAACCGGTGCAGGCCGTCTTGCGCGCAGCCGCCGAAATGCGGGGTGAGATCGTCCCCGAGCAACCCCAGGATGTGGCAGGTGTAGCCTTCCTAGATACGTCTGCCGAAGAGTCGTCCTCACCTGCGCCGGATAGCCGGCTTCCCCAGGTGGCTACACGGATAATGCCGAAAGTGATCCTCGCTCCAGAGGCCAAAACCTGGCAGACGGTAGGCAAGCCTGAGGTCAAAGTTGATGCGGTCAAGTTGGTCCAGGGTAAGCCGGCCTTTACCGCCGATATAGAAAAGCGCGGCTTGCTCTACGCCAAAGTGCTGCGCTCTCCCCATGCTCATGCCCGCATCAAGCACATCGACGTGAGCAAGGCCAAAGCCCTGCCGGGTGTAGCTGCCGTCTTGACCTGGAAAGACCTGCCGAGGGTGGTCTATTCCACCGCCGGGCAGTCCGACCCCATTCCAGGTCCGCTGGACACGTTTTCGCTGGATAACAAAGTGCGCTTTGTGGGCGACCGGGTGGCCTTCGTAGCGGCTGAGACGCCCGAGATCGCCAAGCAAGCGCTCTCTCTGATCGACGTGGAATACGAGATATTGCCGGCCATCTTGGACATGCGTCAAGCGATCGACAACCCGCCTGTGATCCACGACGAGCCGGAATACGTCAACTTTGCGAATTCCCAACCTCACCGCAATCTGGCGGCCGAGATTCGGATTGACATCGGCGACGTGGAAAAGGGCTTCCGCCAAGCTGACATGATCTTTGAGGGCGAATATGTGGTGCCCAAGGTCCAGCAAGCTCATATTGAACCCCATGTCGCCCTGACCTACTGGGATGAAGACGATCGATTGGTGATCCGCACTTCGACTCAGGTGCCCTTCCACGTGCGACGCATCCTGGCGCCGGTGTTGGGGCTGCCCATCAAGCGTATCCGCGTGATCAAACCCCGCATCGGCGGCGGCTTTGGCGGCAAACAAGAAGTGCTCATTGAAGACATCCCGGCCCATCTGACGATCGCCACCGGCCGGCCGGTCCTCTACGAATACACTCGTGAAGAAGAGTTCATCGCAGCGCGATCGCGTCACCCCATGCGCATCCGCCTGAAAACGGGCGTCAAGCGCGACGGAACCATCACCGCCAATGAAATGTACGTTCTCTCAGATACCGGCGCCTACGGCTGCCATGCCCTGACAGTGACCGGCAACACCGGTCACAAAGCCATGGCGCTCTACGTGGGCGATGGAGAATATCGCAAGTCGCCGAATATTCGCTTCTACGCCGATGTGGTGTACACCAACACGCCACCGGCCGGCGCCTACCGCGGCTACGGCGTGCCTCAGGGTTATTGGGCCGTGGACCGGCACATGGAAAAGATCGCCCGCTCTTTGGGCATGGACCCGCTAGAGTTCCGGCTAAAGAACGCTCTACGTTCAGGAGAATACCATCCCTTCAGCACCGCCTGGAATGAGGGGCGCGAACCCCGTCCTGAGATCATCCACACCGTCGGGCTAGAGCAGTGCGTCGCCCAAGGCAAGGCCGCCATTGGCTGGGATGACAAGTTCGGAAACGAGGCTTGGCATCGCTCGGCCGGCCCCAACAAGCGCAGGGGGATCGGTGTCGCGCTGGTCATGCAGGGCACCGCTATCCCCTACCTGGACATGGGCGGCGCATCGATCAAAATGAACGACGATGGCTCGTTCAACCTGCTGGTCGGCGCCACCGATTTGGGCACCGGCTCTGACACCGTCTTGGCCCAGATGGCCGCCGAAGTGCTCGGCGTACCAGTCGAAGACATCCTCTGCTATTCATCCGACACCGATTTCACGCCCTTCGATAAAGGCGCCTATGCCTCTTCTACCACCTATATCTCCGGGACAGCGGTGGTCAAGGCAGCCCAAATGGCCGCTGAGCGCATCAAGCTTCGAGCGGCAAAAATGCTGAATCGGGAAGCCAACGGCCGGCCCCCCGTTCAGCCCGACAAGATCCGCCTGGCCGACCGCAAGGCTTGGGCGCCCGATGGCCGCTTTGTGCCGCTGGCCGAGATCGCCCTGGACACGCTGCATCGCAGCGAGCAAGAGCAGATCATGGGCGTAGCATCCTACGTCTCCCCCTCCTCGCCGCCCCCCTTCGCCGCCCAGTTTGCCGAAGTAACCGTAGACCTGGAAACCGGCGCAGTCACCGTAGACAAGCTGGTCATGGCCGTAGACTCGGGCGTGATCGTCAACCCGCTCACTGCCTCCGGCCAAGTCGAGGGCGGCATGACTCAGGCTCTGGGCTACGCTGTATGCGAGGAGATGACCTGGGACGCAAACGGGCGTATGTTCCAGCGAGACTTCCGCAATTACCACATCTTCCGAGCCGACGAGATGCCCGAGCTGGGCGTGATCTTTGTTGAGACGTTCGAGCCGACTCACCCCTTTGGAGTCAAGGCTGTAGCCGAAATTCCTATGGACGGAGTCGCGCCGGCGGTGGGCAACGCCATTTTAGAAGCAGTCGGTGTGCAGATCGACGACATCCCGATCACCCCTGAGAAAGTCTGGCTCGCTCTGCGCGCTCAAGCCGGCCAAAGCGAGAGCAGGATATAGGCGTGTTGCCTATCAAAGACACCATCCCTTCCCGTTCCTTTCCCTTGGTCAACTGGGCTCTGATCGCCATCAATGTCGTCGTGTTCCTGGAGATGGCTTCGGCCGGCCCATGGGTGCAGGAAACGGTGTTGACCTACGCCTTGATCCCACGGCGGTTCTTGCTTGGCCTGGACGATCCTCACCAATATCTCACCTTGTTCACCTCCATGTTCATGCATAGCGGCTGGGCGCACTTGCTGAGCAACATGCTGGCGTTATCCATCTTCGGCGATAACGTCGAGGACCGAATGGGCAGCTTGCGCTTCTTGATCTTTTATATACTGTCCGGCGCAGCCGCTGCGCTGGCTCATATCTTCTTTAACTCCTTCTCGATCATTCCTACCGTGGGAGCCAGCGGTGCCATTAGCGGCATATTGGCTGCTTACTTCATCTTCTTCCCTCACTCACGCGTGATCACTCTGTTGCCTTTCTTCTTCCTACCCTGGTTTGTGGAGATCCCGGCCTTGTTCTATCTAGGCTTTTGGTTTCTCTCGCAACTGATGAACGGCATGTTCACTGTGATCTCGGGCGTTCAAGCCCTGGGCGGCGTGGCCTGGTGGGCCCATGTCGGTGGCTTCGTGGCCGGCTTGATCTTGGCCCCCTTCTTCGGATACCGTCGCCATGTGCGACGAGTCTACCTTCGAGGAGAAATCATCCATGGACTTCTAGCGCATGAGTTGGGGCTGCCAGTGAGCACCGACATGCCAGAAGAGGTCTACCAGATCATAGCACTCTATCCCCAAACGGCTCAGCGCCAGCCCTGTGTGGAAGACATCCTGGCGCTGCGCACACGACAGCAGTGAGGAGACGGATGCCCGAACCAATCTATGTCATCGGTCATGTGAATCCGGATACCGACACAGTGGCTTCGGCCATGGGATATGCCTGGCTCCTGCGCGAGCGCGACGGCCTAGATACCATCCCGGTCCGGGCTGGCCCCCTCAATCCCCAAACTGCCTGGGTGTTGCGTACCCTGGAACTCGAGCCGCCCGTCCTGCTCACCGATGCCTCGCCGCGCTTCTCTTCGGTCACCAAGCGCCTGGATACCATTCCGCCCGATGTTCCCCTGGAGGAAGCCTGGGCCCTGGCCAGCAGGACCGGCGGAATCGCGCCAGTGGTCACCGATGACGGCTGGCCCTACGGCCTGATCAACGGCTTGAGCCTGTTCCGCTACTTCAGCCAGGTGCTCGGCCCCCATCCCGGCAGGATTACCGTGCACGACATGATGTCCGTCCCGTGCAAAGAAGCCGCCGACGTCAACGTCCCGAAGTATCAAGCCAACGCTCACATTCGGGATTTCCTGGATAAGATCCTGCGCAGCGAATACGACGACTTCTGGGTAGTAGACGAGCACGGCTTCTACCTCGGTGTGGCTCGCCAGCGCGATGCCTTGAACCCACCGCGCTTGAAGGTGATCCTGGTAGACCACAACGAACCCAGTCAATCGATCGCCTCACTGGAAGAAGCCGAACTGCTCGAAATCCTGGATCACCACCGCCTGGGCAACCCCCACACTCATGCCCCGATCCGCTTCACCGTAGACATCGTGGGTTCCACCTCGACTCTGGTCGCCGAACGAGTAGCGGAGGCCGGCCTGGCCCTGCCCCCTGCCTTGGCCGGGGCGCTTCTAGCCGGCCTTCTATCCGACACGCTGAACCTGACCTCGCCCACCACGACCCCGCGCGACCGAACAGCAGCCGAGAAGCTAGCCCGCTGGGCTTTCGTGGCGGGCAGCCCGCTCAAAGGCGAGACCCTTCAATCATACGGTCAAAGCATTCTCACAGCCGGCGTCGGCCTGGCCAATCGTCGGCCAGAGGAGATCGTCAGCACCGACATCAAGCAGTTCGAGGCCGGCGGATTGAAATTTGCCATCGCCCAGGTCGAAGTGACCGACTTACTGCAGATCGGGGAACATCTGGAACCATTGCGCCAAGCCCTAGATGCCCTAAAAGACAAGCGCGGCTTGGATTTTGCCATTTTGCTGATCACCGATGTGGTGCGCAGCACCAGCCGCCTGCTGCTCACCTCCTCGCCTCCACCCATCCTCAACGATCTACCTTACCCACCGCTCTCCGATGGCACTCGCGATGCCCCAGGCGTTGTCTCACGCAAGAAACAGTTGCTGCCGATAGTGTTGGGTTTGTTGGAACGCTAAGAGCAACCATCGACCGATCAAAAAACAGCAGCCTTCCCAAGAGCGAGAAGGCTGCTGTTTGCTTGGCTAAACCAACCACGTATTCACACCGCTTTGACCAGACCAACCGTCAGCGTTTCGCCGTCGAAATTGTCTTGCAGGGTGGCAGCCTCAGCCGGCGGGGCGGCAAATTGCAAATCGACCGTCAACGTCTCGGTCATGATATATTTCCGATGGGCGTTGACTGCCTCTTGCAATCCATCACTGGCAGTGACGAACAGCCGGATGCGATCGGCCACGTCTAGGCCGGTCGTCTTGCGCAAGTCCTGAACGCGGCGCACGAACTCTCGCGCCAAGCCCTCGCAAACCAACTCAGGGGTCAGCTCGGTCACCAGGGCAGCCACATACGCCCCATCTTCGGCAACAGCGAAGCCGGCCTTGGCTTGGGCTTTGATCTCCACTTCCTCCGGTAGGATCGAATACGTCTCGCCGTCCACAGAGATCTCCAGGGGGCGGCCAGAAATCAGGGTGCGGACAACCTGCTCCGGGTCTAGGGAGAGAATCGCCTGACGAATGGCCGGGAAGCGATTGCCGTATTTCTGGCCGAGTTGTTTGGGCAGGGGTTTCACAGTGTGAAAAACCGCTTCGGTAGCGGCATCCAGCAGGCGGACGTGTTTGACGTTGAGTTCGTCGGCAATCAGGTCGGCGAAGGCCTCCACTGCCCGCCGTTCGGCGGGGTTGCCCACCGAGAACGCCGCCTCTTTCAAGGGCTGGCGCACGCGGCGGTTGGCCTTTTGCCGCGCCGAATGCCCTAGGGAGACCAGCTTGAGGACCACGTCCATATCGCGGTTGAGGGATTCGTCAATGCGGGCGGCGTTGACTTCTGGCCAGAAAGCCAGGTGCACCGATTCAGGGGCCGTCGGGTCCACGCTGCGCACCAGGTTTTGATAGAGTTCCTCGGCGAGAAAGGGCATGGACGGGGCCAGCAGTTTAGACAGGGTCACCAGAGCAGTGTAGAGGGTGGAGTAGGCCGCCTGCTTGTCGGCGTCGGATTCGGATTTCCAGAAGCGGCGTCGAGAGCGGCGCAGGTACCAGTTGGAAAGTTTCTCGACGAAGTCTTGAATCGGACGGGTGGAGCACGGGGCGTCGTAGGTCTCGTAGCCTTCGGTCACCTCACGGACCAAGACGTTCAACTCAGAAAGCAGCCAGCGATCTAACACCGTGAGCGAGGTGTGACCGTGGCCCTCGGCTAAGCCAGGTGAAGGTTTCCAGCCATCAAGATTGGCATAGGTAACGAAGAAGGAGTAGACGTTCCACAGGGTGAGGACGAAATCGCGCACCACAGCGCCAACCAGGTTGACCGAGAAGCGACGTTCTTGTCCAGGCGGGCTGGCCGTGTATAGGTACCAGCGAAAGGCGTCGGCGCCATGAACATTGAGCACATCCCATGGATCAACGACGTTGCCCAAGCTCTTGGACATTTTGCGTCCTTGCTCGTCTAAGACCAGGCCGAGGCAGATCACGTTCTTGTAGCAAGCGGTATCCATCAGGAGGGTACTGATGGCATGGAGCGAGTAGAACCAGCCGCGGGTTTGATCGACGGCCTCGCAAATGTAATCGGCAGGGAATTGGCGACGGAACATCTCCTGGTTTTCAAAGGGATAATGCCACTGAGCATAGGGCATGGCACCGGAGTCAAACCAGCAATCAATCACTGCCGGCACCCGTTCCATGCGGCCACCGCAGGCTTTGCAGGTCCAGGTGATCTCGTCTACATAAGGGCGGTGTAGGTCGAGGTCCGAGAGGTCGCGGCCGGCCCGTTCAGAGAGCTCAGCCACCGAGCCGATGCACTCGCGCTCCCTGCAATCCACACATTCCCAGATCGGCAAGGGGGTTCCCCAATAGCGTTCGCGGGAAAGGGCCCAATCAACGTTATTAGCCAGCCAATTCCCGAAGCGACCCTCCTTGATGTGAGCAGGGACCCAGTTGATGGTGCGATTCAATTCGACCAGGCGATCTTTGTATTGGCTGGTGCGAATGTACCATTCATCGCGAGCGTAATAAATCAGCGGGGATTTACAACGCCAGCAGAAGGGGTAGGTGTGAGTATAGGTTTCGGCGCGGAGCAGCAAGCCGCGGGTCTGCAGGTCTTGGATGATGTATGGGTCGGCGTCCTTCACAAGCATGCCACGCCAAGGCTTGACTTCAGGGATGAAGGTGCCGTCGGGCAAGACAGTGATCAGGACCGGAAGATCGTACTCCAGGGCCGCTTCCATGTCTTCAGCGCCGAAAGCCGGGGCAATATGCACCAGACCAGTGCCGTCTTCGGTGGTCACGAAGTCGCCCAGCACTACATAGTGGGCCGGCTTGTCGGGCGGCAAGAAGGTAAACAAGGGATGATACTTCAATCCTTTGAGCTTCTTCCCCTTCATGCTCTCCACCACCCGCACCGCTTCGTCGCGGAAGACCCGCTTGAGCAGCGACTTTGCCAAGATCAATTTTTCGCTGCGGCCATCTACAGAGCGCTCCACGACCACATATTCTTCTTCTGGGTGAGCTGCCACGGCCACGTTTCCGGGCAACGTCCAAGGGGTAGTCGTCCACACCAGGAGAGATGTATCTGGCCGGTCCACCAAAGGGAAACGGACAAAGATGGAAGGGTCAACTGCCTCGTCGTAACCTAAAGCGACTTCATGATCCGAGAGGGTGGTGCCGCAGCGCGGGCAATAGGGCACCACTTTGTAGCCTTTGTAGAGCAGATCGCGCTCGTAGAAGTTCTTGAGGATCCACCATTCTGTCTCGATGTAATCGTTAGTGTAGGTGACATAGGCCGTCTCCAAGTCTACCCAGAAAGCGATGCGCTCGGTCAAGCGCTCCCAGTCCTGGATGTAATCGAAGACCGATTTTCGGCATTCGGCGTTGAAGCGAGCGATCCCATACTCCTCGATCTGCTGTTTGCTCGTCCAGCCGTGCGTTTTTTCGACTTCAATCTCGACCGGAAGGCCATGCGTATCCCACCCACCCCGGCGGATGACGTGGTACCCACGCATGATCTTATAGCGGGGGAACATGTCCTTGAACGCACGGGCTAGGACGTGGTGCACCCCCGGCTTGCCGTTAGCGGTGGGCGGGCCTTCGTAGAAGACGTATTCTGGGCCACCTTCACGCTGCTCCAGGGTTTTTTGGAAGATACGCTCGCGCTTCCAGAATTTTAGGATCGCCTCTTCCATGGCGACCACATCGAGTTTTGGGGATACCGGTTTAAAGGCCATCGAGCCTCCATAAGAATAGAACATGATGTCAGATAGGCAGCAAGTAGGACTAAGTAACGAAAAACTCCCGTCTCTATATCAGAGACGAGAGTGTCACTCCCGCGGTACCACTCTGATTCCTGCCCGAGAGGACAGGCGCTCTGCCGAGGTCCATCAACCCCGCGCCCGGGTAACGGCGGGCGAAGCCGTCGCCCCTACTCGGCCATGATTCAAGCCTTTCAGGTTGCCGCTCCGGGAGGATTTTCGCCCTGGTTCACCGACCTGCTTCACACCAGCCGCAGGCTCTCTGGCGGATCCACAGGGGTACTCGTTCCCATCATTGCGTTTGGGACGATTATGCCATAAAGCGCAGAATTTGACAACTGCCCGAGGGTTTGTTCAATAAGTCTCTTTGGATGGTGCGAACCGTCTCTAGAAGAGCCACAAGCAGGCCGTTTGACCCTTAAATCGGCGGCTGATTCCTATTGCTGATCCCCTTCCATGCCTGCTCTACCGGGCTCTCCTTTTGCGTCAAGGGTGCTTATTGAACAAGCCCACGGCAAATTGACTGACCACTCAACATACCCAAAACGTTTTATCGGTCTGCTGGAATGTATGGGATCAATCCTTTTTCGTAAGCAATCACTTGGATTTCACGAGGCATGTGACGAATATCTACCATCACCCCGTTGACCTGTAATATCCAAACCATAGGGTTATCATCTATTTTGCTTGGCAAGCACCAGTTTGGATCAAGTGGATACATTTTCAGCATATCACGGATGAGTTTGGCCTTGTTTGAGGCACTGCTTTGACGGACGCCAAATACGGCGCATAATTCATCGGCCCGCATGTGTGGAGTTTGTGATTTATCAAAAAGAAAATTGACTTGGCCGAGGGCATAGATGATAGCACAAGCCCAAATTTCAGGTTTTCCCCGAACAATAGGGGACGGGCGTTTTCTTGCAAGCGTTGCCGCTAAGCGACGAGAAAGTTCTGCATATTCGCTGTTCAAATATTGATGGCACACAGCGTCTGTCAAATTCACAATTGCCGAATAGAACGGTTCTACGGAACTTGGGACGGACTTGGATTGTCTCTCTGACATTCGAGTTAACCTATGAAATCGAATTGCGCTTGTGTTGCACATCAGCCGCCCAGAGGCTGGCGCTTCAGCCGCAGCGCCGAAGGCGCTGTCGGCTGCAACATCCCTCGGCGGCAGGGCCGTCGTTCCTCCAGGGGGAAACAGGGGCGCGGCTCCCAATCCACATTATACTCAAAAACGGCAGGCACGCAAGCCGTACAATTCGCATTGGCGCAGGCGTAAGCCGCCCGAGGTGCAACGTGGTTTCCGGCTGCGATGATTTATCCATTGGTGGCGCCCCAGGCGACCCCGTTCAGAAAGCTGATTTTCTCCTCGACGCCGTGCCGTTCGCGCCGAAAAATTGATTCAGATGGACAGGCTTGGCCGAAAAAGGGCGGTGAGGCCTTTTTGGGGTTGTGCAGCAGGCGCAAATTCATCCAAAAAACGGCTTTTTGTGTTTCCCAGGTTACGGTCGGTGGGGCGGTCACCCGCCCCACCGCCGATTCAGAACCGGACGTGAGCGTTTCCCCTCATCCGGCTC
>CAKZJX010000036.1 GCA_937120535.1 uncultured Anaerolineae bacterium
AATCCGCTGGCCAGCATGGTAAGCAACGGCGGCAAGAGGACAGCCGGCATGACCCAGCGGTGTTGAAGTAGCCAGCGACGTGTTGGAAAAAAGATGTAGTCGCGTAACCAAAAGGATAGGCTGATGTGCCAGCGCGTCCAGAAGTCGCTAAGTGATGTGGCAAAGAACGGTTGCCGGAAATTGGGGCTGAGTTCGATGCCCATCAGAGCGCTCAGGCCGCGCACTAGCGAGGTGTAGCCGGCAAAGTCGTTGTAGAGGCTGATGGTGAAGACTATCAGCCAAATGGCTTTGTCGAGAGAGGAGAAGGCGAAGGGGTCGGAGAAAATGGCCGGGGGCAGCAGCGCACGCAGTCGGTCGGCGATGATGATCTTGCGGATCAGGCCGATCAGGATCAGGCCGAGGCCACGGGCGAGGTGAATACCCTGGAGGGGTCGATCCGCTCGGAGTTGGTCTAGGAAGCGGGCGGGTCGTTCGATGGGGCCGGAAAGCAGTTTGGGGAAGTAGGCTAGGTAAAGGGCAAAATCGAAGAGATCGTCTGCCGGTTTGGTTTGTCGATTGTGAAGGTCAATCAGGTAGGCAATGGCCTGGAGGATGTAGAACGAGAATCCTACCGGCAGGAGCAGGGCGAGCGTTTCGGCCGACAGAGGGAGGAGATGCACGCCGTAGGGTCCGCTGAGTAGTTTGAGGGCCGCGAAGGCGCTCAGGTTGAGTAGGATCCCGATCCATAGCCAGCGGCGCGAGGCGGCTCGTTGCCCTAGCCAGTAGTTTAGCAGGGTGATTCCTAGCAAGGCCAGGGCATATTTCCAGCTGATGGTGATGTAGAACACGTAGGAGGTCAGCAGCAGCCAAAGGTTCTGCGCTTTGCGAGTCAGCAGGAAGTAGACGCCGATGGTCATCAGGGAGAAGAGTAGGAAGGGCAGGGAAAGCAGGGACATGCGATGAATTCAGCGAAATAGGGAAGGATGTTGGGCGATCTGTTGGCCAAGCCAGCGGCTAAAGGTGATTGCGCCCTGGCTGTTCAGGTGTAGCCAATCGTACCAATGGGCTTTGGGGATCTGACGGGCGAGGGCTTGGGTCTCCCAGAAGGGAACTGCTCCTATGCCATTCTCTGCGCCGTAGGTTTGTAGGAGTTCGAGCAAGGGGGGGAGGTAGCTCTCGTAGTAGGCTGCCCAGGTTTCGGCGTCTGAGCCATCAGGTTCGTGGTAGGCAGGACCTTCGAGGATAATCAGACGCACCCCTTTTCGTTGTAGGGAGAGGAGGGCCTGGAAGGCGTGTCGCTCTTGAGGGGTGCTCCACGCGGCGCGCAGGCGTTCTGAGGTCATGGTGAGGTTGGGGAGGTATGGGTCACGAATGCCTTGGGCCGGCTGAAAGCCTTTGGGGGTGAGGAAATGGGTTTCTTGGAGTTGTTTGAGACGGTTGGGGATCACCAGCCAGTAGCGCCAGGCCAGGTAGTAGCGGTAGGAGTAGGCGTGGTGGAGAAGCCAGCCTTCTAGCGAGGGGGCACCACGGTAGAATTTCACCCAGGGCGTATCGAGCAGGTAATCTACGTTGGCGATGGTGTCACGTATATCGCGGGGAAGGATGGAGTAGAAGATGACCTTGGGGCGGAAGCGAGGGAGGATGACTTCGGCCAGGGCGGTGGCGGTCTCCGTAGTGAGAGCAGGCAGGCCTAGGTTGAAGCAGTGAATCGTCTCGCCAGTTTGTTGGCGGTAGATTTGTTCGACAATGCTCGGATCGATGTCGGAATTGGTGACCGAGCTTCCTAGGAACAGGCAATCCAGCCGGCCGACGCGGCGGGTTTGAAGTTCTAGGGCATGGATTTTGGCTTCCAGGAGGAAGTTGTCTACTTTGAGAGAGGAAGGGGGGAGGAAGCCGGCTAGCGGGGAGCGGCCGAGTGCTTCCATCCCCAGGACAACGAGCAGGAAGGTGAGGAGAAAATAGGCAAGCCCGCGCAGCAGAGGCGAGTTGCGAGCGATGGGCGGCGGAGCGGGACGGATGAGGATGGGCAAGGTTCAATCTCGCTGAACGTCGTGGGGTTTGGATTCGCGCATGCCGGCTGGGGTGATCTCGATGAATTCGGCGTTGGCCTGAAGCTCGCGAATGGTCCGAGCGCCGCCGTAGCTCATGCCAGAACGCAGCCCGCCTACCAGTTGGTGGATGATCTCGCTGACGCGACCGCGATAGGGAACGACCGCCTCCACGCCTTCGGGCACCACTTTGGACCAGTCTTCTTGGTCTTCGGCCGATTCATCTTCGCTGCGTTCAGCCCGACGGCGGTCCATGGTTGCCCCTAGGGAGGCCATGCCGCGCACGACTTTGACTTTGGCGCCATCGCGCAGGACGGGTGCGCCGGGGGCCTCTTCGCAGCCCGCGAACAGGCTGCCGATCATCACCGTCTCGGCGCCGGCGGCCAGGGCTTTTACCATGTCTCCGGCCATGCGAATGCCGCCATCGGCAATGATGGGAATATCGCGCCCAGAGTCTTTCACGCCCTGGACGCTATCCATGATGGCGGTCAGTTGGGGAACGCCGAAGCCGGTGACGATGCGGGTGGTGCAGATGGACCCTGGGCCGATTCCGACTTTGATGGCATCGGCGCCGGCCTCGGCCAGGTCGCGCGCGCCTTCGCGCGAGGCGATGTTGCCGGCAATCAGTTGTGCTTGGGGGAACTCGCGGCGCAGGTCTTTGAGCATCTTGATGCAGTGATCGGCGTGGCCGTGGGCGATGTCGATCACGATTACGTCGGTGCCGGTCTCCAACAGGGCGGCAGCGCGGTCGCGCTCGCGCGGGGTGACGCCGATCGCTGCACCCACCCGTAGGCGTCCCTTTTCGTCGGTGGTGATGTTGGGATATTGGATGAGTTTGATCAGGTCGCGGGCGGTGATCAGTCCGACCAGGTTGCCCTCGCGATCGAGCACGGGCAATTTTTCAATGCGATGTTGGTAGAGCAATTGGCGAGCTTGCTCGACAGTGATATCAGGAGGGGCGGTGATCAGACGTTCGCGCGGGGTCATGGCCTGGCGAACGGTGGCGATGGTAGATGGAGCAAGCATGATATCGCGCTGCGAGATCAGGCCGGCCAGCTTGCCGCTCTCGTCCAGCACGATCAAGGCGCCGACTTTGTGGCGATCCATCATGGCGCGTGCTTGCTCAATGGTGTCATCGGGCCCGATGTTGTAGGGATGCTCAATGATGAAGCCTTGGGCGCGCTTGACCGCTTTGACTTCGCGCACTTGCTGTTCGATGGTCATGAAGCGATGCAAGATGCCGATCCCGCCGGCCCGCGCCATGGCGATCGCCATGCGCGACTCGGTCACTGTATCCATGTTGGCGCTCAGGATGGGGATGTTCAGCCGGATGGAAGGAGTCAACCGCGTTGAGGTGTCCACGTCCTTGCGCGAAGCAATGGAGGAGCGGCGCGGGACGAGCAGGACGTCATCAAATGTCAAACCTTTGATCGGTCGGATGTACATGGGTCACTCCTTTCTCCGAGCAAAGCGGAGGATTTCAAAAGCCGCGTCTCGCATGGTTAATCGGGAACGCCGGATGGTTTGATGTCTTTCAAGTTCAATTGAAAGGTGGTATAGCCGTTGTACTCGTTCAATTCGAAGGTGTACAGGATATCCACGACGTTGGGTAGGTTGGGAGCCATCTCGCCCAGGCGGAAGCCGATAGCGTCAAAGGTGATCCGTCCGTTGGTGACGGAGAGCTTCAGGTGTTTCCCGTCGGCGCCTACCTGGCGCTTGGCGGTGATTTTGACGTTGCGCGAGACGAACACCGGTTCGGGGTTGCCGTATCCTGTCGGTTGGAGGCGTTCCAGGTGCCGAAACAGGTCAGGGGTCAGATGGGAGAGCGAGACCTCGGCGTCGGCGATCAGGCGTCTTCGCAGATCGCTCTGACTGAGCTCGCGTCGGGCGATTTCGTGTAAGCGTTCGATCAGGGCGGGGAGGTTTTCGTTGCGGACCGTGAAGCCGGCAGCGGCGGCATGTCCACCATGACGTACCAGCAGATCAGCGCATTCATCGAGGGCGTGGGTGATGTGAAATTCAGGGATGGAACGGCACGAGCAGCGAGAGGTTTCTTCGCCGTATTGGCCGACGACGGCTGGGCGGTAGTGAGTATCCACCAGGCGTGACGCTGCCAGGCCCACCACGCCATGGCTAAAGTCGGGGTGCACGGCAAACAGCAAGAACGCCTCTTCTCTGCCATCGAGGGCCAAGACCTCGGCCTGCATCTGGATTTGGTGGGTGAGCTTCTGCCGCTCTAGATTTTGTTGATTGAGCTTGAGGGCCAGGTCGCCGGCTTCTTGGGCATCGGTGGTGATCAGCAGCCGGAAGGCGGCTAGGGCCGATTCCAGCCGGCCGGCGGCGTTGAGGCGTGGCCCGAGGACGTATCCGATGGTCTGGGCGTTGACCTGCTTCAGGTTCACGCCGGCGACGTTGGCCAGCGAAAACAATCCCTGCCGGCTGGTCTGGCGGAGTTGCTCTAACCCTCGGCGCACCAGCGAGCGATTTTCGCCGGTGAGCGGAGCCAGATCGGCCACTGTGCCCAGAGCCACCAGGTCGAGAAAGGTGGGCAACAGGCGTTGCGCCCGCTTTCCGTAGCCAGCAGCCAGCGCTTCGGCCAGCTTGTAGGCAATGCCGACGCCGGCCAGATGTTTTTCGGGATAGATATCCCCCGCCTGTTTTGGGTTGATTACTGCCACGACATCAGGCAGATTGTCGCCAGGTTCATGGTGATCGGTGATGATCAGGTCTAAGCCGAGTTGCTGGGCATGGCGAGCTTCTTCTACCGATCGGACGCCACAGTCCACTGTGATCACCAACTGCACGCCGTCGTTCGCTAGCGCTGCGAGCGCTTCGTTGTTCAACCCGTATCCTTCATCGAAGCGATTGGGGATGTATTCGCGCACCTTCCCTCCTAAGGCGCGCAGAAATTCCACCAAAAGCACGGTGGCGGTTACGCCGTCTACATCGTAATCGCCATACACGGCAATCGATTCGCCATTTTCCAACGCCAGGCGAATTCGTTCCACAGCGCGCGCCATACCCTTCATCTGGAGCGGATTGGTATCAAAGCTCGGTTCTCCGTGGAGAAACGCCTGGGCTTCTTGCAGGGTGGCCAAGCCGCGATTGAAGAGAACCTGTCGCAGGATGGGAGGATAGGCCGCAAGGGCAGCGTCAGCTTCGGGGGATAGTCGAGGTTGGATGATCCAGCGATTCTTATGAGAGGTCATAAAACCCATGTGCAAAGCAAAATAGTCTATCAAAGAAGAGCGGTTGCGAGTATACGCCGAGAAAAGCACGCTGACAAGGAATTGAAACCAAGTGCAACGAGATTGTGGATAAAAAAGGATTTTTCACACAGAGATAAGATGCTTCTGTGATTTCTGTGCCCCCGTGCGAACCACTTTGAAATTCTGCAGCGGAAACTATCCCAAATGGTGTGTGGTAGAATTTTTATTATGGAGCTCAAGCTTGCTCTGGTCCAGATGACCACCCAACTTGGCAATGTGGCAGCCAACCTGGAGAAGCATCTCTATTTTATCGAACAAGCCAGAAAGCAAGGTGCCGGCTTGGTGGTCTTTCCTGAACTTTCGCTGACCGGCTACGTGTTGCAGGATCTGGCGCCAACAGTCGCCCATCGCCCCACCGAGGATGACCCGATCTTTCGTCCACTGTTGGAAGCGAGTCATGAACTGGACCTGATGGTGGGTTTTGTGGACGAGGACCTCCGTCACCGGTTCTACATCGCCTCCGCTTACCTTTCTGGTGGGCGGGTGATCCATGTGCATCATAAGGTGTACTTGCCTACCTACGGCCTGTTTGACGAGGGTCGCTTCTTTGCCTGGGGGGATTCGATTCGCGCCTTTGATACGCGCTTTGGGCGGGTGGGCATGCTGATCTGTGAGGATTTTTGGCACGCTTCCCCGCCGTACCTGCTCTGGCTGGATGGAGCAGACCTGTTGCTGCTGTCCTCAGCGTCGCCTGGTCGCGGTTTGAATCATGGTGAGAAATTTGAATCGACCCGTTGGGTTGAGCAGGTGACCCGGTCGTATGCCAGTTTGTTCACCATCTTCGTAGCCCACGTAAACCGCGTTGGGTATGAAGATGGGTTGAATTTCTGGGGAGGCTCGGTAATTTTTGACCCGCGCGGCGAGATGGTGGCCCAAGCTCCTTACCACGAGGAAGCGCTGCTGGTCTCTTCTCTGGACCTGAACCTGCTCAAGCGCGTCCGAGCCCGCTTGCCGCTCCTGCGCGATGAACGCACCGCTCTAGTGCAGCGCGAGTTGATGCGTATTCTGCAGAGTGAACGCACGTTGGGTTAGTGTTCTTTACTATGCTGAACGTTGATTTAACCATCAATTGTGATCTAGCACGCCGGGTGTTGACCAGTTTTATTCGTTCTGAGGTGACACGCGTCGGGTTCCGCCGGGTGGTGATCGGCCTTTCTGGCGGGATTGACTCGGCGCTTTCGTGTGCCTTGGCGGCTGAGGCCTTGGGTCCTGAAAACGTGCTGGCAGTTTGCATGCCCTACCGAGAGTCCAGTTCTGAATCGCTGGAACATGCTCGGTTGTTGATCGAGCAGCTCGGTGTTCCAACGATTACGATTGAGATCACCGATATGGCTGAGCCGCTCATTCGGCGCGATCCGGCAATGTCTAAAGTGCGTAAGGGGAATATTTTGGCGCGCGCTCGGATGATTGTGTTGTACGATCAGTCGGAGGCGTTTCAGGGTTTGGTGGTGGGCACGGGAAACAAGACCGAGATTTTGTTGGGATATACCACGTTGTGGGGCGATATGGCGGCCGCCATTAACCCGATTGGCGATCTGTATAAGACCCAGGTTCGTCAATTGGCTCGGGCAATGAATCTGCCGAGACCTATCTTGGAAAAGCCCCCATCGGCGGACCTTTGGATCGGCCAGACCGATGAAGATGAACTTGGGTTCACCTATGCGGAGGCGGATAAGCTGCTCTATCTCTTGGTGGATCAGCGTTATTCCCCAGAAGAATGCATTGCCGCTGGCTTTGACCGTGGTTTTGTGGAGCGAGTTTTGAATCGCGTTCGACGCAATCAATTTAAGCGCATGATGCCGATCATCGCCAAGGTGAGCAATCGCACGGTTGGGTATGATTTTCTGTATTTGCGCGATTGGGGGACGTGACTGAGCTTAGAACGCCTGAGTGCGCTTTGACGGAATCTCTATTCTGAGGATCTTGCCGGCGGCATGCATATTCCTCCCGCTCTCAAACATCGTCGTTTCTTTCTGCTCTGGCTGGGATTGTTGATCTCGATCACCGGAACCCAGATGCAGATCTGGGCCTTGTTCTGGCACATTCGAGAACTGACGCCTCATCCGATCGCACTCGGCGGCATCGGGTTGGCGCGCATTGGACCAGTGATTGTTTTTTCGCTGATCGGTGGCGCCCTGGCCGACTCAGCAGACCGACGGCGGATTTTGTTCTGGACCCAGTCTTCAGCGGCGTTGCTCGCCCTAACGTTGGGCCTGTTGACTGAGTTTGGGCATATCCGCTTGTGGCATATTTACCTGATCACGGCCCTGGGAGCGATAGCCGTGGCGTTTGATGGGCCGGCGCGTCAGGCCCTGGTGCCTAATCTTGTGCCATCCGCTGAGTTGCCGAACGCTTTCAGCTTGACGTCGATTGCCTTTCAGACGGGGTCGGTGCTGGGGCCGGCCCTGAGTGGAGTTGCGATCGCCGCTTGGGGACAAGAAGCGGTGTATTATCTGAACGCCGCTTCGTTTTTGGGGATGATCTTGGCCTTGATCTTGATCGGCCCGACGAACCAGACATTCCTGCCACAGCAAAAGGGGGTCAAGTGGGCAGCCATTCGGGATGGCATTCGTTTCACTTATCATCAGCCGATGATCTTCTCGACAATGATCCTGGATTTCATCGCCACGTTTTTTGCTTCGGCCAACACCTTGATGCCGATCCTGGCGCGCGATGTTCTGCGAGTGGGAGTGGTGGAGTATGGTTGGCTGTCGGCGGCTCAATCGGTTGGAGCGGTGATCGTGGCACTGGTTGTGTCGCAACTTCGCCAGTTGCAAAAGCAAGGGCCGCTGTTTTTGGGATCGGTGTTTGTCTTTGGGGCGGCCACCATCCTCTTTGGCCTGAGTCGCTCCTTCGTTGTGGCGTGGTTTTCCCTGGTTCTGGTAGGAGCAGCCGATGGCTTAAGCACCATCATTCGCAACACTATTCGCCAATTGAACACCCCGGATCACTTACGAGGGCGAATGACGAGTGTGAATCAGATCTTCTTCCAAGGAGGGCCTCAATTGGGCGAGATCGAGGCTGGGGTGGTGGCACAACTGTTTGGTGCCCCGTTCGCCGTGGTCAGCGGTGGGATCGGCTGTCTTCTGGGGTTGGGGTGGGTGATCCGTCAGTGGCCACAGTTGCTCACCTATAATGGGCATGAACCGTTGACAGGGCGAGCCACAGCCGATTGACGCTTGCTCTACAATTTCCCTACATCTCGTGAAGATGGCATTTTGACAGTTGACGGTCGCTCTGAATCTGGCTATACTGTAAATGAGGTACGTTCGCTATGCGAGCATCTTCTGTTTACTCTTCCTGGCCCTGAAAAAGGCACGCTTTGGCGCGTGCCTTTTTGTTATGTTATCTTCAAAAAAGGAGAGCAACTATGGACTATGGTTTGATCGGCAAACTAGAAAAGGCCAAGCGGTATGCTGAAGACCGCAAACGATTCCATTTTGATTCCTTCACGCTTACCTTCCGCGGCGATAACAATGACCATGTGGTTCGATTTAATAACGGCGTTTTCCGGTGCGACTGCGAGTTCTTTATCACCCACAGGCGCTGCAGCCATACGATGGCCTTGGAAATCTTGTTGAAGGATATGATCACGGTGAGCGAGGCGGCTTGATTTTCTGCCGAATTCCACAGTTTGTCTGATGTGGGTACAGGGCTGCGGCTAATTGTAGAAAAGAAACCCTGCCCTCGAAGGAGCAGGGTTTTCATTTCTTGAGCGGTCCCGACGGGATTCGAACCCGCGATCTCGGCCTTGACAGGGCCGCATGTTAGGCCGCTACACTACGGGACCCCTCTCAGAAGGCGCGCAGAGTTTACCATAGGCAGATAATGGTGTCAATGTTTTCCAAGGGTGTTTGAAAATGCTTAGCCTGTGCGGTCGAAGGTATCGCCAATGGGGGAACTAGGCAATATGGAAGGGCGAGCGTGCATTCGTCCCTTCGTGACCGAATTTGTTCTTTATAGACAGGATACGCAAAGATGGGTTTGGCGTAGCAAGCAAGACCTGGCAAGTCGAAATTCGTGGATGGCATTCGTGGGGGGCTGCCGTCAACGAACGGGCGGGGGTGGGCGCGCATTCGTTTCTTCGTTGTCAGGTTGACAGTGGTTGCACCTTGCCCGCCCAAACCCTGCTTCTTTTATTCTACCTTGCCCAAAGGGGTAACGTAGCGCGTGCGTTTGAAGGGCTTCACCTGTTCGGCCAAATTTTCCTGCAAGAGGTGTCCCGACTCGTGCATGAGCGTATCGTGGTTGTAATCGTCGAGTTTGACCATGCTGGCCAGGCAAGGGAAGTGATGATGAAACAACCCTGCTTTTTCCTCCACCTCGTCGGCCGAAAGGCCAATTAGTTTTTCGGCTACATAACGGGCACATCCACACACTGCGTCTCGCTGGACCACTGCCGCGGTGATGGTGCGC
>CAKZJX010000037.1 GCA_937120535.1 uncultured Anaerolineae bacterium
TATTTGCGCGCCATCCAATCTGCCTTCGCTGCTTTGCGGGAACTCCATCCCGCTCAACTTGCTGCGTAAGGTGAGTTCTTAAGAAGAAAGCTTGCCATCGCCCTCAAGGCCGAGCCCACTTAGGGAGCTCGGCTTTTTTGCTTCGCTTACGATGAGTTCTGCAATGCGTTCTACAATCCAATCGGGCACACCGTCTTCGGCCTGCGATTGTAGTCGCAGGTCAATCGGATCGTTGACGTAGTCCACCACGACAAACGGACGCTCGTCTTGGGGCAAGGCGATCTCGGTGGAGAACACATGCAGGCGACATAGACCAGCGATCTGTTGCATGAGCTGGCGCAAGGCGCTCAAGCCATACTTGGCTTCTGCCTGTGGTGAGACCGGCGTGTAGCGATGGCTCGCCGGATGCCAGAAGCACAAGAAGATCTCCCCTAAGCAGTAGATGGCCCGAAACCAGGCCGGCTGACCGTCCAAGGTTCGAGGAGCGATCTGCTCCTGGATCAGGTACTGTTCCTGAGGAAATTGCTGACGAGCCGCTTGGACCTGTTCTGCAACAATAACGTTCAGCACCACCCCCTCGCCACCGCCGCCGATGGCCGGCTTGACAGTATACGGTGGTCGGAATATCGGCGAGGGCAACGATGCCAGCTCGGGATGATCGCAATAGGGAGGCAGGATCAAGGTGTGTGGCGTGGGGATGCCATTGGCCAGAAACAGGTGATGGAGGGCCGCTTTGTCGTAGATGCGATCGGCCTGTTCGCGCGGGTTAAGCCGGTGGGCGCCAAGCACTTGGGCCCAGGTCGCCAGCGGCAGGTAGTCGGCATCGGCTTCAGAGGCGCGATCCAGAAATAGCCGAAAACCGATCCGATGCTGGGCCAGGTCTGCTAGGATGTCTGATAGGTTATCCTCCGATACCTCTAAGCACGTCGCCCCATGCGCTGCACAGGCAGCCCGTAAGGTGCCGGCAAAGCCGGCATCGTACTCCCAGTTCCAGGTCAAGCACAGGTCGTAGAGGCGCACGTCAGGGTCAGGGAATGACAGTGGACAACGAATATCCCTCGCAGGTGGCGGTAGAAATCTGTTCACCCGAGGGCTCGGCACAGCCGGCCTCATCGGCGATCGTCACCCGCAGCTCATTGGTCCCCAGCAAGGCATCGCTCACTTCACCGCCACGACACAGTCGAAGTTCTAGAAAATAGCGGCTCTCCGAATAGATCATTTTGGGATCGGGGATGGGCACCGCTTCCCAGAGGATCGTGACCTGATCGCCGTTTCGCTCGGCGCGGACGTTGGAGGGCGGCGGATATTCCGAGGTCCGAGGCAGCTCGACCGGAGCGATCGCCAAGCTCATCAGATCTCCTCGAAGGTCCAGGGTGATGAGGTTTGCCCAACAAGCGCTCTTGTCCCCGGCTTGCGCACCAAAAACCACTGGGCCTGCGCATCGTGCCCGATGGCTTCGAGGACTTTGCCGTTGCGCAACCTGATCGGAGCGACGTAGTCCGTGCCCGGCCCATAGCGACAATTGGCGATCACCACCTTGATGATCGCTGGCAAGGTCACGCTAGGGACGAAAGGCGTCGGAAAAGGCGGCACAGGCGTAGCCGTTGGCGGTGGAGTAGCTGTGGGAACGGCCAAAGCGGTTTGAGAGAAGGCGACATGGACGGTGGCAAAGGCCGCAGTCATCGCCAGGTTGGGGTCCAGGGCCGGCTCAGGAGTGGGCGCACGGCCACAGGCCGTAAGTAGGGAGAACCCAACAAAAAGTGAAACCAAGATGCGCATTTGTAGCACCTTTCCGATGCGGGGATCATGGCCAGGGGATCTCGGCCGGCCCGGCATACCCGTGTTTCTCCTGCACCCACACCCGCCCACGGGAGGGCTCTGCACACCCCGGCTCGTCCACGAACGAAACCAGCTCATAGTTGGAAGGGATGGAGTCGAACAGGATCTGCCCCCCCTCACAACGCCAGACCTCGACGATGTAATTGAACATCCTCTCGTTTTCATAATCCCCCGGGCTGATCTTCACTGGCATCCACGAGACCGTGACCGTGTTCCCCTGACGGGTGGCGCTGAGCACCGCCGTCGGCGGATAGTAGGGCGTGATCGGCAGTTTGGCAATGTGCGGATAAACCACAGGCAGGGTGCGAAAATCGCCTTGGATCTCTAGAAACTTGGCGTTCACCCAACAGTTAAACGGAGAGTTGCGCACCCACACCCAAGAAGTGCTTCCAGTCCAGCCGATCAGAGTCAAGCGCGCCCCTCGGCGCAGGGCGACCAAGTACAGATAATGCGCTCCTGGTCCGTAGCGGCAACTGAGCAGATCGGCGGTCACGGTGGCTTTCAGGCTTTCGACTGTGGGGACAGGCGAAGGGGTGGCAGAGGGGGAGGCGGTGGGCGTGAAGGACGGTGTTGGGGAAACGGTGGGGGTTAGCGAAGGGGTCAGGGAAGGCAGAGGGGAGGGAGTCGGGCTATGGATTGGCGCAACCGCTGTTTCGGTCCCCCCACGAACCGAGGGAAACGGCGTGGTGAGTTGGGAAGACGCCCGGGGCGGTGCGCCCAGTGGCGCACAGGCAGCTAGCATCCATCCTAACAGAGGCAACCAAACTCGCAATTGCATATAGCAATTATAGCCGTATTGAGGGCCAAGACGACCAGCGGGTATTCATGAATCGGCTCTTGAACGAAAAACCCCAACACGAGGATCATCACAAGGTCAAACCCAGCCGCCGTGAGAAACACGAATCGGATAGCCCATCGCATCCACCAACCAATCGCTGCGGATCGGCGCCAAAATGGTGGTCAGAGTTGAGATGGTGTTGGAGAGGCCGATGTGGAGTGGGCGTTCCCGTTCGTGACGAGCAAAGCGAACGGTCAACGCCAAAAGCACGGTCTAAACCGCTGTAACCGCTATCGAGGCCAAGATAAACACAGGGTAGAACCAGATCGGCGAATCGGCCAGCCAAACCAGCAAAGAGCTAATGGTAGCCCCCAGCCCGCCCAGCATCATCACCCCGCAATGGCTCCAGCGATCCCCCAGTCGTCCCATCAAGCGAGCAAAGGCCGCCTGGCCTATAACGGGCAGTTGCCCTGGCCCAAGTAGAGATCGCCTACACCGCCCTAATCGGCGCTCACAACGCTCGGACCCTGGCCCAAGCCCAATACGATGCAGCGCGGAGAGCGACCTGGATAACGAAACCTTCCCGACCGCCGAAGCGCGCCTGGCTCAAGCCCGCTTGACGGTGATGGAGAACATCCGCTCGGTTCCATGAAAAATGGGCGTTTGATTGCCGAAGACGCGCCCTCGGCCTGCAGCGCGTTTGAGCGGGCGCGCTCGAACTACGCAGGGAGCCTCTGGTTCCCTTGCGTCGCCTGGCCCACCAGGTGAAGACGTGGAACGGGCAACCACCATTGGGACCTGAATGAATTGGCCGAAGGCGGGGTGACGGTGTTGGTAACCACGCATTACATGGATAAGGCCGAGTATTGCCAACAGGTTGGGATCATGCGAGACGGCAAGTCGCTGACCATGGACACGCCCAGCTAGTTGAAGCGCTCGGCGGGGTCCGGACAGGTTCAGGAGGTTTACGTGCAGCCGCTGCAGGCCGGCCTGGAAGCTCTGCGAGGCCTGGCTGAGGTACAGCGAGTGGGCCTAAGTGGGGATTATCTGCGGGTGATCGGGCGCGATCTGCAGCCGCAGGCCATGCGCCAAGTTTGCGCTTCTGCCCAGGTCACGGTGCAGGCCATTAAGCCGGACGAACTTACGCTAGAAGACGCGTTCCTGGCCTTGGCCCAGAAATGAACAGGACAAGCGGAAGGCCCGCCCCCGTCGCCTTTTGCGCAGGGCGGGAGGGGAGGGCCGGCCGAGAGAAACGCAGGGGGGAGGCGCCGAGAGGTGGGTTTGGGGGAGGAAGCTGCCGATGGGGGAGCATCCGGCCCAGGTTCAGGATGGGAACCGCCCGCAGTGGGGCAAGGATCCGCCCGAACCGGGGAAAGCTCGGTCGAGGAGGTCGTTTTCAAATGGTAGGATGGTCTTGGATTCGCTGACGATAGTCGTTGTAATCTGGCAGGAGGCGTTCGTAGGGTTGATTCATCAGGGATGAGGAGATGTTGTAATCTGGCAGGAGGCGTTCGTAGGGTTGATTCATCAGGGATGAGGAGATCATGAAGTCGGCTGAAGCACGATTGCAGGCCACCGGGATGTTCCAGACCACCGCCATGCGCAATAGGGCTTTGACGTCGGGGTCGTGGGGTAGGGGTTGGAGCGGGTCCCAGAAAAAGATCAGGAAGTCGATTTCGTGATCCACGATCTTGGCGCCGATCTGTTGATCGCCGCCCAACGGACCGCTTTGTAGTTTGGTGATGGAGAGGTTTAGTTCACGCTCGAGGAGCACGCCGGTGGTGCCAGTGGCATAGAGATCGTGCTGCGCCAGCAGATCACGGTTGAAGCGAGCCCACTCAAGGAGTTCGCGTTTTTTGTTGTCGTGCGCCACTAGGGCGATTTTCTTTTTCGAGTGCATCTGGATAGTTTGATAGGGAAGCGATTGCATATGGGAATCCTTTCTAGGGCGCAGAGAAGGCTTTGGATGTTCGAGAGGATGAAACTGATGATCGTCGTTTTCATAACTGTATGCGCTACAGGTCAATCGGGAACGTTACAGCGTCCCTGCCGCCAACCAAACGTTAGCGCTCGCAGAGCCAGGCGACGACCAACCAGGCCGAGGGGACGATCGTGCTCGTCCACCACCACTTGATCGACTACGGCAAGCCGTTGATGGACGCCGGCCCGTTCGAGTAAATTCTCATCAACCGCCAAGAGGGGGCGATCGGGAAGCGGCCTGTCGCCAACGTCAGGCAAATCCGAAGGCGAAGCTGCTGGTCATGTTGACGATCAATGTGCCGTAGGGAAAGGCCACTCCCAACCGTTCTGCAACCCAACCCGAAAGTCAGTAACGAGGATTGGCGCCCAGTTCGCGCCCATGATGGCGGGCCTGATCGCTGAGAGAATGTATCATGTTCCAGAACGATCCTGGCGAACTTTCTGTTGGCGGCTCACCACCCACACAACCAGGATCGCCAACACCATGCTCGCCAGGCTATAGGCCATGTCCAATTCGCTGACGGTAAACAGGGAGATGGTATATTCTTCGTAGCCGGGGTATCCTACCAGGGCAAACGAGAACAAATTGTTAGCAGCATGAATGCCAAGGGCCCATTCCAGGCCTTCATCTTTCAGGGTGATCCAAGCCAAGAAAGAGCCCAAGATCCACCAGTACAACACCGCCAACCACAGGTTGACCGTTGCTTCCGGATTGGCTAGATGCAGCAAGGTAAACAGCAAACCGTTCAGCAGGCTGAGCACGATTGGTTGACGGACGATCTGGCCCAGGCCCTGCAGCAGGTAACCGCGGAAGAACACTTCCTCGGTGGTCGTCTGCAAGGGGACGGTGAGCAGGGCCGCCAACACGTATATCCACCACTCGGGTCGAAACGAGAAGGTGTAACGCCCTGGGAAGAGGGCCGCCTCTAGCCCAGAAGCTAAGGCTGCTAGCAGGAACCACAACCCTGCGCCGCGAAGGATGCGCTCCCAACGAAGGCGGCCGGTGGCGTTCCACAGGGTCGCAATCGGGCGGCGGTGAATGAAGCGCACGGCGATGCCGATTGCAATCAGAGCCGGCAAGAACGAGAGCATGAAGCTGACTAGAGAGAGCGTTGGCGAGGCCCGTTCTGCGAGTAGTAGAGGAATAGCGCTGATGAGTCCACCGAACACCATCCCGAACAAGATTAGTATCAAAGAGGCCAGATAGCTCCAAAAAGAATTGATCCCCTGACGGGCAGCAGCAAGATAAGCATTCATCACAAGCTCCTCTATCAAATTTCTCTGTCGTAAAGGCCTTGTTCAAAAAGTCTCTTTGGATGGTACGAACTGTCTCTGGAAGAGCCAAAAGAAGGCGGTTTGACCCTTGAATCGGCGGCTGATTCCATCGCTGATCCCCTTCCATGCCTGCTCTACCGGGCTCTCCTTTTGCGTCAAGGGTGCTTATTGAACAAGCCCTATCGTACATAAGTAAGTAAAAAGATCAGTCATAGGACATAAGCTTGGGTTGCTAACATCAAAGAGGAGAGCTAAATGACTGATCGCTATCAAATATATGCGAAAGTACTCGAAATGTCCAGGCATGATTGTCCTAAGGTTGGTAAAAGTTTGGTTAACATCGTTGTGAGGCAGTCCGAAAACCACCTCACAACCCATGAAGAAAGGGGCATACTGAGATGCGCCTGAACCTGATTTTAGCAAAAGTTGAGGCCGACCCAATACGAATTCCCAACACAATGCCCTCAAAGCTGAAATAGGAGGAAAGTGAGAGATTTAAACTCGCCCACCGTTTTACAGCGTGCTGCTGCTCTTGGGATTTGTACTGGACTGTATTATAATAACGTCACCCCAGCTCGTCTCTTCTTGGGCGATTCAGGAGCGCAGACCCTGGGATTTTTGGCGGCGTCCATCGCGATGGTCTACGCCCCGTCGGGGTTGCATCCTGCCGTTTCTTGGTTTGTACCGATTCTGTCGACAGTGGTGCCTTTTTTGACACAACGCTAGTTGCGATCGCTCGTTTGCGGCGCGTTGTGCCAATATATCGTGCCAGTCGTGATCATCTGTATCATCGCCTGGTCCAACTTGGCATGTCGCCTGCACAGGCAGTGGTGACCATTCATGTGGTTGCAATCTTGATCGATAGGCTAGCTTTTGTAGCGCTGACCCTTTCTCCGCTGGCAGCTAACCTGGTGTTCGCCGGTGCGTCGGTGGTGGGAGAGGCAGCGCGGATCGGTTTGGAACGCGCTTTTTGTTTGGAGTTGATCGAGAACGTGTAAAGGAGTGAACCCATGTATAAGCTTGTCTTGCTTCGCCATGGTCAAAGCACTTGGAATTTGGAAAACCGCTTCACTGGCTGGACCGACGTTGGGCTTACCGAACAGGGGATTGCCGAAGCCCATCAGGCAGGGCGTCTGCTGCGTGAAGGTGGTTATACTTTTGACATTGCCTACACGTCGGTGTTGCGACGCTCGATTAAAACGCTCTGGATCGTGCTCGAAGAGCTGGGGTTGGAGTGGATTCCGGTGATCAAGGCCTGGCAGTTGAACGAGCGACACTATGGCGCCTTACAGGGCCTCAACAAGGCCGAGATGGCTGAAACGTTTGGAGAACCTCAGGTAAAGCTATGGCGACGAAGTTACGACGTTCCCCCGCCGGCCCTGGACTGGAACGATGAGCGACACCCTCGCTTTGACCCACGCTACGCTTCCTTACCCCCTGAGCAACTGCCCGCCGCCGAATCACTGAAGATGACCCTTGAGCGGGTACTGCCCTACTGGGACTCGACCATCGCTCCGACCATCCGGGCCGGCGAGCGCGTGCTGATCGTTGCCCATGGCAACAGCCTGCGCGCTTTGGTCAAGTACCTAGATAATATTAGCGATGCCGACATCACCGAATTGAACATCCCTACCGGCATCCCTCTGGTGTACGAATTGGATGCTGACCTGTGGCCGCTCACTCACTATTACTTGGGCGATCCGGAGGAGGTCGCTTGGGCGGCAGCCGCTGTGGCCAATCAGGCCAAACCACGCACTGCTTGAGCCATTGACAAACTCTTCCGCTCCGCCTTAAAATACATGTCGATGTCCGGATGCGCGCTTTCCTCGATGGTTATGATCTCCATGTCCGTCATGGCGACTCTCCCCAGGCGCGTCCGGCGGGTACGTTGATCGGGTCTTGTATACAACCAACGGGCTGTCCAGGACGCGGACAGCCTGTTTGTTTGTCGGCTGCCTCGAACTCGCTTTCTCGGAGGTCCTATGTCTGAATACATTCTTGTAGCGATTGCCTGGCCCTACGCAAATGCCGATATTCACGTGGGCAACATCACCGGTTCGCACCTGCCGGGGGATATTATCGCTCGTTACCATCGCTTGAAAGGCAATCAAGTCTTGATGGTCAGCGGCACCGACTCACACGGTACGCCAGTGACCTTGAAGGCCGATCAACTGGGAAGGCCGGTAGAAGAAGTGTACAAATACTATCACGATCGTTTTTTACGGACCTTCCTGGGTTATGGCATCAGCTACGACTTGTTCACGACCACTCACACCGAAAATCACTTCAAGGTAACCCAAGCAATTTTCTTGGCGTTGAAAGAAAACAACTACCTGTATACTGGCACATCGCTCCAGTGGTATTCGCCGAAGGCTGGGCGCTTCTTGCCCGATCGCTACGTAGAAGGCACTTGTTACCTATGCGGTTATACTGCCGCCCGATCCGATCAGTGCGATGGATGTGGAAGCGTGCTCGAGCCAGAGAAACTGATTAACCCGCATTCACGGGACGGCAGCCCACTAGAGTTGCGTGAAACAGAACATTTTTATTTGGACTTGTCGAAACTGGAGCCGGAGGTGAAGGAATTCCTGCAACAACGCCAGAGTTACTGGCGCGATACGGTGATCGGCGAATCGCTGCGGAAAATCGAAAAAGAGGGGCTAAAACCGCGGCCGATCACTCGTGACTTGGATTGGGGGGTGCCGGTTCCGGTGGAAGGATGGACAGAGGCCGGGAAGTGCATCTACGTCTGGTTTGAAGCGGTGATCGGCTACCTCTCGGCGGCAATTGAGTGGAGTCGCTTGACCGGTCAACCCGAGGCTTGGCGCAATTGGTGGGTGAATCCACATGCGAAACAGTTCTACTTCATTGGCAAAGATAACATCTTTTTCCATGCTGCCTGGTGGCCGGCCCAACTGATGGGCGCCGGCACACAATTCATGCACATTTTCACCGGCGAGGATTCTCTGCTCACTCTTCCCTACGATGTCCCAGCCAATCAATTTATGAACCTGGAAGGGCAGAAGATCAGCGGCTCGCGCAACTGGGCAGTGTGGGGGTTAGATGCTCTAACGCGCTACGACCCCGATGCTGTGCGCTACTATTTGACTGCCAATATGCCAGAATACCGCGATAGCGATTGGGATTGGGAAGACTTTGTGGCGCGTAACAACAACGAACTGGTGGCCACGTGGGGCAATCTGGTCCATCGTGTGCTGCTCTTTGCGTATAAGCATTGGGAAGGGCGGGTGCCCGACGTGGATATTGCCACATTGCGCCCCCAAGATCGGGAATTGTTGCGCGCTATCGAGAATGGATTTGATGTGGTCGGTTGGGAGTTAGAAGCCGTGCGCGTGCGCTCGGCGCTGAGCGAGATTATGAAACTGGCCGGCGACGTCAATGTCTATCTCGATGCCAACGCGCCCTGGTTTGCTGTAAAGAACGACAAAGAAAATGCCGCCAAGACCATCTACACCGCTCTGCGCGCCATTGATTCGCTCAAGGTATTGTTTGCGCCTTTCTTACCCTTCAGCAGTGAAAAATTGCATCGCTTCTTGGGGTATCAAGATGTTCCCATGTTCGGCGATCAGTATATCGAGGAAGTGAACGATGCCCTAGGGACTCATCGGGTCGTGCGCTACCGACCTCCCAGCGGTCAGGTGGTCTCTTGGAGACCGAGCGAACTACCACCCAATCAGCCGATGAACCCGCCGACACCGTTGTTCAAGAAGCTGGACGAGTCGATCGTTGCTGAGGAACGTAGCCGACTCGGCGGCGCATCGTAGTCCTGTAGCGCCAAACTGAGAAAACAAACCCTGAAGCAAGACCTCTCCCGATTCCTGGGCGGTCATCTTGCTTGGTTCAGTAGAGACCGTTGGCCCCTGTGGAGGTTATTCGCTTTTCGCACTTGCCGGCGAGATCAGGGCCCGATCGGTTTCCTCGATCTCTTCATAGATCTTCTTGACTTCCTGTTTGATCTCCTCGGGGACACCCACGGTTTGTGGCAGAAATTTGATCAGATCGCGTGCTTGCCGTAGGAGATCGCGCACCTGAGCAATGTACGAAAGATCATTGCGTCCCAATTCTGGTGGGAGGGGCAAACGGCGGGCCTGTTCGATCAAGCGGCGGGCTTGGGCGATGCGTTCAGCAGCAGAACGGGGTTTTGGCATGCGCTCTCCTGATCGGAGGGATGAATGTCACTTTCATTGGATTAGCAGAGGCATTATAATCAAAGTAATCTCGCTTTTTCCCCATACAAGGAGAATCGTATGAAAGGCAACGAACGAATTATTGCCCTGTTAAATGACCTGTTGGCCGACGAGTTGACCGCCATCAACCAGTACATCGTCCACTCGGAGATGTGTGCTAATTGGGGATACGACCGGTTGCACGAAAAGATTGAAGCACGGGCGATTCAGGAGATGAAGCATGCAGAGCGATTGATCGCCCGAATTTTGTTCTTAGAGGGGATGCCGATCGTAGGCCGTCTCAACACGATCAAAATCGGCGCAACTGTGGAGGCTCAATTAGAAAACGACCGAGCGGCCGAGGCCGAGGCGATTCAGGCCTACAACGAAGGAATTCGCCTCTGCCTGGAGCTCGGCGACAACGGCTCTCGTGAGCTGATCGAAGACAACCTCGAAGATGAAGAAGCCCATCTCGACTGGTTGGAAACACAACTCGATCAGATCAAGCAGATGGGTCTTCAGAACTACTTACTTGGCCAGATCGAAGAGAAAGAATAGGCAAAACACGGCTAAGACAAACGCAGAGCGGGCGAGAGAGGATCGCCCGCTCTTAATTTGCAGGATAGATTCAGCGGAGGGGCCGATTAGCATTCCGAATATCCACAGGCATAGCATTTGCGACAGCCCTCTTCGCTGACCACAGCCGCTTCGCCACACTCTGGACACAGGTCGCCAATACGTAGGGGATTGCTGACTTCATGCTCGAGCGCATGGCCGCCATTGTGACCGTGTTGACCGGGATCGGTCACAGAGAGGCCTTCTTTCTCGCGTAGATAATCATTGAGCACTTGGCCAATTCCATCGGGCAACGATCGAACCCGATTCGGGCCGAAGCCGAGCGGGCGCCCGCCGCCGATGCCGGTCAATTGCCGGACGACTTCTTTGAGCCGCTCCATAGGAGCGATGGGGCTGGTCATGCGCAGGATGTAGGAGATGAGGCGGCCAATTGCTTCGGAAACGGCTGCGGTCTCGGAGCCGGCCTTGGCGGTGTTGATGAACACCTCGAAAGGTTGTTGGCCGCCGTTTTCGTTGATGGTGATAAAGGCTTTGCCGACCGGAGTCTCGATCCGATAGGTGCGGCCCGGCAACACACTCGGACGGGGCTTCTTGGTGTCGTGCCACATGGTGAGTTGTTCGCTCGGCTCTTTCTTGGAGGCTGTGGCCTTGGTTTCGAGGACCACCTTGTTGCGCGAGCCGGTGACGTATACTGTGATCCCCTTGCAACCCAGCTCCCAGGCCAAAAGGTAGGCTTGGGCTACATCTTCTACGGTGGCCGTTTCGGGAAAGTTGATGGTTTTCGAGATCGAGTTGTCTACAAAGGCTTGCAAGGCAGCTTGCATGTAAACGTGCTCTTCGGCGCTGATGTCCATCGAGACGACAAATACCTCTCGAACCGATTTGGGCAGCTCGTCAATATGCTGACAGGTGCCCTGGAGCATCACCTGTTCGATGATCTCCTGCTGTTTTTCGGGACTAAAGCCAAGTGATTTGAGTGCTTGTTCAAAGCGCGGACTGGCATAGGTGAGCTGCAAATCTTTGCCGTTGTCGTTGACATGCCGGATGTAGGTCAGGGCAAAGACCGGTTCGCAGCCATATCCTTCACAGCCGGCTACCGTGGCGATGGTGCCAGTGGGCGCGATGGTGGTCTGGGCGGCGTTGCGAATGCCGTGCTGGCGGATGCCCTCCACGATGGATGACCAATCGATGGGGGGACGTCCCCAATTGCGTCGGTAGGGGGTGAGCGGAGTGGGAGGCGTCCAGGTGAGATGGTCCGGATCGTAGATGCTGCCTTCGATGGCCGGGAAGGGGCCGCGCTCTTGGGCGAGTGCAATGCTGGTCTTCATCGCATGGTAGCGCACAAATTCCATCATCTGAGACGCAAATTCTTGCCCTTCCTCGGAACCGTAACGTACGCCGACATGGTACATGAGATCGGCAAGCCCCATAATCCCTAGTCCGATGCGTCGTGAGCGGTGAGCCGCTTCTTGGAGTTGGGGTACAGCCGGCACGTAGGCGTTGGCTTCTACTACATCGTCCAGGAATCGCGTGGCGGTCACAACGCTCTGGCGCAAGGTCTCCCAGTCCACGGTTCCGTTGGGGCCGCAGTGCTCGTTTAGGTTGATAGAACCCAAGCAACAGTTTTCGTAGGGCCCTAGCCACTGCTCTCCACACGGGTTGGTGGCTTCGAGCGTATACAGGTGGGGCACCGGATTGGAGCGATTGGCGGTATCCAGAAACAAGACGCCCGGCTCGCCGTTGTGATGTGCTTGCTGAACAATTTTATTGAACAGGTCGCGGGCTCGGACTTTTTTGTATACCTTTATCGGAATGCCGTTCTTCTCAGCCTCTTCCAAGGAGCCGCTCCAGCCGCTGTATTCGGGAGCGGTGACATCTGGAAAGCGCAGTTCCCATTCTTCGTCGTTCTTCACGGCGCGCATAAACGCATCGGTGATCCCTACCGAAATGTTGAAATTGGTGATCTGATTTTCGTCGGTTTTACAGGTAATAAACTCTTCCACATCGGGATGGTCAACGCGCAAGACCGCCATATTGGCGCCTCGACGCGTCCCCCCCTGAGCGATCTCGCCAAACGCGTGATCGTACACCCGCAAGAATCCCACCGGGCCCGTGGCTTGCCCGGCCGACGACTTGACCAATGCTCCCTTCGGGCGTAGCCGCGAGAACGAGAAGCCGTTTCCCCCACCGGTTTGTTGGATCAACGCAGCATCGCGCAAGGTCTGGAAGATACCGGCTCGATCGCGACCCATGTCATCTGTAATCGGAAGAACAAAGCAGGCAGCCAGTTGCCCTAGCGGGGTGCCAGCGCCGGTAAACGTAGGCGAGTTGGGAAAGAATTTCTTCGAGGTGAGCAGGCGATAGAACTCGACAGCACGCTGTTCTGGGTGGCCGTTCCATTTCTCCTCGACCTTTGCGACGTGCCATGCCACGCGCCAGAACATCTCTTCGATGGTTTCTATCGGCTGCCCATCTTCGCCGCGGCGCAAGTAGCGCTTGGTGAGCACTTTACGGCTGTTTTCGCTCAGGGCGACTTTGGGCAAGCCCGTCGGTAGAGGTGGTGTGGGCAATAAACCGGTTTTGGCTGGCGGGACGGCTTTTGAGATCATGGCAGCTCCTCTCTAAAGGGGTGTTCGGTGGATAGAGACAATAACGCCGACAAGGACGCCTCCTCCTGGCGTGCCGAGCCGGCGGGATTAACCTTCGAGCAAGCGATTGATTTCGTCGCGCAGGGCGTAGAGGTCGTCTAGGCGCAGGTAGACGATGGCGTAGCGGATGTAGGCAATCTGATCCAGTTCCTTCAAGCCCTTGATAACCAGGTCGCCCACCACGCGCGAGGAGACCTCGGCTTTTCCCATCTTCTGCAGTTCGCTTTCCACCTGGCCAACCAGGCGTTCGATATCGGATGCAGAGACCGGGCGCTTGGCGCAGGCGATGCGAATGCCACGCGCCAGTTTCTCGCGATCGAATTCTTCGCGGGTGCCATCCTGCTTGATGATCAGCGGGGTCGCCAGCAGCGGACGCTCATAGCTGCTGAAACGTTGATTGCATTTCAGGCATTGGCGGCGGCGGCGGATTCCGCCGTGACTATCGTGGAATGTGTCAAGCACTTTGGAGTCGTTGTGTTGGCAATAGGGACAGCGCATAGAAACACCATTTTTAGAACAAATATAGCCGCCATATATGGGTGTTTCAGCTCTGCATCCCCGTACATATGGCGATGTAGGCGGCATTCTAGCATAGGTGTGAGAGGACGACAAGGGTAGTATGAGCGAAACGACCTTAAAATATGGGTCAGGGGACTCTAACGAAAAAAGGTGGGGAGGAGAAAGTATGGCGAAAGGACAGAAGCTGAGGAAGGATCGTTGTGTTACAATGGAGTTATGGCAAATGAGATCAAGGTTGTTGCAACCAATCGTAAGGCATCGTTTGAGTATTTCTTGCTCGAGATATTTGAGGCCGGCCTGGCTTTGCAAGGCTCGGAGATCAAGTCCATCCGGGCCGGCAAGATGAGCTTGGCCGAGGCCTATGTGGATATTCAGAACGGCGAGGCCTGGCTGCGTGGGGCGCACATCGCGCCGTACGATCAGGCCGGCCGCTTTAACCACGACCCGCTGCGACCGCGCCGACTTTTGCTGACTAAACGAGAGATCCGTTATTTGGCCAATGCTGTTCGACAGAAGGGGATGACCATCGTCCCGACGCGTGTGTACTTGAAGAAAGGGCGCGCCAAGATTGAGATCGCCCTGGCGCGCGGCAAGAAGCTTTACGACAAACGCGCAGCCATTGCTCAGCGCGATGCTGAACGCCATCTGGAGCGAGAGATGCGGATACGGTAGAACAAGCTATGGCTCCCTCGACGATCGGTAGCATCAATGCTCTTCCAGAAGACGAGAAGCGCGCGATTTATCTGCGTATCCTCCCGCCGGCGTTGTTTGAGCGCTTCAAGCTGCCGGCCCCAGATTCGCAGCGCATCAAGAAGTTCACCCGCTTTCGTTTTGACCCCGGCAGCAGCGATGTGGAGTTGTATCTCTTCCACCAGGAGCGTTTTCCCGATCCGATCCTCTATGGCCATCTGACCGATACCTTGAACGGGCAAATCCATGTGTTGCTGTATATCATGAACGATCCCTATTCGCCGCGCTTTGATGTGGATGTCATGCCCGACGGCCGGCCAACACGCTTTGGCATTCTTTGTCGCAACATCGAGGCCGAGTTGGCCGCCATGCAGGCCGGCTTGGCGCCAGGCCAGACGCGGCGCGGCTTGGGGATGTTGGCCGAAGCCATGCAAGCCTTCGAGCGATTTGTACGTAGTTTGGGCCATGATCTGTATTTTGCCGAACCGCTCTATTATCACAATGCGGTGATCTTTGAACGCTATGGTTTCGGCTATCAGGAAGGTCGGCGTCTTATGGAACGGATTCAGGCCGGGTTTTCAGAAGGGGGAGATTTGTTGAAGCGTTTGGATGCACCGTTCCGTCGGCCCGAGGCGGCAAGCAGCATCCGTCTGCGCTCGTGGGCCATTCATGACGGCATTTTGGGGGAACCGTTTACGAATGTGACGATGTATAAGCAGGTGGGAAGATCGGCCGGGGTAAATACCTGCCCAGAGGTGCGCTGGTGACGTTCAGAGGGAGTAGATCTCCGGCCGCCGATCGTTTAAGATGGGAATTTTTTGCCTGACCTGGTGCACTTTCGATAGATCCACAGTAACGGTGAGCAGGTCTTCGTCCTCACCGCCTTCGATCAGGACCTCGCCCCAGGGGTCTACCGCCAAGGAGTGACCGAAGAAGCGGTTGGACGGGTCGCTGCCCACACGGTTGCAGGCGAAGATGAACATCTGGTTTTCGATGGCTCGGGCGCGAACCAGGGTTTGCCAGTGGGTCAGGCGTGGATGGGGCCACTCGGCAGGGAGGAAGACCATTTGGGCGCCGGCCAGAGCATAGCTGCGAAACAGTTCGGGGAAGCGCAAGTCGTAGCAGATGGCCAGGCCGGCCCGGCCGAACGGCAGGTTTACGGTCGCCGCTTGGTTGCCGGGGGTGAGATATTGCTCTTCGTTCATCAAGCGGAAGAGGTGGGTTTTGGAGTAGTGAGCCAGGAGCGATCCGTCGGGAGCGAAGACGGTCAGGGTGTTGCCGTATTGGTCAGGGCCGAGCAGGGACAGGGTGGAGCCGAGCAGGTAAATGCCCGTACGGCGCGCTAAGGCCGATAGATCGGCAAACAGGCCAGAGGTTAGGGGGGAAGCGTAGCGCGAGGCGTTGGGGAGGTCGTAGGCGGTGGACCAGAGTTCGGGGAGCAGGAGCAGGTCCGAGCCGCGGCGTTTGGCTTCTTCGGTCAATTGGGTGGCTTTCTCGAGGTTGGCCGATGGATCGCCAAAGCGAACGTCCATTTGTCCGAGGGAAACGGTGAGCAGCATGGTTCAATTATAATCGGAGAAAACGTTCAGGAGCAGCATCATGGAACGAGTGGGTTTCATTGGACTGGGAATCATGGGAGGCGGGATGACCCGCAATTTGTTGAAGGCCGGGCATGCTGTGACCGTGTGGAATCGCACCGCGGCGCGCATGGAGGAGTTTGTCGCCTTAGGGGCGCAACGGGCTGCTTCGCCGGCCGATTTGGCAGTACGCTGTGATGTGATCTTGATCTGCGTGAGCAATACGCCGGATGTGGAGCAGGTGTTGTTTGGGCCGCAGGGCGTGGCCGAAGGGGCTCGGCCGGGGACGCTGGTGGTGGATCACAGCACGATCAGCCCGCGCCGAACGGCGGAGATGGCCCGGCGCTTGGCCGAGCAAAGGGTGGCGTTTTTGGACGCGCCGGTGAGCGGGGGGAGCGAAGGGGCGGCGCGCGGCACGCTGTCAATCATGATCGGTGGGGAGGCTAAGGATGTGGAGCGGGCCTTGCCGATCTTACGGGCGTATGGGAAGACGATCACCCATGTGGGTCCGCATGGGGCCGGCCAGATGACGAAGTTGGTCAATCAGATTCTGGTGGTGGTCAATCAGTTGGCGGCCAGCGAAGCCTTGCTCTTCGCGCAGGCCGGCGGCTTGGATTTGACCAAGACGATCGAGGCGGTGAAAGACGGCGCCGGCGGATCGTGGATGTTGGCCCATCGCGGACCTCAGATGATCGTGCGCGATTTTCGCCCAGGGTTTACCATTGATCTCCAACAGAAGGATTTACGTTTGGTGTTGGAGGCGGCCGACGAGATGGGAGTGCCGCTGCTGGGCACCAGCTTGGTGTTTCAGTTATATCGCACCTTGCAGGCGCAAGGTTTGGGCGGCGAGGGCAACCATGCCCTGGTTAAGGCGCTGGAACGGTTGATGGGGGTGGAGTTGGGCGGCGAGAAGGATCGGTAGGAGAGGGGCAAGACGGTGTGATCGGGAATTGAGAAGCATAGAGTGGCCGGCTCAAGAGGTTGAGTCGACCACTCATTCGCCATAAGGAGAGAAGCTTCAATGGATTATTTGGACTTCTTTTCTTTCTTAATCTCGATGATCTCACGTCCCTGGTAATGACCGCAGTTCGGGCAAACCGCGTGCGGCAGGCGCATCGAGCCGCAGTTAGAACAGAGCACGAGGTTTTTGACAGAAAGGGCATCGTGAGCGCGGCGACGATCGCGGCGACCCTTGGAGAGTTTTCGTTTTGGGTGTGGGGGCATCTCTTTCTCCTTCTTTGACAAACCATCGCCGGGATAGGGGGTGCCCGGTCATTTCCCGGCGTTGTGTTCAGATAGCGGGCGGGATTATATATGCAGAAATCAGTGACGTCAAGTCCGAACGGCCTTGTTCAATAAGCACCCTTGACGCGAAAGGATAGCCCGGTAGAGCAGGCATGGAAGGGGATCAGCGATGGAATCAGTCGCCGATTCAAGGGTCAAACGGCCTTCTTATGGCTCTTCTAGAGACAGTTCATACCGTCCAAAGAGGCTTATTGAACAAGGCCAGTCCGAACGGGCTTGTTCAATAAATCGTTCTCTGGGCAAGTTTTCCATGGTAGAAGAGCAGTCGGAGAAGGAGCGCAAAAAGAGTGAGGGAAATGCGCAGGTTGTAACACAGGGCTTCCAAAATTGCCTTCTTCATAGCCATCTTGTCAATCCGTTCGCGGAACGGCCCATTTCGCCCAGTCTTCGTCCCCCAAAAGACCCCTTCGGCCACGGCCCGCAGGCGGTAGACCTGCCGGTCGAAGCGCTCTTGGGCCTGCCGTCGGCGGGGATGCCTTCAAGTTCCTACCGGATGGGCAAGGCCTAATGGCTCGACTCAGGAACCATAGGCCATTGGGAACACGCGCTAGGAGGGGGATTTTTTCACACAGAGACACAAAGACACGGGGAGGCTCTGTGGTCTACGCGTTGTGTTCCCATACGACTTGCGTTGCACGGCAGGGTGGAGGCAGGTCCCAAGCACAGGCCGACCCCGAAGGGAAGAACGCCGAGTGAGGCCAGGATCTCGCTCGCCTGGCGCGACGCTCGCGCTGTTTTTCGCGTGGTCCAGAAGCCTGGAAGGCAGCCTGGAAGATTTTTCTGTACTGCTTCCACTGCCGTCCATGGCGCAAGCAGCGTTTTCCGAACTATCCCGCTCATGTGTTTCAGCTTACCAACCCATAATTTAGCCGCTCCCAGGAGAAGGACTGTGCAACCGTTAGAGATGACCTCAGGTATAATTTGACTTATGTTGGAATTGATCGCTCTCGAACCAGTGGATTATCTCGTGATCGGTCACCTAGCGCGCGATCTGACCCCAAGCGGCCCACGGCTCGGCGGAACGGCAGCCTACGCGGCATTGACGGCGCGAGCCCTAGGATTGCGGGTGGGGATTGTGACCAGTGTGGGGAACGATGTGGCTCTGGACGCTCTGAACGGCATTCCGATGGTGACTATTCCGAGCCAGCATAGCACGACGTTTGAGAACATTTATCATGCTTCTGGGCGCACGCAGTTGCTGCATCAGCGCGCTACCCCGATCGATCTGAATGTAACGCCGGAGGTGTGGCGCCGGGCGGCTATCCTTCATCTCGGGCCAATCGCCGATGAGATGAGTCCAACGTTGCCTGGCGGCTTTTCGGCGTCGCTGATCGGCTTGACGGCCCAGGGATGGATGCGCGCTTGGGACGAGAGCGGGCGCGTTTCGCCCAAGAGGTGGGACGATCGCCAATCGTTACAGACAGCCGGCGCTGTGGTGATCAGCATCGAAGACGTGGGCGGAGATATGGAGTATGTGGAGCACTTGGCCCAATATGCGCGGCTGCTGGTGGTGACCGAGGGTGCAGCCGGCTGTGTGCTGTACTGGCATGGCGATCGTCGCCGTTTGCGCGCCCCCCAGACAGCGGAGGTGGATGCCACTGGCGCCGGCGATATCTTCGCCGCAGCGTTTTTCATCCGCCTGTATACGACGCGCGACCCGTGGGAGGCGGCACGCTTTGCTACCCTGCTGGCCGCGTATTCGGTGGGCCGGCCGGGGCTGGAGGGCATTCCCACCCAGAAGGAAATTCAAGCCTGCTTGGTAGAAGTGCTCCCCTAATTCTGAGAAGCGCTCAACCTGCTTATAAATGTTGCAAGTAAGACAATGACACGCATATATACTTTCGTCAATCAGAAGGGTGGGGTGGGGAAAACCACCACGGCCATCAACTTAGGAGCCTACCTAGCCCAGTTTGGTCAACGCGTGCTGGTGGTGGATCTCGACCCCCAAGCCAACGCTACGTCTTCCTTGGGAGCGGACAAGAACGCTGTTCGTGGCGGCACCTACGACGCGTTGCTGGGCTTGCTCCCGCCGGAGGCCTTGGTGTTGCACAACGAGCGGCTAAAGTTATCTTTGTTGCCCTCTTCGCCAGCCCTGGCTGGAGCCGAGGTGGAACTGGTGAACGAGTTGGCGCGCGAAAGCCGCTTGAAGCAGGCACTCGCTGAGCTGGATGGACGCTACGACTATATCTTGATTGACTGTCCGCCGTCCTTAGGCCTGCTGACGATCAACGGCATGGTAGCTGCTCGCGATGGTGTCATTATCCCTGTCCAGTGTGAATATCTGGCCTTGGAAGGATTGGGCCTGCTCACTCAGACCATTCAACGCATTCGCTCGGTTCTCTTTCCGGACCTCAGGGTGCGCGGCCTAGTCCTGACGATGTTCGATCCCCGGACCAACCTTGCCGCCGATGTGGTGCGTGAGGTGAAAAAGCATTTCCCCGAGCAGACCTTTCAGACCATCATCCCGCGCAGCACGCGGCTGGCTGAGGCACCCTCGTATGGCCTGCCGATCTCGGTCTATGCGCCTTCTTCGGCCGGCGCAAAAGCCTACGAGTTGTTGGCGCGCGAGGTGCTGCAAGGAGACGGAATCCAAGTTGTGTAATGTTCTCGTCATCGTTGCTGCGGCGATGTTAATGTAAAATAAAGACGGCGCCTTGCCTTCCCACCTTGGGTTGGTTACGGTGCTGTTTCAATCTCTGCTCCACAGGAGAACCTATGCCTCAGCGTAGTGGCCTTGGCAAAGGTTTGGATGCTCTGATCCCGGTTCAGGAGGCATCAGCGACGGCCGGCGGTGTGCTCCACGTATCGGTGGAGAGCATCGTCCGCAACCCGCGCCAGCCTCGGGTGCAGATGGACCCCCAGGAGTTGGAAGAGCTGACGGCCTCGATTCGCGAGCACGGCATTCTGCAGCCCCTGATTGTCTCGCCTGGTGAGGAGGGGAAATATGTGTTGATCGCCGGCGAACGACGTTGGCAAGCAGCCGGGAAGGCCGGCCTCAAGATGGTGCCGGTGATCGTGCGCCAAGCCGATGATCGCCAACATCTAGAACTAGCCCTGATCGAAAACCTGCAACGCGCCGACTTGAACCCGCTCGAGGCGGCTCAAGCCTATCGTCATTTGATCGATGAGTTTGGCCTCTCGCAAGAACAGGTGGCCGAGCGGGTTGGAAAAAGCCGGGTGGCCGTGACCAATACGTTGCGGCTGCTGGCTTTGGCGCCGGCAGTCAAGCAGGCGTTGCTCCAGAGTCAGATCAGTGAAGGGCATGCTCGAGCGCTCTTAGGTCTGCCCTCGGAGAAAGCCCAAGAAGCTGCTTTGCAGACCGTGCTGCGGTTGGAGCTCTCGGTGCGGCAGACCGAGGCGCTAGTGCGCAAGTGGAGTGAACACAAACCGATCGTCCGAGCTAAGAAATCGTCTCCTCCTGAGGTGGCCGATCTAGAGCGACGCTTGCAAACCAGCTTGGGCACGAAGGTATCTTTGCGGCACAGCAAAAAGGGCGGCGCCATCACAATTTACTATTATTCTGACGAAGAGTTAAACGCCCTGTTGGAGCGTTTATTATGATGAAACGATCCGAGAGGTTCGGGACGTTCATCCCTTGAATTTCTGATCGGCGGTTTAACCGTGAAACTACTGTACAACGCCCGTATCTACACCTTTGATCCACGCCGAGAAGTCGCTTCAGCGCTGCTCGTTCAGCATGGACGGATCCAGGCCGTTGGCGGAGAGGAATTGCTAGAGGTGCCCGCTGAACGGATGGACCTTCAAGGCAAAGTGGTTCTTCCTGGTTTGACCGATGCTCATATTCACCTCCAACAATACGCTCTGGCCCTGCAAAAAGTGGATTGCCAGACGGCAACCTTGGAGGAATGCCTGCAACGCGTGGCCCAGCGCGCTGCCGAGGCAAGAGCGGGGGAATGGATTTTGGGCCACGGTTGGGATCAGAATGTGTGGGATCTCCTCCAGGGGGGCTGGCCCCATGCTGCTCATCTCGACGCCGTAGCCCAGGATCGTCCGGTCTATCTAACGGCCAAATCGCTTCATGCGGCTTGGGCAAACAGCGCTGCGCTGGCGCGGGCCGGCATCACCGCAGCCACACCGAATCCGCCAAACGGCGAGATCCAGCGCGATTCCCAGGGCCGGCCAACCGGCATCCTGTTTGAGGCTGCCATGAACCTGGTAGCCGCCCACATCCCACAACCAACGGTGGCAAGTGTGGCTGAGGCCATTCAGGCTGCCCAGGCCGTCCTGTGGAAAATGGGGGTGACTGGCGTACACGACTTTGATCGTCGTTCATGTTTCCTGGCGCTTCAAGAACTGCATCAGCACGGCGAGCTACGCCTACGGGTGGTGAAGAGCGTGCCGGTGGAAGACCTGGAGCATGCCTGGGCGATTGGGCTGCGGAGCGGTTTCGGGGATGACCTGCTGCGAATCGGGCCGGTCAAGGCTTTTATGGATGGGGCATTGGGCCCCCGCACCGCTGCCATGTTCCACCCATACGAAGGGGAACCCGATAATCGCGGCATATTGAATATGGATGGCGAAACCTTGTTCGAGATCGCCCGGCGCGCTGTCGAGGTGGGGCTGGCCATGGCCGTGCACGCAATTGGCGATCGCGCCAATCATGAGGTGTTGAACGTCTATGCCCAACTCCGTCGCTACGAACAAGAACACGGCCTCCCCCCTCTTCGCCATCGCATCGAACACGTTCAGCTTCTTCACCCGGCCGATACAGCACGGCTGGCGCAACTGCACGTGATCGCTTCGATGCAACCCATTCATGCCACTTCGGATATGCTTATGGCCGATCGCTACTGGGGGGAGCGCGTACGATGGGCCTACGCCTGGCGCACCCAATGGGAACACGGAGCGCGCTTGGCATTTGGCTCGGATGCGCCGGTGGAGTCGCCCAATCCTTTCCTAGGGTTGTTCGCGGCGATCACCCGTCGCCGCCCCGATGGGACAGGAGGGCCCCAAGGATGGGTACCGCAGGAGAAGTTGACCTTGCGCCAAGCTCTGGAGGCCTACACAGTTGGCGCCGCCTATGCGGCCGGCCTAGAAGGCCGCCTGGGACGCCTGTCTCCAGGCTACCTGGCCGATCTGATCGTCCTGGACAACGATCCGTTCGATGTTCCTCCTGAAGAATTGCTTTCCACGCAACCTCGAGCAACCATGGTTGGGGGAGAATGGGTATGGAGGTCCCTATGACAACCCAGCCGCTTCGTCTCAGTCCAGAAATGCTCGTGCCACGTCTTGGGGAATCTCTAGTCAAAAAGGGATTGATCACTGAGGCCGATCTGCAAAAGGCGCTAGCCTACCAGCAGGAGCAGTTGGCTCAAGGATGCCCCTGTCTTTTAGGGCAAGCCCTAGTGGAATTGAATTTGATTAGCCAGAACACGCTCGATCAGGTTGTGACCGAGCAAATCATCCAGCTGCGCAATGCGTTGCAAGCGGCTAATCGCAGCCTAGAACAACGCGTGCAACAACGCACAGCAGAACTGCAACGCGCCTTGGAGCGGCTTTCGGAATTGAGCCAGATGAAGGCCAATTTCGTCGCCAACATTTCTCATGAGTTGCGCACCCCTCTCACTCACATCAAGGGCTATATCGAATTGATGCTAAGCGAGTCCCTAGGCCCAGTTACTCCTGAACAAAAACACGCTCTCCAGGTGAGCCAACAAGCGACTACGCGTCTAGAGGGGTTGATCAATGATTTGATCATGTTCTCTCTCGCCTCGCGCGGCGAGCTGAGCCTGAAGCTCGAAGCAGTGGATATTGCCCGTCTAGCCAATTTGAGCGTGCGGACAGCCGAGCCCAAAGCCAAGAGCCGCGGGGTCAGTGTCCATGCCGTGTTGGATAAAGACCTGCCTCTGGTCCAAGCGGACTCGCAGAAGATCGCCTGGGTGTTGGGACAGTTGTTGGATAACGCCATCAAGTTTACGGCAGCTGGAGGGCGGGTGGTCCTGAACGTTTCTTGCGAAACGGCCCACTTGGTAATGATTTCCGTCACCGATACAGGTACCGGCATCCCTCCCCATCGCATCGAGGAGATTTTTGAGCCGTTCCACCAATTGGATAGTTCGTCTACCCGAAAGCACAGCGGCGCTGGCATTGGCCTGTCCTTGGTCCGGCAGATTGTCGAGGCGCACGGGTCGGTTTTGGAAGTCATCTCCGCTGAGGGAAAGGGTTCTACCTTTCGCTTCCCTCTGCTCACGGCCGAGGAGGAGTAAATGAGCCATGGGGTAGACCTTACGACACTTAATGCTCTTCTGTCCCTTTTTCGCAAAGCGTCCACCCAGGCCAGCTGGCGATCGGCTCTAGAAGTCCTGATGGTGGAACTGCGATCTTTTTTTATCTTTGACAACATTGCCATTTACTCGTCGAGCGAAGCGGAAAGCGGTGCGCTCGAAGTTATCTATGCGCGTGCGCTAGGTCGTGGCAAGAGCGCCGAAGCGGACGCGGCTTGGGGCGAGCGCGTGGCCGGCGAAGTGATCGCCAATGCTCAAATTCTTTTGCAAATCCCCCCTCGTTCTAATCTACCCAATACTGGCCGCTTGGAACTACCCTACACGTTAGGTTTGCCATTGTTGAGTGGCGCACGGGTTCTTGGAGCGATGATCTTCATCCGCTTTGGAGGTCCACCCTTTGAAGCCGATCAGATTCATCTCGCGGCTCTGATCTCAGCATGGGCCTCTTGTCTGTTAGAGCGTCGTAGTTGGGAGGAGACGTATCGTCAGCTCAATGAAGTTCAGTATCGTATTCGGTTGCAAGACGACTTCTTGGCCACCGTTTCACATGAACTCCGCACACCGTTAGGCTTTATCAAGGGATATTCCACCACCCTATTGCGCCAAGATACGAAATGGGACGAAGCCACCCAGCGAGAGTTTCTGACCGTGATCGATGAAGAGACCGATCGCCTGGCGCAGCTGATCGACGACCTACTCGAGTCGGCGCGCTTGCAAAGCAAAACGCTGAATTTCAAGTTTCAACCGATGCGCGTGGACGCCTTGATTCGCGATGCCGTTATCCGCTTTCATCAACGTCATCCCGAAGTGGTTGTCCGATTAGATATTTCACCGCTCCCTCCCATTCTCGGCGATACCATCCATCTGATGCGCGTGCTGGAGAATTTGTTCAGCAATGCCGTCAAGTACGCTCCAGGATCGGATATTGAGATTTCTGTGGAACAACGAGGAAACATGGTCCATGTTCGCTTTAGCGATCATGGGCCGGGCATTCCCCCGGAGCATCAGGCGATGATTTTTGAGCGCTTCTATCGGGTGCCCGGTTCTCATGCTTCCAGCACAGGCACAGGTCTTGGCCTGTATATCTGCAAACAAATTGTGACCGCCCACCGTGGTAAGATGTGGGTAGAATCAGAACCAGGACACGGTGCCACTTTCCACATTCAACTTCCGCTCCAACCCGATGAACCCAGAGAGAAAGGAGATGCCTTATGTCCAAGCGTGTGCTGATCGTAGATGACGAACCTCGCTACCTGCGTTTGTTGGAAGCCAACTTGCGCACCGAGGGATACGATGTGGTGACAGCTCAAGATGGCGAGCAGGCTTTGGAAGTGTTTTCTCTCCAACCGGTAGATCTGATCTTGCTAGACATCATGATGCCGCGCTTGGATGGATTCGGTGTGACTCAACGCATTCGCCAGTTCTCAAACGTCCCGATCATCATCTTAACCGCCAAAGGAGAAGAACGGGATCGTGTGCGTGGGCTCGATCTGGGCGCCGACGATTATCTGGTAAAGCCCTTCTCGGCCACTGAGCTCCTAGCACGGGTGCGCGCTGTGCTACGCCGTGTACAACCCTCTCCGCCAGTTGGACAGAACCGTTTTTTTACCCATGGCGACCTAAGAATCGATTTTGCTCGAGCCGAAGTTTGGCGCGGCGATCAGGAGCTCTCGCTCTCGGCGACCGAATATCGCCTCTTGCTTCAATTTGTCCACAATGTCGGTCGTATTCTCACCTCTGAGGAACTTCTTTCAAATGTATGGGGTGCCGAATACAAGGATGAAAAAGAGATCTTATGGGTAAGCATTGCTCGGCTGCGGCAAAAGCTCGAGGAAGATCCTCACAACCCGAAGCACATCGTCACTCGCTCTGGACTAGGATATCTGATGCCTCCGGTAGAAAGCTGATGTCTCATGGTCAAAGGTCAGATTCTGGTGGTCGATAGCAACACAGCAAGCCGTACATTTCTAATGCGCTTGTTGGAGCAGAAGGGCTATCGCACCTTGGCGAGTTCGTTGGGCAAGGAAGGGTTGATCTACGCGTGGCGCGATCGTCCGGATTTGATCTTGTTCGATTCTGGCTTGGCGGATTTGGGAGGAGAGGCCTTCCTCTATAAGTTGCGCAGTGATCGACGCACGGCTAGAACACCGATCATCGTCCTAGGGAATTCCCCCCAAGAGGAGGCTCGCTATCGAGAGGCCGGCGCAAACATCTACTTGGTCAAATCGGCCGAAGCAGTGCCCCTTCTGCTGAACGCAATTGAGAAACTTCTCCATCCTGATGCAGAATTTGAGGCCCCGAAGCCAGTGAAAGGAGGCTATTTGATCCCATTCCTGAGCGCCAAAGGCGGCACAGGCACATCCTCGCTTTGTGTCAATCTAGCTATGGCCATCAGCTTGCAGATGCCAGAGGCGCAAACGGTGGTTCTGGATAGCGTCCTGCCCATCGGTTCGGTAGCTGCCATTGTGGGATATGATGGCGCCACCAACCTGGTTTCGATCTCCACCATGCCCATGGAACAGATCACGGCGGCCTTTCTGCGTGAAGCTCTGCCCAAATGGGCTGCATGGCAATTCCATCTCCTGGCCGGCTCTCCTGATCCACAACAGGCGCAACAATTACGCGCTGAGCAAGTAGAGCATATCTCAAAGATGCTCTGTTTGGCGTATGACTATATCTTCGTGGACGTGGGACGTTCGCTGTCGAATCTAGTCTTGCCGATTATCCAGCAGGCAGATTTGATCGCCTTGGTAATCAGCGCCGATCTTGAAGCAGTACGTCTGACGCGCCTAATCTTGAAGTACCTCCAGATCAAGGGGGTTTCAGATCATCGTCTGTTTCCGATCCTAAATCGTGTGGTGGGGTTTGAAGGTGTGACCAAAGCGGATATTGAGGGAATGTTGAATCTCTCGATTCGCATGACCATGCCGTATCTTGGGGGCGACTTTTCCCTAGCCAACAATCAACATGTGCCGTTGTTGCGCAAGTTCCCTCGCGAGACAGCGGCCATGATTATCAAGGAGGCTGCTTCCCAGATGGTTAGCATGGCTCATCGTGCTCGCGAGTTGGCGGAGTCGGCCTAACCCAACGCGCTGCTGATTAATCGCCTCTCATAGCTGCGTGATACACTGATCTCATGGATAGACGTGCCAAGATAAGCCTTCTCCTTTTCATGGCATTTACGACGATCTTGCTGGTTTGGCAAGTGCCTGGGTTGAGAGAACGATTGTTGTGGCGCTATGAGGTGTGGGCCACCCGGTTGACGAATGCGCTCCATCCGGTGAGTGTTCCTACGCCCGTGCCTTCCACCCCTTTGCCTACGTTCACGCCTCTTCCTCCGACTTCGACGCCGACAGCGACGCCCTCGCTTTTGCCCACCCCTTCGCCGTTCCCAACGCAAGTGATCCTCCCTTCTCCGCCTTATGAACGGCAGGATATGAACAATTGTGGGCCGGCCACGTTGTCAATGCTGTTGCATATGTATGGTTGGAAAGGCAACCAACACGACATTGCGCGGATTGTCAAGCCCGTTCGGCAGGATCGAAATGTCAATCCGGAAGAGCTGCGCTACTATGTGCTGAATTATGCTGGCTGGCTACGAGCCGAGTATCGGGTGGCCGGCGATGTGGAGTTGCTGAAGCGGTTGCTCGCTGCCTACTATCCTGTGCTGATTGAGGCCGCTACACCCCTGCGGCCAGAAGATGCCGCCGGCCCCAATGACGACCTCTGGTCAGCTCATTATCTGGTCATCACCGGTTACGATGACCTCGAAGGCGTGGTGATCGCTCAAGATCCTCTGCGCGGTCCCGATAAACGCATTCCCTATGCTCAACTCATGAGCGATTGGAAGCCCTTTAATTACTTGTATCTGGTCGTATACTTTCCCCAATACGAGGAAGAAATTCGATCCCTGTTGGGCCCAGACTGGGACGTGAGCGCCAATCGTCAGCGTGCCTTGGACATGGCCTCGGCCGATGTCGCTACCGATCCCAACGATGCGTTTGCCTGGTTCAACTTAGGGGCCGGTTTGACATATTTTGAACGCTATTCGGAGGCCGCCCAAGCCTTTGATCGCGCGTTTACCATCGGCTTGCCGCAGCGAATGACCCGCTATCAGTTCTGGCCATTTTTCGCCTACTTCCATGCCGACCGAATTGATTACTTGCTCGAACTGACCGAGAGCACTTATCGGGCCATCAACGGTTGGTATTCCGAAGAAGCGTTGCTCTGGAACGGCTGGGGATTATGGCGTAAGGGCGATCTTTCGGGAGCGATTGCTCGCTGGCGTAAAGCGCTCGAAGTACGCCCTGGCTATGCCGATGCCTTGTATGCTTTGCGATTCGTCGGTGCGCAACCATAAATTGTTCCAGTCGGCGTCCCAACCGTTCCCATTTTTGTTATACTGGGCCTAAATTCTCTTGGAGCCAGCCATGGTCGTCATTCAACAAGTAGATACCAGCAACAAAAAGCAGGTCAGGCAATTTGTAGAATTCCCCTATCGCCTGTATCAAACGTGTCCCCAATGGGTGCCCCCGCTTTATATTGACGCTTATTTGCCGCTAAATCGTGCAAAGCATCCTTTTTTTGAACATTCCGAAGCAGATTTTTTCATTGCGCTGCGCAACGGAGAAGTCGTCGGCCGAATCTGCGTGGGGATCAACAAACCATTCAATGCTTATCACAGAACAAAGAAGGCCCAATTTTCTTACTTTGAAAGCATAGACGATCAAGAAGTAGCCAGGGCCCTATTTGAAGCAGCCTGGGATTGGGCACGTAAGCGCGGGATGGACGCCTTGATCGGTCCTAAGGGGCTTTCCGCCTTTGAAGGATATGGCATTCTTGAGAAAGGCTTCGAGCATCGTCAAATGATGACGATGACCAACTACAATTATGCCTATTATCCCAAATTGCTTGAAAGCCTGGGATTTGAAAAAGAAGTGGACTTCGTATCCTGCTATCTTCCTTCCACGGCATTTCATATTCCGGAACGGGTGGAGCGAATCGCCAAGCGTGTGCTCCAGCGCGGCAAGCTATGGGTCAAGAATTTTTCTAGCAAGCGAGAGCTGTTGCATTGGGCGCCGCGCATTGGTAAAACCTACAACAGGGCGTTTGTCAATAACTGGGAGTATTATCCCTTCTCACTGCGCGAGATCCAATATGCGGTGGATAACGTTTTTCTGGTGGCCAATCCGCGTCTGATCAAGCTGATCATGCACGAAGAGGAGATTGTGGGCTTCCTCTTCGCTTTTCCGGATGTATCGGCGGCCATGCAACGTGCCCGTGGACAGCTCTTCCCCTTTGGATTGGTCGATATTCTGCTCGAGATGAGACGCACCAAATCGGTCAGCGCCAATGGGATGGGCATCTTGCCAGAGTATCAGGGCATGGGCGGCAACGCTGTGTTGTATTATGAGACGGGGAAAACGCTGATGAGATTCCGCCGCTTTGAGCACGTGGAGATGACCCAGGTTGCCGAGACGGCTACTCAAATGCGCGCTGACTTGAAAAACTTAAACGGCGTGGAGTATAAAAACCATCGCGTCTATCGGATCGGGTTATAAAAGCTCCTCCTGAGCTAGGAGGTGGCAAGTTGAGTAATGAGGATCGATCGGTTTTCCGCTGCCGGGAAAACAGAGCTCGGTTATTGGATATTTGCAGCAGAAAGCTCTTCCAAGCTGAGGGTAGGGTGAAGCAGATAGATTGGGAACTATCGAGGTGAGGAAGCAGATGGCAATAGGAATCCCCCACCCATTGCCGCTACCATTCATCCTTTCCTTACCTAAAACAAAAAAAAGCAGGAGAGGGGATCTCCTGCTGGATACGGAGCGACAACAGAGTGTAGCAAGCAGGCTAGCGGTTGGAAGCGGCCGAGGCGCTGCGGGCTTTGGCAATCGCTTTCATGAGCCGTGATTTACGACGTGCAGCATTGCGCCAGTGAATCACGCCTTTTTCAGCCGCTTTGTCCAAGGCGCTAATCGCCTTGCGCAGCGCTTCTTCGGTCATTTCCTGGCGGGCTTTTTTCACGGCCGTGCGCGCCGCACCGCGAATCATGCGATTGCGAAGTCTTCGCTTCTCGTTTTGTTTGATGCGCTTGATTTGTGATTTGATGTTTGCCACAGGTCCTTCTCCAGAAAGACAATCCAACGTTTTGTGTCGTTTACGCTTTGTCGATGAGCGACATTGGCCATTTCTTCAATGCGGGGCAAGATTTTACGTGAGAAGTGCGAATTTGTCCAGCGTTTTTGATATCCTTTTTGCCATCCGACAGTTTTAGGGGGCAGCAAAGACAACCACATAGTAACCGAAGTTGTTGAAGAAAGCATACGCCACGCCGATCTCTTTGTAGGTCGTACTGAGCAAGTTCTGGTTGTGTTGTGGGTTGGCCTGATCGGTCCTCCACCAGTACACAACGACCTGGGGGGTTAGGGGCGGCCAACTGCCATAGGCGTTTTCCGAGACTCGGCTAGCGCGATAGCCAGTGTCGGCCACGCGCGAGGTCGGCGTAGAGCCATCGGAGCCGGTATGGCCAAAGAGTTGATTGCAGGCCATATCGGCGGCGTGGCGTTCTGCAGCTTGCTTGAGGAGCGAGTTTACGGTGTAGGCCGGCAAGTTGTTCTGGGCTCGATAGGCATTGATGGCGCTGATCACTCCTTGCACGCGGGCCGGCTCGGTCGTGAAGGCGCAAGGGGCTGTCCCGCCACCTGAAGACGAGGTAGCGGTGGGCGTTATTGTCGGGTTGAGGGGAGCCGGAAAGGTGGGCGTAAAGGTGATCGGCGTGCTGGTCGGTGGGCGGGTGGCAGTAGGGGTCAGTAAATTGACGGGGATGACCAGCTCTTGGTAAGCTTGGAGCAGGTTGGGATTCTCGATCTTGTTCTCGGCAAGGATGGCTTCGACAGTGCTGTTGAACTTGGCGGCGATGCCGGCCAGGGTATCTCCAGGCAGGACGATGTACGTGATCTTGGTGCCACGCCTGAGCGTAGGCGGGATCGGGGTAGCAGTGGGCATGCGCATATCAGGATTGGGGATCCAGATCACCTGGCCGGGGAAGATGATCCCTCGGTTTCGAACGATCTCAGGGTTGAGGGACAGGATGAGCGCAATGCCGTCTTCAGCCAATTGAAACTTTTGGGCGATCAGGATCAGGTTGTCGCCTTCCTGAATCGTGTATTGAAAGGGTGCCGAAGGAGTGGGGGTGCCGGTGATAGTGGGTGTGACGGTTTGAGTAGCGGAGGCTGTAGCCGTAGCCGTCGGGGTGGAAGTTGAAGTCATCGTCGGTGTGGGAGTGTCGGTGGCGAAGAGGGCGTTCAGCGGCCGGCCAGGTGCCATCAATGAGGAAACGATCAGCGCCACGCCAGCCACAATTGCTGTCGCCGCCAAAATTATTAATACTCTCGGGCCAATCGAACGGCGGCGTTTTCGCGAAGTAATGGGGCGAAACGAGGGAGGAGTTGCAGAAGGGTTCATGAGCTGTTCCTTTCGCAAGGGGAACGATCGTCCCAGACAATTTTACCCTGAAAGTTGTGGATAGAGTCGGCCGCCGCTGCAAGCGTTGAGCATCAGACGGGGAAGAGATAGCGCCTCAGGAACTGGCCGGTGTAGGAGTGTGCCACTTGGGCTATCTGCTCGGGGGTTCCTTCGGCTACAATCTCACCGCCGCCATCGCCGCCTTCGGGCCCCAAGTCAATGATCCAGTCGGCCACCTTGATGATGTCGAGGTTGTGCTCGATGATCAGGACAGAGTTGCCGGCCTCTACAAGACGCTGAAGCACCTCGATCAGCTTATGCACATCTGCCGCGTGCAATCCCACCGAAGGTTCGTCAAGCACGTAGAGGGTCCGGCCGGTGGCCCGTCGTGAGAGTTCGCGGGCCAATTTCACACGTTGCGCTTCACCGCCGGAGAGGGTCGTTGCCGGTTGGCCAATGCGGATGTATCCCAGACCGACTTCTTGCAAAAGTTTGAGCTTGTTCACCATCTGCGGGAAGGCTGCAAATACGGCGAGGGCGTGATCCACGGTCATATTCAGCACATCGGCAATGTTATAACCCTTGAAGCGCACCTGGAGCGTCTCGCGATTGAAGCGCTTGCCGTGACATACTTCGCAGGGCACGTATACATCGGGCAGGAATTGCATCTCTATGCGAAATTCGCCTTGTCCTTGGCAGGCCTCGCAGCGTCCACCGTGAACGTTGAACGAGAAACGCCCTGGTTTATAGCCACGGACCTTGCTTTCGGGCAGTTGGGCGAACAGCTTGCGCACTTCGTCCCACAGGCCAGTGTAGGTGGCTGGGTTGGAGCGCGGCGTGCGTCCAATCGGGGATTGATCGATGTTGATGATCTTGTCGAGATATTGAATTCCTTCGATGTGTTTGTATTCCCCAGGCTGGGTGTGGGCACCCATCAGTTTCTCGGCTAACGCTCGGTAGAGCACGTCGATCATCAACGTGGATTTTCCTGAACCGCTGACGCCGGTGATGCAGACCAGCTTTCCCAACGGGATGGTGACGTCTATTCCTTTGAGGTTGTTGGCGCGTGCTCCGATGATGCGCAGGAACTTGCCGTTGCCGGTCCGTCTTTGCTTGGGTAGCGGGACCTGTTTGCGCCCGGCCAAGTAGGCGCCGGTCAGCGAGGTAGGATGTTCGAGAATCTGGGCCGGCGTACCCTCGGCCACCACACGCCCACCGTGTTCGCCCGCGCCGGGCCCCAAGTCGATCACCCAATCGGCGGTCAGGATCGTCTCGGTATCGTGTTCGACCACAAGCACCGTGTTCCCTAGATCGCGCAGGCCCTTAAGCGTGTTGAGCAAACGTGCGTTGTCTCGCGGGTGCAGACCGATTGACGGCTCATCGAGCACATAGAGCACACCCACCAGCCGAGAACCTACTTGCGTGGCCAAGCGGATGCGTTGAGCCTCTCCGCCCGAGAGTGTGGAGGCCGATCGACTTAGGGTAAGATAATCCAAACCGACGTTGACCAGGAAGGTCAGGCGTTCCACGATTTCCTTCAAAATGCGCTCGGCAATCGCCCGCTGGCGGGCGTTCAGTTTTCGGTTCAGATTCTGGGCCCATTCCAGGGTGCGCAGCACCGGCCAGGAAGTAACGTCAATAATGTTGACGCCATCCACAGTGACGGCCAGCGCTTCGGGACGCAGACGCTTGCCGTTGCAGGTTGGGCAGGGTTTGTTGGACATGAATTCACTGATGCGGGCGCGAATCCATTCCGATTGGGTTTCGTAATAGCGGCGCTCGAGGTTGGGGATCACGCCCTCAAAGGGAAGGATTATCTTGAACTGACCAACGCCGATGCCCCGATAGACCGTCGCCACTTGCTGGCTATTCGTGCCGTATAAAATTAGGTTCAACTGCTCTTCGGGCAAGTCTTTGACCGGTTTGTTCAGGTCAATGTGATATGCCCGCGCCGCCGCCTCTAAGCTTTTCCAGTAATAGCCTCCTTCTTCGCGCCCCCCGTTCCACTCCAAGGCAACAATCGCTCCCTCGTTCAGAGAGCGCTCCTTGTCCGGAATTACCCGATCGGGATCGATCTCTAGCCGTGTGCCCAATCCCTGGCAATCTGGACAAGCACCATGAGGCGTATTGAAGGAGAAGATGCGTGGTTCGATCTCGGGGATAGATACACCATGCTTTGGGCAGGCCAGATGTTCGGAGAAGAACAGGTCGCGGGCCGGCAAGGCCGCTTTCTCGCCGGGGAAGGAAGCGCCGGTCTTTTGCGACTCGGAGGCGCTGTTCACCAAGGCAACGGTGACGTATCCATCGCCGAATTTCAAAGCGGTTTCCACCGAGTCGGTCAGGCGGGTGCGATTGGCTTTTCGCTCCTCCTCCTCTTCAGGATGGGTGATCACGAGTCGGTCCACAACTGCTTCGATGGTGTGCGTCTTGTAGCGGTCAAGCTCGATCTCTTCATCTAGGGAGCGAACCACGCCATCCACTCGCACGCGCGCAAAGCCGGTCTTGCGGATCTCCTCGAAGACCGCCTGATAGGTGCCTTTACGACCGCGCACCACTGGCGCCAGGATCAAGATGCGACTGCCCTCCGGCAGGGCTTCGAGCGCTTCTACAATTTCTTGAGCCGATTGTTTGATCACCTCTCGTCCGCAAACCGGGCAGTGGGGAACGCCGATGCGAGCAAACAGCAAGCGCAGGTAATCGTAGATTTCAGTGACTGTGCCGACCGTCGAGCGCGGATTATGGCTGGTGGATTTTTGGTCAATCGACACGGCCGGCGATAACCCTTCAATATAGTCCACATCGGGTTTTTCCATCTGATCGATAAACTGCCGCGCATAGGCCGAGAGCGACTCAACATAACGGCGCTGTCCTTCAGCAAAAATGGTATCAAAGGCCAGCGACGACTTGCCCGATCCTGATAAACCCGTGATCACTACCAATTTGTTGCGCGGGATTTCTACCGTGATGTTCTTGAGGTTGTGCACGCGCGCACCGACTACCCGAATGACATTCGAAGACATAGCTCTTTCTAGCTCACATTTTCCACATCATGCGTTTCGATTGCGATGCGCCTCCAGGCCGGCCCTTGCCGGCCCATGACCAATCGCCTCAAAGGGTGGCTCTGTAGAGCCAAATGACGCCGTTCCTTCCCCATCGCCGATGTTTCGAGACAACGGGAAAAGCGTGAGGGAAAATTATAGCATATCGCTTTGGCGCTTCTGATAAGCACCGCCGTCCTGAGAGTGGATAAATGTGTTTCAGTTTATCAACCCATAATTTAGCCGCTCCCCGCCGTCCTGCCCAGAGCGGAGCACAACAAAAGAACACAGAGATCACAGCGCCTCCCGAGCCCCATACCTCCGGATGAAAACATCCCTTTTTACCCGCTCTTCTAACGCCTGTGGCCATTTCTCCGAGGTTGCTTGTTTCCTTGCACCTCAGCAGCAGATTTTCTCGCTCTTTATGGTATGCTTAACCTGTCCCGGCCGGCCCAGGGCCCTCAGATGGGACGGCTTGTCCCAGCGCCGGCCTGCATTCCCATACCCTCGCTGTTTAGGAAGGAGTGTCCTAGGAAGCCCATGTACATCGCCATCGAAGGAGTGATCGGCGTCGGGAAGACCACGTTGGCCCGTTTGCTGCAGCCGGCCTTTCAGGCCGAGCTTGTGCTCGAGATCTTCGAGGAGAACCCTTTTCTCTCCGACTTCTATGCCGATCGCGCTCGCTACGCCTTTCAGACGCAGATCTTCTTTCTTCTCTCGCGCTATCGCCAGCAGCGGCAGAATGTGGCCATGGCCCTGGCGACCGGTAAAAACCTGATCACCGATTACACCTTTGCCAAGGACTCGATTTTTGCTCGCATCAATCTCTGTGGCGATGAGCTGGAGATGTACCACCGCGTACACGAAGCGCTGGCCGAAAAGATCCCTCAACCCGACCTGGTTGTATACCTGCGTGCCGATACCGACGTCCTCATGCAACGCATTGCCCTGCGCGATCGCCCCTACGAGCGTCACATGGAACGGACCTACATCGAGGAACTCCACCGTGCCTACGAAGAATTCTTCTCCAAACCATACGATCATACCCCCGTGTTGGCGATTGACACCAATCATCTGAATGTTGTCCAGAACCCTGAGCATCTTCGGCATATCGAAAACCGAATTCGTCAGGTGTTGGGAATTCCCCCTTACCAGCCCACTTTGCCGATCGAAACCGATAGACCACCTCGATCCTAACTTTCTCAGGATGGGATACCCATGCGTGTAACTCGCGAAACCTTGATCCGCATCGCACAAGAAACGACCAAGGTGCGCACCTCAGAGCAGAAAGACATTCTAGCTGCCTACCTGATCGGTTCCTTGCTTAGCGAAGAGCCGTTCTTGGGCGGCTTGACCGATATAGACCTGGTGTTCATCACAGAAGGCACGCCTCCCCGCACGCGCGAAATCGTCCGATTGACCGGCGATTTTCATTTGGATATCACCTATCACGCTCGGGTTGAGTTTGACTCGCCGCGCCAGGTGCGGGTGAATCCCTGGCTAGGCCCAGAAATCTATGCGCCAATGCTCTTGTATGATCGCGATAAGTTCTTTGATTTTGTGCAAGCAGCCGTGCGGGCCGGCTCCGAGTTCTCCAGCCCGGCATCCGTCTTACGACGTTGTCATACCTTGCTCGCCCATGGACGTGGCATCTGGACCGATTTGGTGGATCTGCAGAGTCCGATCGGCCCACATGAAGTAGCTCATTACTTGAAAGCGGTCTATCATGCTGCTTGTGCAATCGCCGAGCTGAACGGCAACCCCCTGGCCGAGCGACGCTTACTACTCGAATTTCCCAAGCGTGCTGAACAGGCCGGCCGACCTCAGCTGGCGGGAAGTCTGGCCGAATTGGTGGGTGGGCTTACCCTGGAAACCGGCTTGCCGGCCGAATGGCTCCCCCTCTGGCAACAAGACTTCATAGCCGCCGCTGAAAGCGGGCGCGCCGAACCTCGCATTCATCCGGCCCGTCTGAACTACTATCGCCGCGCTTATGAAACCCTCGAAGGCATCGCCGGCCTCTGGCCGTTGCTGCACACCTGGACCTTCGCTGCCATGGTTCTCCCGCCCGACCAGCGCCACCATTGGCAAACCGCAATTTCCCAACTCGGCTTGGTCGGAGAAGCATTCCATGAGAAGGTCGCTGCTCTGGACCATTTCCTAGACGAAGTGGAGATCCTGCTGGATGAGATCGCGCTGGCCAACGGGCTGGAGCCTTCGTCCAGCTTAGTGTAAATGATGCGGATCCTCCCCGACTAGCGGGCGATCAGGGAGAGCAGCCAGACGATGAGCGGGGCCGCGAACAGGGCCGGCAGAAAATTTCCCACCCGGATCGGCTTGATCTCCAGCAAGCTGCTGATGGCTAGACCCATCAGCAACACGCCTCCAACGGCGGTCATCTCTAACACGTGCGGATCTGATCGGATGGCCGCCTGGGTGGCCTCGCTCAGTGCCGAGCCGAACAAGGCAACGCCGAACTGGGCTGCAACCAGGCTGATGCCCCCTTGCACGACCAGCACAGTTAACGCCGAGAACAAGACCCCTATGCCCAGCGTGGAAGCAAAAGCCAAGGCGGCGAATCCATCCAAGATGGACTTAACCGCCAAGAGTTGGTAGTTGCCCGTCAACCCATCTTGAATCGAGCCGAGGATGGTCATCGGCCCCACACAGAACAGCAACGAGGCCGTCAGAAAGCCGCGGATGAAGCGCGCCGAACCCTCGGCCGAGTTGTTTTGGGCAAAGCGCCTTTCTAGAACGGTTCCCACGTTGCGCAAACCGTCCTCGATTCGCCACCACTCGCCCAATAGGACGCCGATCAACAAAGCTCCTAGAACGATCAGGGGGTTTTGGGTTTGGAGGAACATCTGCACCCCCATGCCGAAGGTGAATAACCCCATGCCGGCGATCACCGTCCCCTTGAATCGTTCTGGGATGCGTGCTCCAAAGAGCAGACCCAACATCCCGCCGATCAATACTGTGCTTATGTTGAGAAAGGTGCCAGTCATTGCGAACGCCTCACTCGTCGTCTTGACGTTGCTTTGCAATAAACATCATTCCATGGCCAGAGGGTGTCCGTCTGCCAAACAGTGGTGTGTCGACTCTTCTGGTAATCGGTTCCCTTGGACAATCGATCAGGATGCGGAGAGGCCATCCTGGCGATGAGAGATTACCCATTCGCTTCCTTTGCCAGCGTCGTCTTCTTTCCTGCAGCGGTGTTTTCGACCAGTTCTAACACAAAGCACAGCGAGGAGAGGCGATTCAAGTAGCGAATCAGCTCAGGATTGCTCACCTCATCGGTATCGAGCAATTCCACCATGCGTCGCTCAGCACGACGGATCACGGCGCGGGCCATCGAGAGGGCTGCGCCGGCCGCGCTATCACCAGGCAGGATGAAGCCAGATGGCATAGGGATCGTGGCCGCCAGGTTGTTGATTTGATCTTCCACCCAAACAACGCGGTTCGAGTCGATCGAGCGAAAGCGGGGAGCGTTTTCAGGCGTTGCGGCAACCTCGGCCATCAACCGGTAGAGATCGCGTTGAGCTTCGAGCAGGATGTGCATCGTTCGAGGGTCTTGTGCTTGGGCACGTGCCCAGCCCAGGGTGGCGGTGGATTCGTCGAGCGCACCTAGGGCCTCGATCCGCGGATGCGTCTTGCGGACGCGTCCTTCCCCCAGAAGACCAGTGTTGCCGTCGTCACCAGTGCCAGTGTAAAATTCCATATGGGCAATTATAAACGCTGTTCTCAACAGAACACGACTCTGGTCACTGTAACAAATTTGGTAGGCAAAAATACGACTGACCAGGTGATGACGCACAATTTCTTCAACCGTTCGCTTTGCTGACTTTGCCCGACCCCGTCGGGGGAATGCCGAAAGGTCTTCCCGCAGTCATAACAACGATACCGCTATACGGTTACTTGCCCGAGACGAGGGTCTTTCACCACCTTGTTTACCTCTGTGGGCAAGGGATGGTGGGCCTGGGTCCTACAGCCAAGAGCGATGCGCCTTCGTGTATTCGTTGTCCCACGTCGTTGACGGCTTTGCTCGCCATCGAACGGCCTAGCATTTGATCCCTCCCCAAACCCACCAAAAATGCAGTGTCCTGTTGTAAAATTTAGGAAGTATGGAAGTGCAGATTGCAGTAGCGAAGATCAATAAATATGCGGTATCGGAAAGCGGCGACACGCTTGAAGTGGTGGAGCGCCCAAACGGCGGATTGTCGGTGGTGCTGGCCGATGGTCAGTCCAGTGGCCGCGGTGCTAAGGCGGTCTCGATGATGGTGGTGCGGAAGGTGATCGGGCTGCTGGCCGAAGGGGTGCGAGACGGAGCCGCAGCGCGCGCAGCGTCGGACGCGTTGTACACCGATAAAGGAGGCAAGGTTTCCTGTACGCTCAACATCGCTTCGGTGGATTTGGCAACCAACACCATCGTTTTGACCTGCAACAATCCTGTGCCGATCGCGATCTGTCGCAATGGCTTGGTGGATTGTGTGGCCTCCGAAAGCGTTCCTTTGGGCACGGCCCGGGATATTCGTCCGGTGATCACCGAGATCAACATCGAGCCTGGCATCCTGATCGTGGTATACACCGATGGTTTGGCTTATGCCGGCTCACGACGTGGCCGGCCCATGGAAGTCTGCACTGTACTTCAGGCCATGCTAGATGATCAGGACCCCAGCCCGCAGGAGATCGTCGATGAGTTGCTGGCCCATGCCATTCGCCTGGACGAAGGGCGGCCGGCCGACGACATGAGCGTTGTGGTGCTCAAGGTCTCGCCTCGCATCGGCGACTCAGTGCGACGAATGACTGTGCGCTTGCCGATCGAATGAATCAGGTGCTGCGTCGCACCCTACGCTATTGGCGTGCTTCTTGGCGAGATACTAGCCTACTATTAGGCGAATTTCGCCTGCCCTTGATCCTCTTTTTGCTGGCCATTCTGGGGGGAGGTGGATTGTATTTTGTAATCGCCCGAGCGGTGGGAGAAGCGGTGAGTTCGTTGTCGGAAGCCGTCTATCTGGTGCTGACCATGGTGTTTTTGCAGCCCAACAGCGCCTTTCCACGCAGCCCGTTGTTGCAGGTGTTTTATTTTGTCATGCCGATCGTTGGACTTGGGCTGTTGGCGCAGGGGTTGGCCGATTTTGGCATTTTGTTGTTCAACCGCCGCGCTCGCAGCCGCGAATGGGAGGTGGCCGTGGCCTCAACGTTGGAGAACCATCATGTCTTGGTTGGCTTAGGGCATCTGGGTTTTCGGGTCGTTCGTTTCCTTCATGAGATGGGCGAGCCGATAGTGGTGATCGAACGTGAACCACAGACCAATCTGGTCACTTCGGTGCGGAAGATGGACATTCCGGTCATCATTGGAGATGCCAGTCTTGAGGAAGTGTTGCGAGATGCCCATATTAGCCGAGCTCGCTCAATCATTTTATGCGTGCAGAACGATGCGCTTAACTTGAAGATAGCGCTAAAAGCCCGTTCCATTCGTCCTGACATTCGAGTGGTGATCCGAATTTTTGACGACGATTTTGCCGATGAGCTGCATACCCAGTTTGGCTTTCATGCCTTGAGTGCTACGGCGATTGCCGCGCCGGCCTTTGCCGCTTCGGCGGCCGGGGCCGATATCAGCCATCCCATCCATGTGGAGGGTGAAGCCCTCAGTCTGGCACGCTTGAAGGTGTTGCCACGCTCGGAATTGGACGGAAAGACGGTGGGAGAGGTGGAAGATCGGTATAGTGTTAGCATCGTTCTCGTCCGGGATGATCGCCAATCGCAGATCCATCCTACCGACAGGTTGCAACTGAAGGGAGGGGATAGTGTGGTGGTGTTGGGACGCCCAGACAAGTTGAACGCCCTCGTCCATGCCAGCCAGTAGTCCGTTGATCGGCGTGGTTGGGCCTTGTGGCTCGGGCAAGTCCACCTTGATCGCTCGCTTGGAGCAGCGGGGATTCACCTGTCGTCACATCGCCCAGGAACATTCCTATGTAAAGGACATGTGGAAGCGCATCACCAATCCAGACGTGCTGATCTTTTTACAGGCTTCGTATCCTGTATGCTCAGCACGGCGGGCTTTAAATTGGACGGAGGAAGAATATTTGGAACAGCAGCGCCGCTTGGAGCACGCATGCGCTCATGCCGATTTGGTGATCGATACCGACTCGCTCACCCCAGACGAAGTCTTTGAACGGGTGATGGCTTTTCTCAACTCAAAAGTGTGAAGGAGATGGATCACCCAAGGATATGCAGATCGCAGGCCTCCCCCATGTCGTCAGGTCTCGAGGTGAAAAACTTCCCAAACAATCTCGACCGCTCCATTTTTGGTAAAATCAAATTCAGTGCATCTCAATGCGCCCCTTTCTTCGTGGGTTGTGGGGTGGTTTTCGGCCTGCTTCACAACCGTTTAATCACACTTTTACCAACTTTAGAACAATCATCGGATCACTTTTCTCCTGACGAATTCGCCATCCCGTAGTATAATCTTCTTCTGCCTGCCCTGCGCAGGCATTTTTGTGAGTGGAGAATCGCGTCCATGCGAAATCTGACAACCCGACTGATTTTCATCGCTCTCATCCTCGCCTTGGCGTTGTGGATTGATCTCAGCCAGGAAATCCGCATCGCGAATCCCTTTAACGATGAAGTCCTCTGGCGTCGCGAGGTCAGCCCAAAGTTGGGCTTGGATTTGCGCGGCGGATTGCAAGTGGTGCTAGAAGCCGACCTGCCCGAGAGTACGCCGATCAGCCGTGAACAAATGGAAACGGCGCGGTTGATTTTGGAAAACCGCACCAACGCTCTGGGAGTCAATGAGAGCATCTTGCAAGTGGCCGGCAGCCGCCGCATTGTCGGCGAATTCCCCGGCGTTGCCGATCCAGACCAAGTACGGGCCACCCTGGGACAAACCGGTCGTCTGGAGTTCGTGGACTTTGGCCCTACGCCGCTTCTGGAAGGGACGCGCATCGTGACCGACGTGGATGGTCCGGTGGAGACCGATCCCAACGACCCGAACGCCCCTACGGTATATCACACGGTTATGACCGGCGATAAGATCGAATCGGCCCTCGCTACCCGCGACGAATTTGGCCGCTATGTGGTGGACTTTACTCTCACCGCAGAAGGAGCCCAGATCTTTGCTGATCACACCACCACCCACACCGGCCAATATTTGGGCATTGTCCTGGACAAAGTGGTCATCTCTTCACCTCGGATCAACGAACCGATCACTGAAGGGCAGGGGCAGATCACCGGCAACTTCACCTACGAAACAGCCAACGCCCTGGCCATCCAACTACGCTACGGTTCGTTGCCCATTCCCTTCGAGATCGTGGAGAGCCGCGTCGTCGGTCCCACCCTAGGGCAGGATTCATTGCAAAAATCGCTGGTGGCCGGCCTGATCGGCATCACCATCGTATTCCTCTTCATGGCCATCTACTATCGCCTGCCGGGCATCCTAGCCGATGTGGCTATTGTGATATATGCCCTGATTGCTTTTGCCGTATTCAAATACATTCCGGTCACCCTCACCCTGGCCGGCATCGCTGGCTTCCTGCTCTCCACTGGCGCCGCCCTCGATGCCAACATCCTGATCTTCGAGCGCATGAAAGAAGAACTGCGGGCAGGGCGCAACCTGCGAACCGCAGTGGACTTAGGATGGTCTCGGGCCTGGTCCTCGATCCGCGATTCCAACCTGGCGACCCTGATCACGTCGGTCATTCTCTTCTGGTTTGGGTCTACGTTTGGCGCCACCATCGTCAAGGGATTTGCGCTCACCTTGGCGTTGGGTGTAGGCATCTCTTTGTTTACGGCCCTGGTCATCACTCGCACCCTGCTCGGCCTGGTGATCCACTCCATCAAGCCCGGCACCGAACGCCTCTCCTGGTTCGGCCTATGATTGAGGAGAACCTATGAACATCCTCGGGAAACGCTACTGGTATTTTGCCTTTTCCCTGCTCATCATCCTGCCCGGGTTGGCCCTGATCGCCCTCGAAGGCCTGCCCTTGGCGATCGATTTCACCGGCGGGTCCATCTTAGAAGTGCGTTTTGCCGGCCCTATGCCCGCTCCAGCCGCTGTCCTGGCCGCCTATGCTGAACTCGGCATCAAAGACGCCCAGGTGCAAACCACAGGCAGTGGAACGCTACAGATTCGCTCCTCGTTCCTAGAGGAAGAGGCGAGCGTGGCCGTTCAAAATGCCCTCAAAGAGCGCTTTGGCGAGTTGACCGTCGAGCGCTTCGATAGCGTAGGTCCTTCCATTGGCGCTCAAGTCACTCAGCGCGCTGCGCTCACCGTAGCGATTGCGGCTCTAGCGGTGATCCTCTACATCACCTTCGCCTTCCGCGGTTTGGAACATGCCCTGCGCTACGGCATCATTGCGATTATCGCCATGATTCACGACGTGGCCATCGTCCTCTCGATGACGGCCATTGGGGGACGCTTCTGGGGTTGGCAAGTGGATGCTCTCTTCCTCACGGCCTTGCTGACGGTGATCGGCTTCTCGGTGCAAGACAAGATCGTGGTCTTCGATCGCATTCGCGAAAACTCGAACATTTATCGTCGTCTACCGTTTGAAACGCTGACCAATCACTCGATCGTTCAGACCCTACAGCGTTCCATCAACACCCAACTGATGACAGTGCAATTCATGCTGCTGGCGCTGGCCTTGTTTGGCGGCATCACCCTGCGTGAGTTCGCCGTCATCATGTTGATCGGCTTGTTCAGCGGCACCTACTCTTCGATTTTCATTGCTGCGCCGCTGCTGGTGGTTTGGCAAAACCAGGAGTGGAAGACCTGGTTCCGCCGGCCGGCTGCTGCCTAGGTAAGAGATGCCGATGATCGACCTTCGTTCAGACACCGTCACTCGACCTACCCCTGCCATGCGCGAAGCCATGGCGCGAGCCGAGGTGGGAGACGATGTCTATGGCGAAGACCCAACGGTCAATCGCCTGCAGGAGATAGCTGCGGCCCGCATGGGCAAAGAAGCGGCCCTGTTTGTTCCTAGCGGCACCATGGGCAACTTGGTGGCCATCCTAGCTCATTGTCAGCGCGGCGATGAAGTCATGTTGGGGGACAAATCGCATACCTTCTTGTACGAGGTCGGCGGGATCTCGGCCCTGGGCGGCATCCACTCTCGCCAAATCCCGAACCAACCCGACGGTTCGCTACACCTCCAGGACCTCGAAGCCGGGTTGCGCGGCCCCGACGTGCACTTTCCCCCCTCGCGTTTGATCTGCTTGGAGAACACCCACAACCGCTGCGGCGGAACCTACCAGACGCCGGAGTACACGCGTCAGGTAGCCGAATTTGCCCATGCGCATGGCGTCGCGGTGCATCTAGACGGCGCACGGCTATTCAACGCTGCCATCGCCCAAGGCGTAGATGTGAAAGAGTTTACCCAACACGTCGACTCGGTGACCTTTTGCCTGAGCAAGGGCTTGGCTGCACCGGTGGGCTCTGTGATGTGTGGCACTCGCGAGTTTATTCGCAAAGCGCATCGGGTGCGCAAGATGTTGGGCGGGGGCATGCGTCAGGCTGGGGTGTTGGCTGCGGCCGGAATCGTGGCGCTAGAGACCATGGTCGATCGTCTGGCGGAGGATCACACCCGAGCGCGGCGCTTGGCCGAAGGGTTGGCTTCCCTCCCCGGCGTGACGCTAGATTATGGCCTGCCGGCCACCAACATGGTCTTCCTTTCCCTGAGCGACGATGTCCCGCTCTCGGCCAAACAGATGGCGGAGCGGATCAAGGCCTGCGGCGTCCTGGTGGGGGTGATCGGCCAGCGTCAGTTCCGCTTGGTGACCCACTATGAGGTGGACGATTCGGGCGTGGAACAAGCGATAGAGGCGTTTCGCAGCGTCTTAACTTCGCTTGGTTGATTCTTGCTCGGTCAGGTAAGGATCGAGCGCTCCTTCTTCGAACAACTGGAGCAGGGTTTCAACCACTTGGGGGTCAAACAGGATGCCGGCCTGCTCGCGTAGGTAGTCGAGCGCTTCCTCGACCCTGATGCGTGTCCGATAGGGACGATCGCTGATCAGGGCGTCAAAGGCATCGGCCACAGCAAAGATGCGCGCCAGGTAAGGGATATCTTTGCCGCTCAATCCCATCGGATAACCGCTTCCATCCCATCGCTCCTGATGATAGCGGATCACCGCAAGAGCATCCTGTAGGAAAGGAATGCGCTCCACGATCCGTGCGCCGATCTCCGGGTGTAAGCGCATGATTTTCCATTCTTCAGCGCTCAGGAGAGCTGGTTTGTGCAGGATGGTGTCGCTTATGCCGATCTTGCCCAGGTCATGGAGCAGGGAGCCGCGTTCGAGGGCTTTCAGTTGGGCCGGCGAGAGGCCGAGGCGTCGGCCGAGCAGGCAGGCGATCTGAGCGACGCGTGAGCTGTGGCCTTCGGTTTCACGATCGCGGGCGTCGAGCGCGGCCATCAGAGCGGCCAGGGTTTGATCGTAGGTGTTCTCGAGTTCGCGGTAGGCGGTTTCGATTTGGCGGGCTTGCTGGCGCAATTCGACCAGCAGGATGGTGCGCTCCAGGGCAATGGCTGCTTGGTTGGCCAAGGTTTGCAAATTGGTCGAAAAACGCGACACATCTTGCTCGGGGAGTTCCAGCCACAGGCTGCCATACGTTCGCCTGGGTGTTTTGAGGGGAAAGCAAATTAAGATGGTGTCGTTTGCCGAGGAGAGGAAGATGCTTTGTCCGCTTTCCATCGAGCGGTGGATCAGGTCCATCGGATGGGCAGGGACAACATGGCTACCATTCGCGTTGAGCTGGGCTTCGGCTTCGATCTCTCCTTGCGGCGTAAATAGGACGATTCCACTTGCTTTGGCGGAACAGACTTTTTGGGCGGCTTCGGCTACTTGGCGCACCGCATCGTTCAACTCCTGGGCCTGGATGATCTGGAAGCTCAGCTGATGCAACTGGATCGTGCTGAGTAGGTTGGTACGCAGTTCGTGGGAAAGCCATGCGCTTTCAATCGCAGCGGCGGCCTGATAGGAAAGCAAGCCGGCCAAGGATTCATCGTTTTCGGTGAAGAAAATCTCGCCGTGTTTGCCAAAGGCCAACATGGCGCCTACGCTCAGACGATGCAGACGGATCGGTACGGCGATCATGCTGCGCAGGATCGGAAAGTCAATCTCCAGGTGGGAGGCGCGCTTGTAGCGGCGCAGGTCGCGAATGCGGAAGGGGTGCCTGGCACGCAGGGCGGCTTGAATCAGCGGTTCGTTCTCCAGGCTTTGTTGGAGAGATCTCAGCAAACGTGGGGCATGGCCGGCCCAGGCGGTGCGCGGGAGGTTGCCATCCTGATCCAGCAAGGCAACGAAGGTGAAGCGCGCCCGAAGCGTTTGCCGAGCCAATCGGGCCACCTCCTGCAGCGTCGTTTGCGGGTCCGACTGTGCTGTGAGGGAGATGCCGGCTTGAATGAGTTCGGTGAGCCGTTGGCGGTATTCGGATCGTTCCCAGGCACGCAACAGTTCGGCAGCGATCGCTTCCGCAGCCTGGATGTCGAGGCTGTTAAAGGCGTTCACCCGACGATCGCTGATCTCAAGGATAGCCTTGAGATGGCCGTGGTCGATCATCGGGACCACGATAACCGAGCGAGTCTCATCTTCGTCGCTGAGGCGGATGAAATCTCGATCCTGGAGGGCATTGTTCACGATCTGGGTTTTTCGCAATCGAGCGGCACGTCCAAGGACGCCCAGATTGACATTTTGTCGGTAGGAGGGGGACAGCAGGTTGATGCGCGGGCCGGCTGCGGCGAGGGCCGCCAGTTCGCGCCGCTCCGATTCATGCAGGTAAAGCACCACCCGATCGCAGTTAAGGGCGCGTTGCAGATGGTTGACGGCCAATTGAGAGGCAACCGGAATATCCAGGGGGTGTTCAAGTTGCTGGCTAAGTTCGGCCAACAGCAGCAGTTGCGTCGAGCGGCGTCGTTCATTGGCCAGCTGCTCCTCGAGGAGCATAATGCGCTGGAGAAACGCTTGGCCGTGCGAGAGAGCGGTGGATTTTGGCCGTAGCCAGGAGAACCACTTCTGGAAGAGCCAAGCAGGGACGGGTTTCTGGGCCGGCACCGAAACGCTCGATAATGGAGAGGGGGAGGCCAGAGTCTGTTTCTGCTTGTTGAGCACCAACAGCATAGAGGTCAGGCTATAGGCGAGCATGGCCTCGGTGCTCAGTAGGAGCATAAAGACTGCCTTGCGCAGGTCAAATGTCCAGATTCCCCAGCCGCTCAGGCTGGAGACTTGGGTGGGGTTGGTGTTCTCCAGTAGGAAGGCGATGACCAGAAGAAGGGCGCTCTGAACACTGACGACTAGGGCGATCGTCCATTTGGCGAAGCGATCGTCGGCGGGGAGTTTGAGCTGCTCCCAGGGCAAGGCTGGCAGGACGATCAGGCTCAGCGCCAGGCTTAAGGCCGGAATCAACGCCAGTAGGTCATGCTGTAGGGCGGCGAGCATCCCCCCGCCTAGCCAGGGCAAGGCCAGGATGTAGCCCATCAGCCGCTTGTCGGCCCAGGCGGCGCGCAGAGAGACCAGGCCGCCCAACCAGGCAGAGACCACGAAGAAGGCACCGAAATATGGGCGAAGAAAAACAATCGGGCGGTAATTTTCGGCCATTGGCATGGATGTCCATGCCAGGAGAGCCAGCCCGATCGCCAGGTTGAGCCAACCGATAAAGGCCACCGGAAGCGAGATGGCGTTCGTTGTATTGCGTTCGGTGATGATCAGGGTGACCGGGATCAGAAAGGCCAGTGCTACCAACAAGGACGTTCCTATCAGACGCTCTTCGCTCAGGTAAAGCCAGGCCAGTAGAAGGAGACAGATGGTCAAAACCGCGTACAGCGTGCTGAAGCTCCGGCGTTGGAAAGGAATGGCAATCGAAACCAGCGAGAGCGCAGCGGTCAGGCGAAAGAGTATCCCTAAGAGCAGAGTGGTCACTCGGGGGAGTTGGACATTGAGACTGCCTAGGTGGTGGGGGAGGATAAGAAACGCTAACCCGAAGAGAAGCAGCAAAACGCCGATGAGCGCTGTAAGATGCTCAAGGGAATGATTTTTCATTGGGGGTAAGGATAGCACAAATATCGCTTGTTGACCACTCTGATTGGGCTAGTTCAATAAATCGTTCTCTGGGCAAGTTTTCCATGGTAGAAGAGCAGTCGGAGAAGGAGCACAAAAAGAGT
>CAKZJX010000038.1 GCA_937120535.1 uncultured Anaerolineae bacterium
AGAAAAATCTTCCGGGCTGCCTTCCCGGCTTCTGGACCACGCGAAAAACAGCGCGAGCGTTGCGCCAGGCGAGCGAGATCCTGGCCTCACTCGGCGTTCTTCCCTTCGGGGTCGGCCTGTGCTTGGGATCCGGCCTCCACCCTGCCGTGCAACGCGAGTCGCATGGGAACCCAACACGTAGACCACAGAGCCTCCCCGTGTCTTTGTGTCTCTGTGTGAAAAAATCCCCTTTTTATCCACTCCCTATTGAACAAGCCCACCGCCTGAGGGTTTGTTTAATAAGTCTCTTTGGATGGTACAAAAATTGAGTGTGACTGTAACAAATTTGGAAGCTCAAAAGCCTGATGGCCACCTGAGCGTCCTCGAGGGGAGGCGGGCGGCCATGGACGAGAGAGAAATGGTTGGGCTTGCTGGCTAAACGTCCAGGTTGCGCACCGCCTTGGCGTGGGTCTGGATGAAGCGCCGGCGGGGATCGACGGCATCGCCCATCAGCATGTCGAAGGTGCGGTCGGCCTCGGCTGCGTCCTCGATCGTCACCAACAGCAGGGTGCGATTCTGGGGGTTGAGGGTGGTCTCCCAGAGTTGCTCGGGGTTCATCTCGCCCAAGCCCTTGTAGCGCTGGATGGTGGCCTTGTCGCTGGCGCCCAGCTCCTTGAGGATCTTCTCTTTCTCCCTATCGCTGTAGGCATAGCGAACCTTGTCCTTGTAGGCGATGCGATACAAGGGCGGCTGGGCAATGAACAGATGGCCGTCCTCGATCAACTGAGGCATGTAGCGGAAGAAGAAGGTGAGCAACAGGGTGCGAATGTGGCTGCCATCCACATCGGCGTCGGTCATGATGATCACCCGCCCGTAGCGCAGGTTGTTGATATCGAAATTGTCGCCGATGCCGGTGCCCAGGGCGGAGATCAGGGCCTTGACCTCGTTGTTGCTCAGGATTTTGTCGAGGCGCGCCCGCTCGGTGTTGAGGATCTTGCCGCGCAAGGGCAAGATGGCCTGGAAGTGGCGGTCGCGTCCCTGTTTAGCCGAACCGCCGGCCGAATCGCCCTCGACGATGAACAGCTCAGCCTTCGACGGGTCACGCTCGGAACAATCGGCCAGCTTGCCAGGCAAGGTGAGCGACTCCAGGGCCGACTTGCGGATGATCAGGTCGCGGGCTTTGCGCGCCGCATCGCGCGCTCGCGACGAGGTCAAACACTTGGCGACGATGGCTCGCGCTGCCTGGGGATTCTCCTCGAGGAAGGTGCCGAAGGCTTCTCCCACCACCTGGGCTACGTAGCCCTGCACCTCGGCGTTCATCAACTTCACCTTGGTCTGCGACTCAAACTGCGGATCGGGGTGCTTGATCGAGATGATCGCCGTCAGCCCCTCGCGGGTATCTTCGCCGGTGAAGTTGGGGTCCGAGTCCTTCAGCAGGACGTTCTTGCGGGCATACTCGTTGATCACACGCGTGATGGCCGACCGCAGGCCGGTCATGTGGGTACCGCCGTCTACCGTGTTAATGGTGTTGGCGAAGGAATAGATGGACTCGGTGAAGGCATCGGTGTATTGGATGGCTGCCTCGATTCCAATGCCCTCCACCTCCTTTTCGATGTAGACGACCGGATGCAACACGTTTCGGTTTCGATTCAGGTAGCGGACAAAGGAGCGGATGCCGCCCTCGAAGTAGAAGGTCATCTCGCGCTGGGTGCGCTCGTCGCAGAAGAAGATGGTCACTCCACGGGTGACAAAGGCCATCTCGCGGAAGCGCTGGGCCAACACGTTGAAGTTGTACTCTACATCTTCTTTGAAGATCAACGGATCGTATTTGAAAGTGGTCTTGGTGCCGGTCTCGCCGGGTTTGGCTTTGCCGATGATCTTCACCGGCTCCTCAGGGACGCCGCGCTCGTAACGCTGGAAGTAGACCTGGGCATCCCGCCGCACTTCGACTTCGCACCACTCAGACAGGGCGTTGACGGCGCTGACGCCGACGCCGTGCAAGCCGCCAGAAACTTTGTAGCCTCCGCCGCCAAACTTGCCGCCGGCGTGCAGGGTGGTCATTACCACTTCCAGGGCCGATTTTTTCATCTGGGGATGGATGCCCACCGGGATGCCGCGCCCGTTATCGCTCACGGTCACGCTCGAATCGGGGTGAATGTAGACTTCGATGCGGGTGCAGGCCCCGGCCAGGGCCTCGTCGATCGAGTTGTCCACCACCTCGTAAATCAGATGATGCAGAGCCTTGGCATCTGTGCCGCCCACGTACATTCCTGGACGGCGACGCACTGCCTCTAGGCCTTCGAGAACTTGAATTGCATCCGCGTCGTATTTGGTAGTTGACTGGGCCATAAATGTGTATGTACCTCCTCAGCTTCCGGCTTGATGGGGAGGGAAGCCGATGTAAAAGCGTTATCGTTACAGGGAGGCCGGGCCGGCCTGCGGGCGCTCGAAGATCCGCTCCAGCCAGAGATGGATCTCGCGATAGTAAATGAAGGACGCCGCCAAAAGGGCGGTGGTGATAAAGGCATGGCCGGCAATGCCGACCAGGAGCATCCAAGAGTCATCGGGCGGTACGACCCACAGATAGTTCAACCCCTGGCCGATGATGAATACGGCTAGCACGAACAGGCCACTGGAAGGCAGGGTGAAGCGCGCCAATCGCACCGCTGCATAGAGAGATCTCAGGGCGTTCTGCTGGTGCAGGTAAATGCCGTGTGGGGCAAAGAACAGGGGAATGAGCAACCATGCCCCGAAGAACAGCAATACCAACACTGCCGCCTGCATGATGGCTGGGCTAAACAGGCCGATCATGGCGAGCACTAGAAGGAGCGGAAAGCCCACCATCACCACCACCAGGGTGAACAGCAGCGACAGGGTGACCGTCTCCCACAGGGTGCGTCCCAAGAAGGGCTTCGCTCCTGGGCCGGCCACGATCTGCGACACCCAGTGGAAGTACAGACCACCGAGGATCCATCCTGCCGCCGTCAGCAAGGCCATCCAGCTGAGCAAGTCGGTCAGGGTGTGGACCTCGAGCCGGGCCGGCGGCCCGAAGGGGGTGAGGGCCGGCAGCTTAGCGGTCATCAAGCTGGAAATGCCAACCGGGTACGTGCGCAGCAAGGTCAATAGGTTGTAGCGCGCCAACCACTCCACGATCACCTGTCGAATGGCCTCGACCTGCTCGGCAGGGAGCGAGGCGCTATCGGTGAGCATCTGCTCGACCATCGGCTGAAACAGCGATCGCACACTCAGCCGCGGCCCAAACCAGAGCAGCAAGTCCAAGACGAGCGGGAAGAGCATGGCCGGAAGATGGGCGGCGATCAGGTCAATGCCGCTCTTTATGGAAGATACAATGCCCGGCAGAGGGGGGAGAGGGGTGAGTTGGGGTTTGGGATCCATAACCAGTTAATTTTACCATACCCAACCGCTGACCTTGCGCCGACGCCAATCTTTTACCAACTTTAGAACAATCACCCCGCGATTCTGCGATTTCTGGACCTTGGGGAAGTGGCGAAATTTAGGTTCGATAAACTCATGAGCAGGATAGCTGGAAAAACGCTGCTTGTGCCATGGACGTCGGTTGAAGCAGGACATCAAACGTTTCCAGGCTGCTTGCAAAGCTTCTGGACCACGCAACAAGAAAAACAGCGCGAGCGTCGCGCCAGGCGAGCGAGATCATGGCCTCGCTCAGCGTTCTTCCCTTCGGGGTCGGCCTGTGCTTGGGATCCTGCCTCCACCCGCCGTGCCACGCGACTCACATGGGAACACGTAGATCACAGAGCCTTCCCGCGTCTTTGTGTCTCTGTGTGAAAAAATTCCCGTTTTATCCACTCCGACCTTGGACGAATTTGTCAATTTGGCTCACTATGAGGTAGAATCATCGTGCTTGCCCCCGTAGCTCAGTGGATAGAGCGTCGGCCTCCGGAGCCGAAGAGGACAGTTCGAGTCTGTCCGGGGGTACTGTAATGAAACGGCCTCCGGGCGCTCGCCTCGGAGGCCGTGGCGTTGTTGGGTCACAGGCCGGCGGCCCGGCGCAGGGCTTCGGCCCGATTGGTTTCTTCCCAGGGGAAGAGGACATCATCGCGCCCGAAGTGGCCGTAGGTGGCCGTCTTGCGGTAAATGGGCCGGCGCAGATTGAGATCGTGAATAATGGCGCCTGGCCGCAGGTCAAAGTACTCATCGATCAGGACTGCGATCCTCTCGTCGGGGATCTTCCCCGTGCCGAAGGTCTCGACGTTGATGGAGAGCGGGCGCGCAACCCCGATGGCATAGGCCACCTGGATCTCGCAGCGATCGGCCAGGCCGGCGGCGACCACGTTCTTGGCCACCCAGCGCGCGGCATAGGCCGCCGAGCGATCCACCTTGGTCGGATCCTTACCGCTAAAGCAACCGCCGCCGTGGCGCCCCATGCTGCCGTAGGTATCCACCATGATTTTGCGGCCGGTCACGCCGGCATCCCCCTGGGGCCCCCCGATCACAAAGCGGCCGGTCGGGTTGACATAGATCTTCATGTTCTCGTCTACCATGCCGTCGGGAATGGTGGGTAGAATGACGTGCTCGATGATCTGCTCACGGATGTCGGCCTGAGAGATATCGGGCGCGTGTTGGGTCGAGACCAACACCGTATCCACGCGCTTGGGCTTGCCATACGAATATTCTACCGTCACTTGGGTCTTTCCATCTGGACGCAGCCATGGCAAGGCACCGCTCTTACGCACCTCGGCTAGACGACGGCTGAGCTTATGGGCCAGGTAGATGGGCATTGGCATCAGGGTGGGCGTCTCATTGCAGGCAAAGCCAAACATCATTCCTTGATCGCCGGCCCCGATGGCCTCCACTTCGGCCTCGCTCATCTCGCCGGTCTTGGCCTCCAGGGCTTTGTCCACCCCCATGGCAATGTCGCCCGACTGTTTGGCGATGGCCACCAACACCCCACACGTGTTGCCATCCAACCCCTTCTCGTTGTCATCGTAGCCGATCTCGAGGATTGTATTGCGCACCAGCTCATCGAAATTGATGTTGGCGCGGGTAGTGATCTCGCCGAGCAGTATGACGAAGCCAGTCTTAGCGGCGGTTTCACAGGCCACACGCGAGTAGGGGTCCTGCTCCAGGCAGGCATCCAGCACGGCATCCGAAATCTGATCGCAGATCTTGTCTGGATGCCCTTCGGTCACCGACTCAGAGGTGAACAGCAATTTGGGGGAAGTCATGAAGGTAGTGCTCATTTAGATCGGATCTCCTTTGAATGAAAATGAAATTGCCCCTCCGGACACGCGAAAGGGCAATTGCTCGTACAAGCACGGCTGCCCTCTCATCTTCCAGACATCCGTCTGCCGGAATTGGCACCGTGGTTTGGTCTGCTAGTCGCACCGATACGACAGGAGACTAGACGACCAAACCCGGTTGTCGAGGCTTCACAGGGCCGGTCCCTCCGCCTCTCTGGATAAGAGTTGCCGTTTGGGGCTATGCGATTGGCGATCGTTATACCACAGAGAGAGAGGAGCGTCAATTGAAAAATGGTTCGGATAACCACAGATGGCCCAGATTGCTCGGGGTTCCCCTTTGCCAAAGATTGCAGATTACACCAATTGACCCGCTATCTGCGCTAAATTCGTGTAATCTGTGCGATCTGTGCAATCTGTGACACCTCATCTCAAGACATCAAATTCAGGTAAGAATTATCCACATAAATCCTTCCATACTGTATAATCCCCCACCAACGGCGGCAAACCATGGACTTCCTACAGCGCCTCCTCTACGCCCTGACCGAATTACACCCCATTCACCCGATGATGGTACACTTCCCCATCGGCCTGACCGGCGGGGCAACCTTCTTTATGCTCCTCGCCCTGTGGCGCAAACACTCCCTCCTAGAACAGATCGCCTTTGCCAATTTAGCCCTCTCCGTTCCGGGAACCCTCGTCGCCGGCCTCACCGGCCTGATGGACAACGCCCGCAACTACGATGGACAAGCGCCGAATGTGGAGGCCAAGATCGGACTAGCGATCGTCCTGCTCCTGCTCACGACCCTCACCGTCCTGCTCCGCTGGCGCACCCCTACCCTGTTCACCTCACCGTTCAAGCCCTTCTACGTTGCCGCCTACTTCTTGAGCTTTGGCCTAGCGATTGTGCTGGCGTTTCTAGGCGGCATCATCCTGTATGGATTTTAGGAGATCATCATGACCACAATCCGTCTGATCCTGCTTTTCGGCGTGGCGATCTTCTTGATCGGCTGTGGGCCAGTCGCTGCTCCTCTGCCGACGGACCTCCCGACCCTTCCCCCACCTACCCCTACGTCGCCTCCGACTTCCCTCCCCCCCACTGAACCGCCGGCCCCAACAGCCACTCCCCCACCCACCGAGACACCCACGACCCAAAGTGCGCCGGCCGGCGGCGGGGTGAGCTTTGCCAACGACGTATATCCCATCCTGCGCAGCCGTTGTCTCAACTGCCACGGTGGCGAACGCATTTCCGAAGGCCTCTCGGTGGCGACATACGAAGCCTTGATGGCCGGCTCCAAAAACGGGCCGGTCCTCCTGCCTGGCGACCCGCAAAACAGCGAGCTGGTCCAAGTGATCGTCTCGGGCGAAATGCCCAAACGCGGACCCAAACTCACCCCTCAACAAATCCAGATCATCATTGACTGGATCACCCAAGGCGCGCCGAACAACTAAGCCCTATCTCCCTTCAACTTTTTATACGCCCCCTCCCAGGGCCGGCCCAAGCGGTGATGTTCCGATACTCGCACCTTGCTTAACTTCTGGGCGATCTGGGGCAAAAGCGTTGCCACGGTTCCCCAATCCTCGCTCAGGACAGCCTCCTTCATCTTTTGAGCAGCTATCCCAGCCCACATCCAATCGCGGCGAAAACGATCGGCCCTCAGCCAATAATCGCGCTTCTCCCAGGCGGCCACCGTGGCATCAATACCAGCCGCAATCGTAGAGAGCGCCAAAGCGATGAATGCCGCCAGATCGCGTGCATCTGGCGTCGGCTGATTCTGGCGCGCCAACTCACGAAGGGCAATCACAATAGCTTTGGTAAGGCGGGTGCGTTCCTTGCCCGCCGAATCGGGATTAATCACTCGACCCACAACCAACTCCTAGAAGAGAATGGCCGGCCCAGCGCACCGTTGCCGGCGAAACGAGGCGAGATTATACCCGAAATCGGGCGAAGCGCCCCGCCCTTCCCGTGTCCCGAATCGATCACCTCCAAGAGTGGCCCATTCACGTCCTAACCCCTGAACAGATTCGATACAAAGAACCACACATTTGCTGGACGTTCGGCCAAGCGGCGCATAAAATACGGATACCAATGCGTCCCAAACGGCACATATACCCGCACCGGATACCCGTCCCTCGCCAACGCCTCCTGCAAATCGCGCCGAATGCCATAGAGCATCTGAAACTCCATCCCGTCCTTGGGCAGACCGACCTTCTTGGCGTACGCTAGGGCAAACTGAATGCGCTTCTCATCATGAGTGGCGATGGCCGGAATGGGCGGAAGTCGCCCGTCCTTGCTCTCGCGCGTCCCCTCCGCCAACGAAGCATCAATCAACAAACGGGTTAGCAGATCAAAGTTGGCGTCCACATCGGCCTTCTTGGGAAAGGCAATCTGAGGCGGTTCCTTATACGCCCCTTTCACCAAACGAATGCGCGTCTTCTTGGCCAGCAAATTCTTCGTATCGGCCTCAGCCCGATAGAGATAGGATTGGATCACCATCCCTACCGTATCATTGGTAAACCCCAAATCTAGCATCGCCTGATGCAGATTTAGCGTCATATCGGTATAGGGCGAGTCCTCCATATCAATCCGCACAAAGTTGCGATGCTCTTTGGCCCGCTGCAGAATACGCCGCAAATTATCGCGGCAGATCGACTCATCCAGCCCCATCCCGATCTGGGTCAACTTGATGGACACATTCGATCGCACGCCGGCGCGGTCGATCTCATCCAAAATATCCAAGATGGCTTCGGTAGCCTGAGAGGCCTCCTCAATCGTAGAGGTATGTTCACCGAGATGATCGAGAGTAGCGTTGATCCCTTTGGCGTTCAACTCGCGCACCACGCGAATAGCATCTTCAACGCGTTCGCCGGCGATGAAGCGCGAGGCCGCCTTCCACGATACCGACCAGCGAGTGATCATGCGTTGTGCCCAAGACGCTTTTGAGAGATAGATCAAGAAGGAACGCAGCATAGCCTCTTCCTTGGTCGTAGAGTTTCACCTTTTGCCCTTCTCCGCCCTTTCATAATATTGTAGCACAACTCCTTCGGATAGATTATGTTATACTTTTTCATGACATTCGTCACCCTTTCAACCTCATGAGAAGTCGCAACCTATCCTTTCTCCTTCGCATCATCTCGGTGGTCTTCCTGAGCGCCGCCGTGATCTTAACCATCCTCTCGCTGGTGAATTACAGCCAACAGCGCGCCAACTACCCGGCCGGCATGACCATCGCTGGCGTGCCCGTAGGAGGGCTGACGCCGCAGCAAGCCTCTCAGCGCGTCCTGCAGGTGTACACCTCGCCGATCGTACTCCAATACGCCGGCTCCCTCATCCTGCTCTCGCCAGAGCAGATCGGCTTTCAGATCAACATCGAATCGATGATCGCCGCAGCCGATCTGGTGCGCACCGGCTCCCCCTTCTGGCAGGGCTTCTGGGACTACTTGTGGAACCGCTCCCCAGCCCCGGCAGACATCCCCCTGGTCGCCGACTTCCCCGAAGCCCGCTTGCGCGACTACCTACAAAATGAGATCGCTGCCCGCTACGATCAACTGCCCTCCCCCTCCCAGCCCATCCCTGGCACAGTCAACTTCCAACCTGGCTCTCCAGGACAAACCCTAGACATCGAGCGTGCCATCCCGCTGATCGAAGACGCCCTGCGCTCGCCCACCAACCGCACCGTGGCCCTCGTCGCCCTGCGCACCACACCGGCACGTCCTAGCCTACAAAGCCTAGAAGTTCTGCTCAAACAGATCATCCAACTCTCCGGCTTCGATGGCGTAATTGGTCTCTACCTGCTCGATCTGCAGAACGGCCAGGAGATTCACTTCGCCCAAGACCGCGGCCGGCCCCTTCCCACCCAGCCTGACGTGGCCTTCACCGCCTCTAGCGTGGCCAAAATCCCGATCATGGTGGCCTACTTCACTGAATTTGGCGAAGCAGCGCTCACCCCTGAGACCACTGAAGCCAAGATCGACATGATCCGCCGCTCCGAGAACCCGCCGGCCGACAAATTCATGCGCGCCCTAGGAGAAACTCGGGGCCCCTTGCTGGTCACTGAAAAAATGAAAGCCCTCGGCCTGGAAAACACCTTCATAGCCGGCTACTTCTACCCCGGCGCACCCCTGCTGCGCGTCATCCGTACCCCGGCCAACTCCCGCTCCGATGTTATCACCAACCCCGACCCCTACAACCAAACCACGCCCTCCGACATCGGCATGCTGCTCGAAGACCTCTACCACTGCGCCGAAAACGGTGGCGGCGCCCTGGTAGCCGTCTTCCCGACCACCATCAATCGCCAGGTTTGCCGTCAAATGATCGACATCCTGGTCCAAGACAAACTCGGTGCGCTTCTCCAGGCCGGCCTGCCCGAAGGAACGCGCTTCGCCCACAAACACGGCTGGGTTACCAACCCAACCACCGGTGTCATTGACAACGTGAGCGATGCCGGCATCGTCTACACCCCCGGCGGAAACTACATCCTGGTCGTCTTCACCTACCATCCAGTACAGATCATCTGGGACACCATGGCCAATCCCCTCTTTGCGCAACTCTCGCAAGCCGTCTATAACTACTTCAATATCCCCACTCCTTGATCCCAACCCCGGATCGTCTCTATGAGCGTCCTCGGACTATATCGTCTGCAACAAATCGACACCCAAATTGACCAAGCACGCGTCCGTCTGGAGGCCATTCGCTCTACCCTAGAGAACGACCAAGAACGTCGCGCAGCCGCCGACCGCTTGGCCATGGCCAAGACCACCCTGCGTGAGGCCGAGCGTGCCCAACGTCAAGCCGAGGCCGAAGTCCAATCCCAACGCATCAAACTTGAGCAGGCAGAAACCAGCCTCTACAGCGGAACGATCCGCAACCCCAAAGAACTGCAGGATTTACAAAAAGACGTTATCTCCCTGAAAAAACACCTAGTCACCCTCGAAGATCGCCTCCTCGACGCCATGCTGGCCTGTGAGTCGGCTGCTGCAGCCCTCGACACGGCGCGGGCTGCGCACGCCCAAGTTGAGGCACGCTTCAACGAACAAAGCCGCCATCTGCTCGAAGAACAACAAACCTTGCTCCACACCCTAGAGCGCCTCCAGGCCGAGCGCAAGGCCGCAGAAGCGTCCATCAACGCCTCCTTGCTCGATGAATATCATGCCTTGCGTCGTGAAAAGCGCGGCTTGGCTGTGGTGCTGATCCGCGACGGCGCCTGCTCCGCCTGCGGCGCAACCCTCACCCCTGCTCAGCAACAAGTGGTTCGCTCTGCGCGCAAGATCCTTCGCTGCCCCACCTGTGGTCGCATCCTGTTTGCTGATTGAGAACCGCCATGCCCATCTCGCTTGACCCGCTCTCCTTCGTCCTAGGCGCCATCGCTGGCATCCTTGCTTGGGTGTTGCTGGGCTCCTTGCGCCTAGCGTTTCGAGAATGGCGCCAAGCATGGCTGGCCCGCCGTGAACAAGCTCGCGCCCGTCGCGCTTCCACCCTAGAACAAGAGCATCGCCGCCTGGTCCTGCGCCGCGCCCAAGGGATGCATTTGGCTGCTCCGCTCTTCGCCCTAGATGAAATCCTGATCCCACCCCGCCTGATCGCCCCGCCACCGCGCATCGAACCCGGCGGTCCTCTGCCTCCCGATGACATCCTCACCCAAACCTTGCCCTACCTGCCCGCCTGGCCCGAAGTGGCAACCATCTACAACGCTCCTACCCTCACCCTGCCCGAAGCGCTCTCCGGCGGACGCCACCTGGTGCTGGTCGGCCCGGCCGGCTGGGGCAAAACCGTAGCCCTAGCCCACCTAGCCACCCTAGCGGCGCGCAGCGATCCCCAACTCGGCCCCTTGGCCGACTACCTTCCCTTCCTCTTCCATGTCGCCGACCTGCTGCTCCCCGTCAAGGAAGGGCAAACCACCCTCCATCCGCTGATTGCCGCCATCGCCAAACAAGTCTCCTTCCTAGAAGCCGGCCGCAGCGCTTCCTTCGTGCAACAGACCTTCCAGAGCGGACGTCCCCTGCTCTTGCTCGACGGCTTCGACGAACTCACCCCCAACGGCCAACAACAAGTCAAAGCCTTCCTACAGGCCCTACTCAAGGCTCACCCGCACACCCGGGTGGTCACCACGGCCTTGCCCGACCAGCTGGATGGCCTGCGAGAGCTGGACTTTGTTCCCCTGGCTCTGGCCGGCTGGACTCCAGCCCAGCAGACCGACTTCCTCCGCCGGTGGGCCGACGTATGGACACGCTTCATCGCTGTCGAAGCGTGGGTCCAGGCCCACTCTCTGCCGATCGATCCCATCCTGCTTCAAGCGTGGCTAAGCGTGGGCAACCAGCCCCTCACCCCGCTCGAGCTCACCTTGAAACTCTGGGCCGGCTTCGCTGGCGACATGATAGGAGGCCCGACGCCCCAAGATTGGCTTGTCTCCCACCTGCGCCGTCTAGCCCCTCTCGACGTTCCTCCAGCCGCCCTAGAAGTATTAGCGCTTCAAGCCGTCCAGAACGCTCAACCGCTGTTCGAAGCGCGCTCGGCGCGAGAATGGGTGCGCCGCTTTGAACCCACGCCTGTCGAAGAACCAACGACCGATCTCCAAGCCGCCGGCCCCAGCAACAAAAAACGAGATAGCCTCGCCGCAGCAGCGCCCGACCTGGTGGAAAAAATGACCATCAGCGGTCTGTTGGTGCGACACGACGACCAGTGTCTGCGTTTCGTCCACCCCGTCCTGCTGGGCTACCTGGCCGGCCGCGCTCTGAGCGCCTACGGCGGCGCCGAAACCCTGGCACGACAGCCAGATTGGCTCGGGAAAGACCTAGCCTTGCGGTATCTGGCCATTTATGGCGACGCCTCCGCCGCAGTGGACATCCTGCTGCAACAGCCAGATCCCCTGTTCCAACGTCCGATGCTGCGCATTGCCCGCTGGTTGCGCGATGTACCACATCAAGCTCCGTGGCGTAGCAAGGTGATGGCCGCCCTGGCGCGTCTCCTCCAAGCCGAGGGACAACCGCTTGGCCTGCGAGGTCAAGCCATGGCCGGCCTGGCCCTGAGCGGCGACAGCGGCGTCGGCCCCCTCTTTCGTCAATCCCTGCAGCGTTCCCCCGACTTGGCCCTCTTAGCCGCCCTAGGAAGCGGCCTGCTGCGAGATAGCAAGGCCGTTGATCCGCTTTCTGCCCTGTTGACCTCAGAGAATCCACTTCTGCGCCGCGCCGCCTGCCTAGCCCTAGTGGCCATCGACACGCCGGCCGCCCTCGAGGCGGTTGGCCGCGCCCTGCTTACCGGCGATGATGACCTGCGCCGTGCCGCCGCCGAAGCCCTGGCCAATGATTGCGTCGAAGGCTACGCCACCCTCAAAGACGGCGCCACCTTCAACGACTTGCTGGTCCGCCGTGCGGCCACCTATGGCCTGGCTCGCGTCCAAGAACCCTGGGCGCTTGAACTGCTGCAAACCATCCAAATCCACGACCAACAATGGATCGTGCGCTCAGCAGCCACCCAAGTGCTTGAGACCAAAACCTATGAAAAAGACCTGCGCATTCCGCGCCCACTCACCCCTCCCTGGCAGTCTCAATGGCTGATCGAATTTGCCGGCCAGCAAGGTCGGGGCATCTCCCCTGGCACTCTGCCAACCGAACTGCTGCTCCAAGCCCTCAAAGAAGGCAACCGCGACCAACGCCTGGCGGCCCTAGCCTACCTCCGCTACCTGCCCGAAGAAAGTGCAATCCAACACCTGCTCGCAGCTCTTCAAGATCAGGAGGTGGAGATCCGTGAGGCTGTCTATCAAGTGCTATCGGAGATGACAGCTTCCGGCGTCACTATCCCCCAACCTTCTTGATTGCTGATTGAACGTCATCGTGCAACCTATCCCAACCCCTTTCTTCACGGAATTCCGGCTATGACCAACCCCTCTCTTCTTCTCACCATCGCCATCCTTGGTGGAACGGGCAAAGAAGGCAAAGGCCTGGCCTATCGCTGGGCCAAAGCTGGCTATCGAGTCCTCATTGGTTCCCGCGAAGCGGCCCGCGCCCAACAAGCCGCACAGGAACTCCTCCAGCGCCTCGACGGAAAGGCCTTCGTCGAAGGCGATACCAATCTAGAGGTCGCTCGACGGGCAGACATCGTGGTGTTAACTGTGCCCTACAGCGCCCACAGCGCCACCCTGGAGGCCGTCAAAGACGCCCTACAGGGCAAAATCCTGATTGACGTTACCGTTCCCCTCGTCCCTCCCAAAGTTGCCACCGTGCAGATGCCGTCGGCCGGCTCAGCCGCCCAAGAGGCGCGGCAGATCCTCGGCCCAGGCGTGGAAGTTTGCACCGCCTTTCAGAACGTCTCCCACGAACTCTTGCTCTCCGATGAGACGATCGACTGCGACGTGCTCGTCACCGGGTCGAGCAAAGAAGCCCGTGCCGAGGCCATTAAACTGGTAGAAGCCGCCGGCCTGCGCAGCTGGGACGCCGGCCCTCTGGAGAACTCGGTCGTGGTCGAAGGGCTGACCAGCGTGCTGATCTGGATCAACAAAAAATACGGCAGCACTCATGCCGGCATTCGAATCACTGGCGTAACCTCGTGAGCCTGATCCTCACCCCGCTTCGCCACATCCCGCTCATCCACTCGGGCGACGACCTGGCGGCGATCCTACTCGAAGGGCTCAACACCACACCCGATCCCTGCGATCCATCCCAACCTCTCACCCTACGCCCCGGCGACATCCTGGCGATCACCTCCAAGATCGTCAGCAAAGCCGAAGGCCGGCTAGTGAACCTGGCCACGATCACCCCAAGCGAAGCCGCCCAAGCCCTGGCCCGCCGCGCCGACAAAGACCCACGCCTGGTTGAGTTGATCCTTCGCGAAAGCCGTGAAGTGCTGCGTGTGCGTCCCGGCGTCATCATCGTCGAACATCGCCTGGGGTTTATCTGCGCCAATGCCGGGATCGACCACTCCAACGTCTGGCCACAGGCAGAATCGCCCGAGGCAACGCCCCCGAGCGAAGACCACGTCCTGTTGCTCCCCTCCGATCCCGATGCCTCCTGCCGTGCCTTGCGCGAACGGATCGAAGCTCAAACCGGCCTCTCGATCGGCGTGATCATGATCGACTCCCATGGACGAGCCTGGCGCATCGGAACTGTGGGCACCTGCATCGGTCTAAGCGGCATTCCTGCGGTGATCGACGAGCGCGGCTGGAAAGACCTGTTCGGCCGCAAGCTGCGCGTCACCATCGTCGGCGTGGCCGATGAACTGGCTGCCGCTGCTTCCCTCGTCATGGGCCAGGCCGCCGAGGGCACCCCCGTCGTTCATGTGCGCGGCTTCCCCTACCCGCTGCGCGAAGGAACCCTCTCCGAACTCCTGCGCCCCAAAGAACTCGACCTCTTCCGTTGACCTCATGGAACAAGCTATGGACCTCATCCCACCCGAATATCAAGATTTGCTTCAAGACGAAACCAAAGCCTACCTCTTCCTAGCCACCATCATGCCTGACGGTTCCCCTCAAGTGACGCCCGTCTGGTTCGACGCCGACGGCCAACACATCCGCATCAACACCGCCAAAGGCCGCGTCAAAGATCGCAACATGCGCGCCCGGCCCAAAGTGGCTATGGTTATCCAAGACCCGCGCAACCCCTATCGTTACCTACAAATTCGCGGCCGGGTGGTAGAGATCACCGAGGAGGGTGCCGACGAACACATCAACCGTCTCTCCCTCAAATACGATGGCAAGCCCTGGGCCCGGGTCCCCGGCCAAACGCGCCTGATCTTCAAAATCCTTCCGGAGCATGTGGACGCCCACTGACCCCGAACATCTCCACCGCTTTCTGCGGACACGCCGCTCGATCCGCCGCTTCCGTCCGGACCCCGTGCCGGAGGAGGTCGTCCAGCGCGTCCTCCTCACCTCTATCCATGCCCCCTCGGCCCACAACCTACAGCCCTGGCGATTCGTCTGGATCAAGACCCATGATTCCCGTGCCCGCCTGGCCCAGGCCCTGACCTCAGCCCTGCGCGTCGACATGCAAGCCGCCGGCGCCCCCGAAAGCGAGGTTGCCTCTCGCGTCGCCCGCTCCGACCGCCGCATCCACCAGGCGCCGGTGTTGCTCCTGCTCTGCCGCGACTGCAGCGCTGTCCGTGAGCACAAACCGCAGGACGAAGTGATGGCCATCCAATCGGTGGCTGCGGCCGGCCTCCAACTCCTGCTGGCGGCCCACGCCGAAAACCTGGGAGGAAACTGGATTTGCTGGCCCCTCTACGCCCAACCATCAGTCCGCCAGGCCCTCGACCTGCCCCTAACCTGGGAACCTCAGGCCCTGTTCATCCTGGGCTGGTCCGACGAGCGCCCCTCGACAAAAACTCTCCTACCGTTGCACCAGATCGTGCTTGAACGCTAGTGCTGACAGAGAACATCAAGCCGCCGCAGACAGTGACTAAATTATAGGTTCGATAAACTCATGAGCAGGATAGCTGGAAAAACGCTGCTTGTGCCACGGACGTCGGTTGAAGCAGGACATCAAACGTTTCAAGGCTGCCTGCGAGGCTTCTGGACCACGCGAGTAGATCACAGAGCCTCCCCGTGTCTTTGTGTCTCCGTGTGAAAAAATCGTTACAGCGACGCAAAAGGTCTAGCCTAGAGTATAATCGTCTCTGTCGATGAAACTCGTCGCCTTGGCCGGCGGAGTCGGGGGCGCCAAGATGGCCTACGGCTTCGCCCAGACCCTGCCTCCCCATCAGCTCACCATCATCGTCAACACCGGCGATGACTTCGAACACTTTGGCCTCTACATCTGCCCCGACCTGGACACCGTCTGCTACACCCTGGCCGGCCTGGCCAACCCGATCACCGGCTGGGGACGTGCCAACGAGACCTGGCAGGCCATGCAAAACATCAAACGCTTGGGAGGACCCGACTGGTTTAAGCTGGGCGACCAAGACCTGGGCACCCACCTAGAACGCACCCGACGCCTCAAACAAGGCGATCGACTCTCCGAAATCACCCGCGACTTCTGCCGCGCCTGGGGCATCGGCCCGACCGTCTTGCCGATGAGCGATCAACCGGTGCGCACCATCGTGGAAACCGACCAGGGGGACCTGCCGTTTCAAGAATACTTCGTCCAGCGCCGCTGCGAGCCCCGCGTCCGGGGATTTCGCTTCGAAGGACTCGATCAGGCCTCCCCCGCCCCGGGGACGCAGGAAGCGCTGGAGGCGGCCGACGCAATCGTGATCTGTCCCTCCAACCCCTGGGTGAGCATTGATCCGATCCTCCACCTGTTCGGCTGGCGCTCTAGGGAGGAGACTCCCTGGTTCGGGCCGCGCCGGCCGCCGATCGTGGCGGTTTCTCCGCTGATTGCCGGCCAGGCCGTCAAAGGGCCAGCGGCCAAGATGTTCGCCGAGCTGGGCATCGAGCCCTCGGTGCTGGCCATCGTGGATCATTACCGATGGCTTCTAAACGGCATCGTTGTGGATTCGTCGGACTCAGAAATCGCAAAACAGATTAAAATTCCTACGCTGCTCACCGATATCCTGATGCAATCCGCAGCCGACCGCATCCGTTTGGCACGCGAAATCATGGAGTTTATCGAGAGCCTATCATGACGCTTTGGGCCATCGTCCCAGTAAAGCCCCTCAAGCGCGGCAAATCTCGCCTGGCCGCAGCGCTCAACCAAGAAGAGCGCGAACTGTTGAATATTAGCTTGCTAGCGCGTACCCTCCAAACCCTCTCCGGGTTGAACGAACTGGAACAAGTGCTGGTTGTCAGCCGAGATACGCACGTCCTGCGCATTGCCCGCCAATTCGGCGCCCGCACCGTGCGCGAAGACGACCAGCCTGATCTCAACCTTGCCCTGGCGCGCGCCACCGTGATCGCCCAACTGCATGGGATTGGCGGCGTGCTCATCTTACCAGTGGACCTGCCTCTGATCACTCAGAGCGACATCCGAGCTATGATCGAGCGCGCCTCCGATCCGCCGGTTGTGGTCATCGCCCCTGACCGGCATGGGCGCGGGACCAACGCTCTATTGATCTCGCCGGCCAACCTGATCGACTACGAATTCGGCGCAGACTCCTTCCGCCGCCACTGCGAACGCGCCCGCCGGGCCGGCGCCCGCCTGGAGATCGTCAACCTCCCCTCCCTCGGCCTGGACCTCGACCTCCCCGAAGACCTTGCCCTGCTCGACCAACTCCTGATGGACCCCGAAGCGCTCGAACGTCTGGCCTCCCAGCTCGCACCCTGCGAGCCGCGCCCCATCGAATCAGCTCCTGCTCTCCCAAAGCGCGACCAAGGATGACCTCCCTGGTCATCGGCGCCGCCCGATCCTGCGCTCATCTCTGCACGCCGAACGCTGCTCATCAACACCCTTCGCATGCTTCCCTCTGAAAAGAGCGATGAACGGCAAACTTCTAACCCTTCGCCGGCCACCGATCCTAATATCTCGAAATGAGGTGTGACTATGACTATACGCTTCGAAAACGGCATGGTTGTCACCCTAGGGCCCGAGAATCGTGTCCTGTGGAACGCCTCCGTGGTGACCGAAGGCGAGCAGATCGTTGCCGTCGGCCACGCAACGGAGATGGAACGCCAGTTCCCCAATGCCGAACGCGTCGATTGCCAAGGCAAGATCATCCTGCCCGGCTTCATCTGCGCCCATCACCACTTCTACTCCGCCCTCGCGCGCGGCATGCGCATCCCTGGCGAGCCAGCCGCCAACTTCATCGAAATCCTTGAACGCCTGTGGTGGAAGGTGGACCGCGCCCTAGACGAAGAAGACATCCTGCTCTCGGCGCAGATCCCGCTCATCGAATGCATCCGCAACGGCACCACCACCGTGATCGACCATCACGCCTCGCCTTCCGCCAGCGATGGCTCTCTAGACCTGATTGAGCAGGCAGTGCGTCAGGCCGGCCTGCGCGCCTGCCTATGCTACGAAGTCTCCGATCGCAACATCAAAGGGGAGGGCATACGCGAAAACAAGCGCTTCATCAAGAAGATCGGCACAGGCGATGGCCAGATTGCCGCCATGATGGGCCTCCATGCCTCCTTCACCCTCTCCGACGAAACCATCGAAACTTGCGTCGGCATCGCCCAAGACGCCGGCCTGGGCTGCCACATCCACGTCGCCGAAGACCTGGCCGATCGAGAAGACTCCCTGGCCAAATACGGCATGCCCACCGTCCATCGCCTGCACAAACTCAATGTCACCGGTCCCCACTCCATCTTCGTCCACTGCGTCCACATTGACGACGACGAGATCGGTGTGCTAGCCGAGACCAACACCATCGTCGTTCACAACCCCGAGTCGAACATGAACAATGCCGTGGGTGTCACGCGCTTGCTGGACCTGCTGCGACGCGGCGTGCTTGTCGGCTTGGGAACCGACGGCATGTCCTCCGACATGCTGGCCCAAATGCGCAGCGCCTACCTGCTCCACCGTTTAGCCAATCGCGACCCGCGCGTGGCCTTCGTGGAAGCCCCCCAACTGCTGCTATACAACAACCCGGAGATCGCCGAACGTCTGTTTGGCCTCCGCCTGGGCGAGATCGCCCCGGGCCGGCCGGCCGACCTAGCTATCCTAGACTACCATCCTCCCACACCCCTCACCGAAGACAACTTCCTCGGCCACCTGATCTTCGGGCTAGTAGACGCCGTAGTAGACACCACCGTCTGCCGCGGACAAATCCTGATGAAAAACAAGCACATCCTCACCCTAGACGAAGAACGCATTGCCGCTCGGGCCCGCGAGCGGGCTCCCAAAATGTGGGAACGATTGCAGGGCCTAAGCTAACCACCTACAACGCCCTACCATCCCTTTCTCTCTCCACACCTATCCCTTACTCGAAAGGAACCCCCTATGGAACGCGTTGCTCTCTACCTTCAAGACTCCCATGACCTACGCGATGGGCTCGAATACGTTCGCTATGCCGAACAACGCGGCTTTGAAGCCGTCTGGCAGGCTGAGTCGCGGCTAGTGCGCGACGCCATCGTCCCCATGGCTGCTTACGCCGCCGTGACCGAACGCATCAAAGTCGGCTCCGGCGTCATCAACAACTGGACGCGTAACATCGGCCTGCTGGCTGCCACCTTCCTCACCCTCGATGACCTTGCCCCCAACCGCATCATCTGCGGCATCGGCGCTTGGTGGGACCCCTTGGCCCGTAACGTTGGCATCGAACGCCGCAAACCGTTGCTGGCCATGCGCGAGACCGTGGACGTCTTGCGCCGCCTGCTGCGCATGGAACGCGTCACCTTCCACGGCGAATTCCACCATCTCGAAGGCGTAGAGCTAGACGTAGTCCACGGCCGTCGCGAGCCGCGCAACGTCCCAATCATGATCGGCGCCACCGGCGATCAAATGATGGAGTTGACCGGCGAGATTGCCGATGGCGTGATCCTCAACTACTGCGTGCCGCCCGAATACAACGACCGAGCCATGGAATTCATCGAAAAAGGCCTCAAGAAATCTGGCCGTACTCTCGATCAATTCGACCGCCCTCAACTGATCGTCTGCTCAGTGAACGAAGACCACGACAAAGCGGTGGACGATACCAAGATGCTCCTCTGCCAATACCTGGCCCAACAACCTCATATCGCCAAAGCCTCCGGCGTCTCTCAAGAAGTGGTGCACGAAATTCAATCCATCCTGGGCTGGCCGGCCACCAAAGAACAGATCCTCAAAGCCAAAGATCTGGTCCCCGATGAACTGGTCCACCGCATCACCGCTTCCGGCACGCCCGAAGAAGCCAAGGCCAAAGTAGAAGAATACAAAAAACGTGGCTGCACCTGTCCGATCCTCTACCCCGTGGGCGGCAACTTCAAACTCCTGATCGACACCTTCGCCCAAGCCTAAGCGATTCATGTCCAAACCTCAAGCCCGCTTCAGCCGGCTCGAGCGACCTCCTCGCCCCTCGGCGCTTACCGCGATCGGCGTTCTCCTCTTCGCCCTGAGCTTCGGCCCAGCCCTGCTGGCCTTCCAGCTAGAGCATCTTCTCGCTCGCCCTGAGCCGCTCCTCCACGCCCTGGAGCAACATCAGGTTTACGCTCACCTACCAACGCTATTGGCCAGCACGTTAGCCTCGGACTTTGGCACAAGCCAAACGATCCTTTCCTTCCTCCCCAAGGAGCAGATGGAGACCTTCCTTCGCCTGCTCCTTCCGGAGCCCCTGGCCCGTCAGCTCACCGAACAAGCCATTCGCTCCCTCTTCGCCCACCTGAACGGAAGCGAGCCGGCCATCTCCCTGCCGCTCACTGCGCTCAAAGCTCACCTGGCCGGCCCAGCCGGCGAAGGCGTCTTGCTTGCCGTCCTGAACACCCTTCCCGCCTGCTCCCTAGAACAGCTGCTTCGGATCGCCGCTGTCGGCCTGCTCGGCTCATCCGCCGAACTGCCCCTCTGCCGTCCTCCCGACGAACTGCTCCCTCTCCTCAACGCCTCGCTGCGCCCCCAACTGCTCCAGCTGATCGAAACCCTGCCCGACTCGATCATCCTCTCCCCCCAAGAGCCCTGGGCCGCCGCCCTTCATCGCTTGCGCCAACTGCGAATCCTCCTGCGCTGGAGCCCTCTGCTGCCCATCGGCTTGCTGATCGCCCTGACCCTATCGGCACATCGCTGGTCATCTCGACTCACGGCCTGGGGATGGGCCCTGCTGCTCGGCGGGGGAATCGGCCTGGCGCTGGCCGTTGCGCTCCCTCCCCTGGCCGAAGGATTCATAAAAGACCTGCTCCAACCGTTATCGGCAATGGCGCCGGCCCCCGTGGTCGTCACCATCCACGCTGCCTTGCTCTCCCTATTCCCCCCAATAGCGCGCTCCCTGGCCCTCAGCTCTGCGCTTCTAGTCGGAATCGGCGCGTTGCTTCTGACCTTGGTCGCCTTCCTAAGCCGCTCAGCCCCTGCCCGCTGAAGAAACCTGCCTTGCGTAGGGAATGCGATTCACCCAATACAAACCAAACCGATACCCGATCCACCCCAGCATCAACCCAAAAACCACATCCAACGCATAATGCTGCCCAGTAAACAACGTCGACAGCGCAATCGCCAGCAAAATCCCCCACCACAACCAACGATACCTAGGATAAAAACGCCCAGCAAAAGCGACGATCAACATGGTCATATAATTGTGAGCTGAAGGCAATGCCGCATAGGATCCGCCGGCGACCTGCACAAAGCGCAACAGCTGTGAAAACAGGTCGTGCCCTGTCACCACCGGCGGCTTCACATACGTTGGAAAGGCAAAAAAGACACTGACCCCCAATGAGACAGTCAACAACGCCCCAGCCAAGACAGCCAAAAACGAACGTGTCTCCAAGCGGAACAACCACCAGTAAATCGCAAACACCCAGAAAAGATAGGCAAAACAGTACGGAATCACCCAGATCGGATAGACCGGCAACGGCTCAAACGGCAGGGCTGGCGCGATCCCTCCGTTGGAAAAATGGCTAGCCGGAAAATACAAGCCCTGAATTCCCACCACCACCAAGCTCCATTTCAAACGCTGAAAGAGAGAGAACGACTTCATAGAGACGTCCGGAACTCCTCAAACACACCGACGTTGCACAGAACACCCACAGAACGCACATCGGACGATGCGAAACGCCTTGTCCAGTCAATTCTATCCGAAAACCAAGATTTCATAGGTATACTACACCCCATGCGCATTGTTCTAAAACCCGGTCGAGAAAGCAGCCTCCTCCGTCGGCATCCCTGGATCTTCTCCGGAGCCATTCAACGCATCGAAGGACAGCCGGCCCCGGGCCAAACTGTGGACGTGTTCTCCGCCGAAGGACAATTCCTGGCCCGCGCCGCCTATTCCCCCCACTCCCAAATCCGAGCTCGCGTCTGGACCTTTGACGATGAGCCGGTAGATGCCCAATTTTTCCGAAACCGCATTCGAGCCGCCCTGGCCCGGCGCGCCCTGCTAAGGATCGAATCCTCCACCAACGCCTACCGTCTGATCCACGCCGAGTCAGACGGCCTGCCCGGCCTGATCGTGGATCGCTATGCCGACCTGCTGGTCCTTCAATCGCTCACCGCTGGCTCCGAAGCCTGGAAACCCACCCTGGCCGACCTCCTGTTGGAAGAAACCGGCCTGGCGCGCCTCTACGAACGCTCCGATGCCGAAGTGCGCGCCCTAGAAGGCCTGCCACCGGCGGCCGGCCCCCTACGCGGCCCTGCTCCCACCGCCTTGATCACCATCATCGAACACGGCTTACGCTACCTGGTGGACCCGGCGCACGGCCACAAAACCGGCTTCTACCTGGATCAACGCCCGAATCGGGCTCGCGTGCGCACCCTGGCAGAAGGACGCGAGGTGCTCGATGGCTTCTGCTACACAGGCGGATTCACCCTAAATGCCCTGGCCGGCGGAGCTGCCTCCGTGATCTCGGTCGACGCCTCCGCCGATGCTCTCGCCCTCTGCCGTCACCACCTTGCCCTCAACCGCCTCCCTGCCGATCGACACACCATCCTGGAGGGCAATCTCTTCCATGTCCTGCGCAAGTTCCGCGATCAGGGCTGCCAGTTTGACCTGATCATCCTGGATCCGCCCAAGTTTGCCCCCACCTCTGCCCAGGCCGAGCGGGCGGCACGGGCCTACAAAGACATCAACCTATTGGCCTTCAAGTTGCTCCGTCCCGACGGCATCCTGGTCACCTTCTCCTGCTCGGGTGGAATTGACGCCGCCTTGTTCCAAAAAATCGTTGCCGCCGCCGCCCTAGATGCCGGCGTGGATGCCCAGATCGTTGAGCACCTCTTTCAAGCTGCCGATCACCCGGTCTCCCTGGCCTTCCCAGAAGGCGCTTACTTGAAAGGGTTGGTTTGCATCAAGGGATGAGGCGCACTTCCTATTCCCAGCGTTCGATCAACCGCAAGAAGACATCCACCACGTAGGGATCCAGCGCCTTACCGCTCTGTTGGCGGATGTATTCCAGAGCTTCTTCCCTAGACCATGCTTTTCGATAAGGCCGGTCGCTGGTAAGCGCATCGAACATATCCACCACGGCAAAGATACGGGCCGAAATCGGGATCTGCTCGCCCCGCAGCCCCAAGGGATACCCACTGCCATCCCAGCGTTCATGATGCAAATAGGGGATTTCCAGCGCGCGCCGCAGATAGGCAATCGGCTGTAACATCTCATACGCCCAGCTCGGATGACGACGCATGATCGCCCACTCTCCTTCGGTGAGCGGCCCGGGTTTGCGCAAGATCGAGTCGGGGACGCCGATCTTGCCGATGTCGTGCAACAGCGCCCCGCGTCGAATGTGCACGATCTCCTCGTCGCTCAGCCCTACGGCTTGGGCCAGCGCCACCGTTAGATCGGTCACGCGTCGAGTGTGCTCTTCGGTTTCCTCATCGCGCAACGTTATGGCCCGCGACCAGCCTTCGAGTGTGGCTTCATAGGCGATCAAGAGTTCGGCGTTGCTGCGCTGCATGCGTTCAAACAGCTGGAGGTTATCAATGGCGATTGCCGCCTGGCGGGCCAACGTTTCCAACAGGTCCAACCATCCCGGCTGCTCAGGCAAGGGAGAACGATGAAACACTTCCAACACCCCTTTCAGATCGCCCTTGCTTACCAGCGGCACACAGCAATACGCTCGAAATCCCTCCTCCACAACCAACGAAAAGCGAGTATATCCCGAACCGGCTTGTTGAAAATCGGGAACGAACGTGACACGGCGCTCAAGCGCCGCCTGGCCGGCCATTCCTTCTCCGAGCCGCAGGGACGTCCGCTCAATAAGCGGCGTACGAAACCCCAAGCCATGGGCATACGTCAGCGTGTGCAGCAAAGGGTTGAACAGCAGAACATCGGCAGCATCTACTCCTAGCTGCAAAATCGTATGATTCAACACCGTGTTCAAAATGATATGCAAGTCAAACGAAGCGCTAATCGTCCGATCCACTTCGCGCAGCGCCTGCAGATGTTGCAAGCGGCGCTCGATCTCCATCCGCAGGCGCGCCGAACGAACCGCCGCCGCTGCCTGAGTTGCTAATAGCGAGAGCAGATGCTCATCTCGATCGGAGAAGACGCGACGCGAATCATCCAACTCATGCACCCACAACACCCCAATCAACTCTCCACCGAAGAGCATAGGCACGTGCAACGCCGCCTGAATCGGAGTCCTCTCGTAGGCCTTGCTGCGATACTCCCACGCCGAATAATCGTCCACTCGCATGGGAGAGCGGCTCTGGGCTACCAGGCCGGCCAACCCCTCGCCCAAGCGCAAGCGCGTCCCTATTGGCGCCGACGGATGAGAGGAGGCCGCCATCTCAAGCTGTTGCTGAGAAGAGTCGTAGAGATAGATGCCGCCGGCATCGGCTTGCGCCAAGTCCCTAGCGGCGTTGCCGATTAGGTTCAGCAGAGACGTTAGGTCATGCTGTTGCGCAATAGCCAAGTTGATCTCATAGAGCAGCGCAAATTCCTCGGCGCGACGTTTAGTGTTTTCATAAAGCCTCATGCGATGCAGCGCATTGCCAGTCATCTCAGCCAACGTGCTCAACAAACGTATCTCGTTATTGGTCAACTTGCGTTCACTAGGAATGGCGATCACTATCACGCCGAGCATCTTCTCGAATGAGTGAATAGGAACACACGCGCCGCCCCAACCCCTGGGCAAACGCTCGGCTATCTGCGGCAGTATCAACGGATCGCTAGCAAATTCTTGAGAGAGGTACGGTTCCCCTTGCTCAAGCACTGTCCAACACATCCCCTCCCCAGGTCGAATTAGCCCCTCACTGAGATCGGCGATCCAGCCGCGCGAAATACTCGGAAGCAGCACCCCATTCTTCTCATCGAGGAGATTGATCGAACCGCTTGGTGCATTCAAAGCGAACAGGATTTCCTCGAGCACCACGGCCAACATCTCGTCCTGAGTGGAAATGACACGTAGGGCCACCGAGACGCGATTGATCATTTCCAATTCATGCACACGACGGCGAGTCTCATCAAACAGGCGTGCGTTCTCGATGACCACCGTCATCTGGGCCGCCAGAGTCTCCAACAGGACAAGGTGTTGATCAGTGAACACCCCCGGCAGATACGACTGGGTAGAGATCATCCCAATGATTCGATCCCCCCTACGCAGCGGAACAGCCAAGATCGATCGAACTGGCTCTTCGGAGCCAAAATGTGGGCCTGGCAACTCTTCAACCAGCATATCGTGAATGATCAACGAACGTCCTGCTGAAATCACCCTACCGCTCAACCCTTGACCCTTTGGCACACGCTGCGGCGGATAGCGAACTCCTCGGTCATACAGATAAACCGCTTCATATTCATCGCCGTTCTCTTCGTCGTTTAGGACAATCACAAACGCCTCACACGGCATGAGCTGAAGTACCGCCTGATGGATGGCCTGATACACCGCACTCGGCTCCAACTGGGCTGTCAGCAACATTTGACTGGCTCGATGGATCACCTCTTGCTCAAAAGCTCGCTGACGGATCTCCTCAAACAAACGAGCGTTCTCCAGGGCGATGGCAGCTTGATTGGCCAGCGTAGCCACCAAGCGCTCATCCGCCTCATCAAAAGCATTTGGCTGGATGTTCTCGATGCTGATCACGCCCAATTTTTGATCGCCAAGCCGAAGAGGAACGTACAATCCTGATCGAACTCCGGGAAAGGTCTCCACATAGTGAGGGTCGTCGCTCACCTCTCCCAAACGAATCACCCGGCCCTGTTGAAACGCCCAGCCGCTCAAGCCTTGGTTCGGCCGAGAGACTTTTGTCCGAAACAGTTGTTCTGTAGCCTTCCAATCGGCTGCCGTCTCTAAGCCAGGTTGATTAAAGGCCAGAAGCTCAAAAGAATCGCTCTCTGGATGGTAAAGTCGAACGGCAGTGTGATGCCAGTCCATCTTTTGGGCCAGCAATTCGATCAGTTTCTGGCCGATCTCCTTAGGGGTGAGCAGTTGGCTCAACGCCAAGCCACTCTCATAGAGCATTTCCAGCTCGATCAAGCGACGGCGAGCCTCCTCGAACAATTGAGCGCGCTCCAAGATCAGCGCTGCCAATGTCGCAAACGAATTCAAAGTCTTCAGGTCTTCTTGCGAAAAGGCTGCTCGCTTGGTTGAGTCCAAGCTCATGACCCCGATCAAACGCTCGCCGATCATCAACGGCACAGCAATGGCGCTGAAGATCTGGCGCGCTTCTTCGATCTCTCCATCGTAACGGATCTCCGGATCGGCGCGCGCATCTGAGACGATCATTGGTTGACGCAATCGAGCGACTCGCGCCGCATATCCTGAATTGCTGGCAAAGGCAAAATTGCGCAGACGAGGATCGTAGTAGCCCTTCAAGGCGCGAATACGCAATTGGCCATTCGCCTCACACAACAGGACGCTTCCTTTCTCCGCTACCGGCACAGCATGACAGGCGGCATTCAGCAAATATTCCAGCAACGGCTCCACTTCCCAAGTCTCACCGAGAGCTTGGGCCAATATCACTTGGGCTTCAAGCTCCCGCTCATAGCGCTTGCGCTCGGTGATATCCTGAATGGTGCCATACATTTTTACGGGCCGGCCGGCAGAGTCAAATTCCAACTGTCCCAGGCCATGTACCCAACGCTCTTGCCGATCGTTTGCCGGTAGAATGCGATACTGCTGGTCAAACGACTGTCCTTTTCCAAGCACTTCTTCTTGGAAGTAACGCGCCATGCGCTCCCGATCTTCTGGATGAACCAGCTCTAGCCACCCCTGTACCGAGTGCGGATAGGATTCGTCAATGCCGAAGATGCGATCCAACATCTCAGAGCTTTGCCAGATACCCGAAGGAATATCCAACATATAGCTCCCCAGGCCGGCAATCCTCTGCGCTTCCCGCAGCAAGCGATCCCTTTCTTGCAAGGCCTGCTCCGCCTTCTTACGCTCGGTAATGTCGAAGATCACCGCCAAGTAGACCGGCTCTTCCTGACTGAGCAACTGAACATGCACCTCCACCGGATACTCGCTTCCATCGGCGCGGCGATGCACAGTTTCAAAAACCACCAGCTTTTGCTGACCTTCCTCCAACGGGCGAAGCAATTCCCGAAAAGATTTCTCGTCGAAGCACGGCTTAATGTCTATGGGCGTCATGTGACGCAATTGATCCAAGCTGTAACCCAGATTTGCCTGTGCGCTGCGGTTGACGTACTCAAACCGCAGCGTGGTACGGTCAAAGGTATAAATCTCGTTGAGACTGAGCTCGAGTATCTGCAACAATCGTTCGCGCTGCGCTTCGGCCTGCTTTCGTTCGGTGATGTCCTGAACGTTGCCCTCGTAGTACCAGACCTTTCCATCTGGCCCGCGGACCAGACGAGCATTCTCTGAAACCCATAGCGTTGAACCGTCCTTGCGGCGCGCCTGATACTCATAGCCTCTCACCTCCCCCCTTTCCTCGAGCAAACGCACAAACTCCTGACGCTGTGCCGGGTTGACGTACACTTGAAGCGCTATATTGTCCACCGATTGAGTCAAGTCCTGCGGCGAGTCATACCCCAACATGCGCGCTAGAGCCGGATTGACAACCAAGAAACGTCCCTCCGGCGTGGATTGATAAATTCCCTCGATAGCTCTCTCGAAGAGCAAACGATATTGCTCTTCGGCCCGTTTGCGATCCGTGACATCGAACATCACTCCCTGAAGCAGGATCTCACCTCTTTCTGTGTGCAAAATGCGTTCTTCTTCCTGGATCCACAGCAGACGACCATCGCGCGTGATCACGCGGTACTCAAGGTTGCAGGGTTGACCAGTTTCATACGCCCGAAAATAAGTTTCTCTCACCCGCTGGCGATCTTCCGGATGGATCAGACTCAGCCACAACGAGAGATCACCCTGCAACCACTCCTCCATCGACACCCCAAGCAGCGACGTAATCTGAGAGCTGACAAACAAAGTGGTCCCCTTGCCGTCCAATACATCCAGATACACAACGCCAGGGAGCTGGTCAATCAACTTCCGATAGCGTTCCTCGCTCTCACGAAGGGCCTGCTCCGCTTGTTTGCGCTGGGTGATCTCTTGTTGAACCGCTACAAAGTGCACCACCTTCCCGCCGGCATCCACGATCGGTGTGATGGTCATCTCGACCCAATACAAGGTTCCATCCTGACGGCGGTTGATCAGCTCCCCCCGCCACGCCTCCCAACTCAAAATCGCCCGCCACATCTGTTGGTAGAACTCTGGATTTTGTCGACCGGACTTAACCAGATCAGCCGGTCGCTTGCCGAGCACCTCGTCTAGACGATAGTCGTTCAATTCTAGGAACGCCGAATTGACCCATTCAATATACCCCTTTGCATCCGTAATGATCACAGGATCGGCCAAGGCTTCTAAGGCGACCGATAAGAGGTCTGACAATCCTTCCCTCTCTCTCTCCAATTTGCGAATGGTCATCAATCCCACCCTGCGTTTCTCAACCTCCAGCACCTGCAAGGTCATCTCAACCTCGATGATCTGGCCATCCTTACGGCGGTGGCGCACCTTGCCGGCATAGTGAGAAGAGCCTTGAGCGCGCAATTCTCTCAGCAGATGCTTGGCATCCTGCTCCAGACAAATATCTGCAAGCCTCATCTCCAGCCATTCCTGGCGCAAATAGCCATAGGCTTCTACCGCTGCCTGATTGACATCTAGGAAGTGGAGCGTTTTTGCATCATAGATCCCCATCGGCAGCAGGTGGTTCTCGAACAACCTACGATAAAACGCATCTGCCAGGTCGCCGGACGAAAGACCCTGATCCAACCCTTTTCGAAACCAAGAGCGAACATTTCGATCGGCCATGACAGCATCCTTCAGCAACAAAATGAAATGAGATGAGAACCTACGAGCCATTCGCAAGCAGGGACGAGACGCCTGGAAAGACAACTCGGCGGTAGTTTTGCACTTTTTACAAATCGGCCAGATTTGCCGGATGCAAAATCTCAAACCACCAGATATGGTGGGTGAACACTTCAAAAATGCGGTAAAACCGTCTCGAATGTAAAATCTGCAAAACTACTATACCTTAAATAACGCAGGCTCTCTCCTAACAATTTTGAAAAGTTCCCATAGCAACCCGCCACAAAGACACAAATATGTTCAAAACCAGGCTTTGGTAGACGATGGCGGTGGCGGCGAAAACCGCCAATGAATCTTGAAGAACAAAACAAAAAACCGAGGGAGCACCTCGGCTAGCCGCTACATCTTCTCAAGGCCAAGTTTACTTCTCGTCGCGCAAGGATGCAATCGCCCGCAGCAGGCCCAACACCAACAGGCCAAGCTTTAACCCCTCACCCACGGTCAGCGCCGTGGAGCGATTCTCTTTCTCGGCGCGCTGGGTGAACAACCAGGCCGCCAACAGACCAGTGGCTGCGCCGATCAAAGCGCCAAAGATCAGTGTCTTCCCTTTGTTTTCCATACTTGCTTCCACTCCTGTTCGGTATCCAGAAATGTCCTCATCGCCATCGCAACAAGCGCCGAAGCGACCCTAGAAAGCTTTCCAAGGCAAATACCGGCTTGACCGAAGCATCAGCTCCACCTTTCACGCGTTGCGCTGCTTGTCGCACCAGCCGCTGAGCCTGACCAGTATACCTGGGAAGAATCGCCAGCAAACGCGCCAAGCCGTAAATCACAGCAATCAAGACCGGAATTTTCAGGAGCCCGATCAGAAGCAGAGGCGCTAAGAGCCACATTGTGGCCACGGCTGCCCAGCGCTCAGCATCTCCGCTGGGCTGAAAAGCCGCGCGAGCGATCCCCACCACGGCAACGACCAGGATCAGCGCACCGATCAGCAGGGGCAGCACGATCTGTAGCCACCACTGGCGACGGTGCAGACGGTAGGAGTCATGATGCGGCGATTTGAGAAAACGTTCGGTTCCCATGCCGCAATTCTAACATGGAAATGGAGCTTGGCTCGGCATAGCAAATTGCCTGGGAGAGGCCAATGGCTGAGCCCATCGACGAACTTTGAAGATTTGTTGTTTGGCGCCAGGGATCAGCGCCGCCGGCGCAAGAAGGTCGGGATGTCCAGGTCGTCGTTGCCGAAGGAGGCTAGAGGCGGAGGCGTCGGCTTGGATTCAAGAGTTGCATCGACGTTGGCCTTTTCGACGGGGCGTATGAAATGCGCGCCGGGTGAGGTCGGCTCAGGGCGACGCGTCGGAGCCGGCCGTTCGAGGATCCGTCGAGGGAGACCGGTGCGCTCAAATCCGGTTGCAATGACCGTGATCCGCACTTCATCTCCCATGTTGGGGTCAATCACCGCGCCGAAGATCAGGTTCACATCGGGATGAGCCGTCTCGCGGATGATGGCCGCCGCTTGGTTGACTTCAAACAGGGTCAGATTGGGACCGCCGGTGATGTTGAACAAGACGCCGCGCGCACCGTCAATGGTGATGTCCAACAACTGGCTGGAGATGGCCTGTTCGGCTGCCTTGCGCGCCCGTTCGTCGCCGCTGCCATAGCCTACCGCCATCAGGGCCGCGCCACCTTCGGCCATGATGGCGCGCACGTCGGCAAAGTCCAGATTGATCAGACCGGGGGTGGTGATCAACTCTGAGATGCCCTGAATGCCTTGGTGCAACACCTCATCGGCCATGCGGAAGGCATCTTGCAGGCTCACGCGTTTATCGGCCAGCTGCAACAAGCGATCATTGGGAATGACGATCAAGGTGTCGGCGTGCTCTTTTAGTTTGGCGATGCCCTGCTCGGCCGCTTGGGCGCGTTTCATGCCCTCGAAGGTAAAGGGACGAGTCACCACGCCGATGGTCAGTGCGCCGGACTCTTTGGCGATCTGGGCCACGATCGGAGCTGCGCCGGTTCCGGTTCCGCCGCCCATGCCGGCAGTCACAAACACCATATCGGAGCCTTTGAGCACGTTGTATAGCTCATCCACGCTCTCTTCGGCTGCTTTGCGTCCGATCTCTGGGTTGCCGCCGGCCCCCAGGCCGCGAGTTAGCTTTTCACCCAGCCGTACACGGGTTGGCGCTTTGGAGAGCATCAGGGCTTGGGCATCGGTGTTGACCGCAATGAATTCCACACCTTGAATGCCCTGCTCTAGCATGCGATTGACGGCATTGGAACCGCCACCGCCCACGCCGATGACCTTGATGCGGGCAAAGGACTCGGGAGCAGAAGGTCGGGAAGGTTTGGTTGCGTCCATGTAATATCTCCTTTCGTCAAGATGATGAAATCGCTTAAGGTAGCAGTCGCTTGAACCAATCTTTGAGATGATCGAGCAGCGTTGGCTCTCCCCTGCGGCGCCTACGCCCGCCTGCCGATACCGCTCCGCGCTGGGCAAGATGCAGGCCCCAATAGAGCAATCCTACGCTGGTCGAAAACGCTGGGGAATGCAGACGATCCACCATGCCCAACAGCGACTCGGGCTGGGCGGTGCGCACTGGCAATCCCAGCACCTCGGAGGCCAGCTGCCGAATGCCGGGCAGCAAGGCAGTCCCGCCAGTCAACACCAAGCCGGCCGGCAGCAGACCATCGTAGCCAGAACGTTTGATTTCCTGATGGATCAGTTCAAAGATCTCGGTCACGCGCGCTTCGATAATGTGCGCCAGGTCATAACGGCTCACCTGGATCGGACGATCCTCGCCAAACGGCTGAACGGTGAAATACTCTTCTGGTCCTACAGCGCTACGGATGGCGTGCCCTTGTTGTTTCTTGACTTCTTCAGCCTGCACCAACGGCAAACGCAGGCCATGGGAAATGTCTTGAGTGATGTGATTGCCTCCCACCGCCAATACCATGGTATGCCACACTGCGCCATCTACGTAGAGCGCCAGATCGGTTGTTCCACCGCCAATATCGCACACAGCCACGCCCATCTCACGCTCTTGGTCGGTCAAGGTCACTTCGCCAGCCGCCAGCGGGTTGAGCACGAACTGCATCTCTTGCACCCCGGCCTCGTGCACACAGCGGCGCAAGTTATCCACTGTAGCAGCCGAGGCGGTGATGATGTGGGCTTCCACTTCCAGCTTATAGCCATGCATGCCAATCGGGCGGCGAATCCCTTCTTGGCCGTCAATGGCGAATCCCCGTTGAATGACGTGGATGATCTCTCGATCGGGTGGAATGGCGATGGCGCGCGCTCCATCCAGAGCGTTATACACATCCATCTCATCCACCACGCCGCCGGCGATCGCGGTCATGCCGCGGCTGTTGACCGAAGAGACGTGTGCGCCGGCCAAACTGACCAGAGCGCTGGCGATCTCTAGGCCAGAGGTTTGCTCGGCGCGCTGCACCGAACGGCGGATGGCCTGAGAAGCAGCGTTCAAGTCCACAATGTTGCCTTTCTTGATCCCCTCCGACGGTTCAATGCCCACACCCAATACCCGAATCGTGTGCTCTCCCTCCACCCGACCGACCAGGGTGCAAATCTTGGTCGTGCCAACGTCGATCCCTACGACGATCTCGTCCATAATCATTGACCTATCCGGTAGTATGGAGCGCTCGGATGCGTCATATTAATCAACGAAGGAAGGATACCGCGCTGCAAAATGGAATCCACCAGCGCAGCGTAGACGCGCAATTGCATCTCGATCTGATCGGGCCGCTCGCCAAACCAGACCGTCCACCCGCGTCGATCGGCCCATCCTAAGCCGTACTTGGGATCGTACAGCAAGGTGAAATCGGCCGGGACGTGGGGCGCCAGCAAGCGGACGGCCTCCACTAGATGGGAAGCCAGGAACGGCGTGGGGCTCCACGGGTCTTGGTTAGACCTCGGGCCGGCCGGCGGCCTGCCAGACGCTCTCACCACGATCAGGCCGTCCACTTCGCCCCGCGGGCGAAAGATCACGCCCTGGGCGTCTATCCAGGCATAGGCTCCGTCTTGCTCCCAACGGATCACGGGCGCTCGCTCGTGCACAGACACAATCACTCGATTCGGCCAGGCCACCGAGACCGAGGCCGCCTGAAATTCAGGAAAGTGGGCGCGCAGGGCGTTCACCGCCTGGGCCGGCTGGACCAGGAAGATCGACATTCCCTGCAGGCGCAAGACGGTCTGAACCTCCTCTGCGCTCACCATGCGAGCACCGACCAGCGTTATCTGGACAACATGAAATTGGGGGTGCGTCCAGGCCCAATATGCTGCTCCCATCAATACCGCCAAAAGCAGAAACGAGAGCATACGCCAGCCAAAAAAGCGCACTTGCGGCAGATCGGCTGCCCGCCACGACGCTCGATCGTCCAGGGCCACCGCCGCCTGATAGCGCCGCATAGAGTGCTTTGTGGGGGGTGAACGACGCATCGAGGCTTCCAGAGTCACCCCGCGCGGGGTTAGGAAGGGAGCCGTAGGAAGGCGCGTCGGCCCGTGCGCCAGGTGGCGCCGGCTGTCTTTCTTCCGTCGTTCCCGCACCCGTTCGGCACGCGTGACCTTGGATTGACGACTCACTCGCCCCTCCGATACTCTCGAACGGTGACATCGCGCTCGGCTTTGCGCTCTAGCGCTAGTTGGATCAGGCGATCTACCAACTCGGGATACAAGATGCCGCTCGCATTCCATAGTTTGGGATACATGCTGATCCGAGTAAAGCCGGGGATGGTGTTTAGTTCGTTTAGAAACACCTGGCCGGTGTTCCGTTCAAGGAAGAAATCGGCGCGCGCCATGCCGGCACAATCGATGGCCTTGTAGGCGCGCACGGCCAGTTCGCGAATGCGCTCGGCAGTCTCCAGCGGGATCTCGGCTGGGATGATCAAGCCGCTGGTGCCGTCTAGATATTTGGCTTCGTAGGAGTAAAACTCACGGCTGGGTAGGATCTCGCCACACACTGAGGCGATGGGATCATCGTTGCCTAACACGCTGACTTCGATCTCGCGCGCGCCCTCCACCCCGCGCTCCACCAGGATGCGCCGGTCAAAGGCGGCGGCTTGTTTGAGTCCCTCGATCAGATCAGCGCGGGATTTGCACTTGGTCACCCCTACTGAAGAGCCCAGGTTGGCCGGCTTGGTGAACAAGGGATAAGGCCCCAAGGCTTCGGCACGCTGTACAGCGGCGGGGAGGTCTTTTTCGATCTCCGAGCGACGCAGGATGATCCAGTCCACCACCGGAATGTCGTTGGCGCGCATCACGTCCTTGAAGACGCCTTTGTCCATGCCGAGCGAGGAGCCAAGCACGCCGGCACCTACGTAGGCCACATCGGCCAGTTCAAACAGCCCTTGGATCGTCCCATCTTCGCCGAAGGTGCCGTGCAGGACCGGGAAATACATGTCCACATCGGCTATCTTCACAGCTTGACCATCGCGCAGCACATAGAGACCAGGACGGTTCGGTTCAGGGAAGATGAAGGCCGGCTCCAGCCCCTCGAGACGGTTCTGCTCCAGGGCGTCGAGCACGTTCTCGCCGACCACCCAATCGCCCTGATGAGTGATCCCTACGGGCAGAATTTCGTATTTGGCCGGGTCGAGAGCGGCCATCACCGAGCGCGCCGAGAGCAGCGAGATCTCGTGCTCGCCTGAACGACCGCCGAACAGGACAGCTACCCGCAGTCGAGAGGAAGAGGATTCACCAGTCACCGATCAACTCCACTTCGAGTTCAAGGTGGATGCCAAAGCGCTCAGCCACAGTTTGCTGGGCCAGTTGAATCAGGGCCCGCACGTCTTCGGCCCGAGCTTGGCCGTGGTTGATGAAAAAGTTGGCATGCACAGGGCTGATCTCAGCGTTGCCGATGCGCGTCCCTTTCAGGCCGACGACATCGATCAGCCGGCCGGCGTAGTCGCCGGGAGGGTTTTTGAACATGGATCCCATGCTGGCCCCGGGCGGCTGGGTGGCCTTGCGACGTTCCACAAAGGTTGCGATGGCGGCAGCCACTTGGTCGGGTGAGGCCAGCTGCAGGCGCAACTCGGCAGCGAGCACCACCGCTCGCGCTTCGCCGCGCTTGAGCGCACTGGAGCGATAGCTATAGCCCATCTGCTCCACTGACCACCAGGCGCGCCCGCTCTCGGTGAGCAGGTCGGCTCGGAGCAGGTTGCCAGCCATATCGCCGCCGAAGGCGCCGGCGTTGCCGTACACGGCGCCGCCCACGGTGCCGGGCACGGTGGCTGCCCATTCTAGGCCAGCAAACCCCATAGCAGCACAACGATGGGCCAGGTTGCTGAGCGTGACGCCCGATTCAGCCCACACCCAAGGCGGATCGGCCGGCTCAAGGCGCATCGCCTTGGCCCGGTTGAGAATGACCACCCCGCGCACGCCGCGATCGCTGATCAACACGTTCGACCCCCCGCCCAGGATCGAATAGGGCGCGCCCAGCTCCCACACGACCCGCACTACTTCGGCCAGCTCATCGGCTGAGCGGGCGACGATCAAGGCATCTGCCGGCCCGCCAATGCGCGCCGAAGTGAACGGCGCCAAGATCACGTTCTCTTGCAACCGGTCTGCAAAGCGAGCGCGCAGAGCAGGCAGCCAATCCATGATGGTCTCGCTATCACTCCTTTTGCGAGAGGTGTTCGATCAGGCGCAACACCACTCGGCGCCGATCCAAGCCGTTCCAGGTCTGGCCTGAGGCGGCGCTCTTTTTGACCCAGGCGACGCGATGTTGTGTTCCAGCGTGCACCAGCACCATATGCAGGGGCGGCAGGGCTAAGGTGTCGTTTTCGAAACGGCGCACCGTTTGTTTTTTGGTCATACGTCCTCCTTTCGATCGGAAGAAAGAGCCATCAAGCCGGCATAGACTTGCTCGGCAATACGATCGGCGTCGCCGGCCGAGAAGACGATCATCACGTCGCCCGGGCGGAGGTGATCGAGGAGGTGGCGCGCCGCCTGCTCGAGGTCCGGTAGGAATCGAGCAGCGGGATGATGCATCGAGCTGACCACCTCGGCGGCAGTAAAATCCTGTTTCGCCTCGCGTGACGCGTAGACTTCGGTCACGATCACGTGATCGGCCTGATCGAACGCCTGCACGAATTGATCGAACAGGGCCTGGGTGCGCGAGTAGGTGTGAGGCTGCCAAACGGCCCACAGGCGTTGTCCGGGGTAGCGATCGCGAGCTGCGGCTAGGGTGGCTCGGATCTCGGTCGGGTGATGGCCGTAATCGTTGACGACGACAATGCCGTTGACTTTGCCCAACACCTCGAAGCGGCGCCCCGTCCCACGAAATTCCCCCAAGGCCTCGGCCGCTTTGCGCGGCGGCAAGCCCATCAGGCCGGCCACCGCCAGGGCCGCCAGTGCGTTTTGCACGTTGTGCCGGCCTGGGAGCTGTAACGAAACCAAAACAGCATCTGTCTCTGGAAACAGATTCGAAACGGCTTCAAAGTCAAACCCGCCGCGCTGGTTGGGGCGCAGGGCGCGCGCCAGGCTGAAATAGGGGGTATGCAACGTCTGGTCGCCTTGCAGGCCGTAGCCCACCACCGTCTGGCCCTCTCGGCGCGCTTGCACCGCCAGGGTGTTGGCCGCCGGATCGTCCAAGCAGGCGATCACAGCGCCGTCGGCAGGCGTCAGGGCGATGAAAGCCTGAAAGGCGGCATACAGGTCTTCGAAGGTAGGATAACAATCGGGATGATCGTGTTCGACGTTGGTCACCACGGTATAGAACGGCTTCAGGCCGAGGAACATGCGATCGTATTCATCGGCCTCGATCACGAAGGGCCGGCCCCGGCCGGCGCGGGCGTTGGTCTTCAGATTGATCAGCGTAGAGCCGAGAATGAAGGAAGGATCGCGGCCTAGGGCAAACAATAGCCAGGCGATCATGCCGGTGGTAGTGGTCTTGCCGTGGGTGCCGGCCACGGCGATGCCAAGCCGACCTTCCATCAGGTGTCCCAAGAAGTCGGCTCGTTTATAGACGGGGATGCCAAGCGCCTGAGCAGCGCGCACCTCGGGGTTGTCTTCCGGAACTGCTGAGGAGCGCACCACCCAATCGGCCCCAACCACATGCTGGGGGTGATGCCCGACAAAGATGTGGGCGCCATCGGCCTGCAGTTGGGCAGCAAACGGCGAGAGGACGCGGTCGGAACCAGAGATGGTGTAGCCCATCTCCAGCAAGAGCCGTGCGATGGCCGATAAGCCTGTTCCGCCGATGCCGATGAAGTGAACGTGAGTCATAGCGCCAATCCGCTTGGAGGTTGCTGTCTCATACGTATACAACCAAGATGAAAACCAACACGACAATGACGGCAAAATAAACACCGGGGATGCCAATGAAGTTGGGCGGCATGTATTTGAGCATATTTTCAGTGAGCTGTTGGAGCGCCGGCGGGCCGGCGCGCACAATATCGCCCACATAGCCGGATTCAGCCCAATAGACCCACACCGTGCCGAAGATCAGATAACCGTTGAAGGCGCCCAACACCATGCCAAACAGAGCATCTTGCAATCGCTCGCGCCGCGAGGCTGCCTGAAAGCGCGCCACGCTGATCACCGTTTGATAGCCAAAGAACGTCAAGGTGACTAAGACGATCACGCGCAGCCAAAAGAAAGACTCCGGATCGCTCTGTGGGAGTCCTTTTACAATGGGAACATAGGTTTGCAACAAGTAGTTCAACGCCAACGCCACGATCACAGCAAACCCGACCAGCAGTTCTTTGGCCCAGCCACGAAAATATCCGATCACGGCAAAGAACGCCACAAAAATCCAGAAGACATAGTGCAAGCTGATCAACATAGCTGCGCCTCCTCAGCCAACGCCATGAGCTGCTGCGCCAGGCGTTGGGCTGCATCGGGACGAGCTAGAGCACGCATGGCGGCACTCATGGCCTGGCGCTTGGCCGGCGCACTCAAGATGGCCTTAACGGTTGCCAAAAGCTCCGCTGTCAGGATGTGGTCTTCCAGCACAATCGCTGCGCCGTGAGCGGCCAGATAATCGGCGTTTACCCTTTGATAGCGCCAAGCATGGGGATAGGGCGCCAAGATGGCTGGCAACCCAAAGAGCGGATACTCGCCCAGGACAGAAGCGCCGGCCCGCGAGACCACCAGATCGGCGGCTGCCAAGGCTGCCCCTATCTCCTCATGCAGATAGGGGAAGGGCCGATATCCCTGACGCTGCTCCGCCGGCAGTTCCAGCGCCGCCTGTTGGGCCATCGGCCAATCCAATTCACCGGTCACGTGGATCACCTGCGCCACTTCTAACAGCGCCGCCAGATTGCGAAAGACCGCTTGATTAATCGAACGAGCCCCGCGGCTGCCGCCGGTGACCAACAGCACAGGCCGCTCGCCGACCAACCCCAGGCGGGCGCGGGCCGCTTCGCGGCTCCAGGTCGTCAGGCCGGCCCGAACCGGATACCCGGTCTCCACCAGCGGGGCGCCAGGCCAAAAATACCGCTGCGAGGCCGAAAGCGTGACGGCGATGCGATCGGCAAAGCGGGCCACTAGCTTGGCCGCTAGCGCTGGCTCCAGATCGGGCACATAGAGCAAAATAGGAAGGTGACGCCCCGCCAAAGCCATCGGGCCGGCCAGATAACCCCCGGTAAAGAACAGCACATCTGGCTGAAACGCCCACAGAATGCGTCGCGAGGCCAGATATCCGCGCAGCAAACGGACCAGATTGTGCGGCAGAGCGCGCCAACCCACGCCGTGCAGGCCGGCGGCCGGAATGGTCTGGAACGGAATGCCCTGGCGAGTCACCAACGCCGCCTCCATGCCACCTTCTCCGCCCACCCACAGAACATCCACGGTCGGTCGATACTCACGCAGCGCCTCGAGCGCGGCGAGAGCGGGATACACGCCGCCGCCGGTTCCACCCGCGCAAATCAACAATCGCACCGAAAGACCTCCTATCGTCTTCGTCGGCTCTCGCCTGCCCTTGCTGGCGAGAGACATTCATCACAATCCCGACCGCCGCCAACATCACCGTCAAATTCGAGCCGCCAGCGCTCACGAACGGCAAAGCGTTTCCGGCGAAGGGCAACAGGCCGACCATCACCGCCATGTTGATCAACGCCTCCAGGCCGATCCAGATCACCAAGCCAGTTGCCAAGAGCGTCCCCAACATATCCGGCGCCCGGCGGGCGATCACCAGCCCACGCCAGATCAACAGGCCATACAACCCCATCAAAACGGTTGCACCCAGCACCCCTAGCTCTTCTACCACCACGGCAAAAATGCTATCGGTTGGTGGCAGGGGCAAACCGGTGAACTTGCTGAGCGATTGCCCCAGACCACGGCCAAACAGTCCACCCCCCACAATCGCCTCGAAGGAGCGCGACAAGTGATACGAAGCCTGGGTCGGATCCTTCAAGCTGAGCAAGAACTCTTCAACTCGCTGCTGGCCGGTGGCGTTCAACTGCACCACAATCCAGCCGATCAGCAACGTAACGCCCAGCATGACCAGAATCTGCCTGAGATCGCCGCCGGCCAAGAAGAACAACAAACCGCCCATCAAGAACACCGTACCGGCGGCGCTCAAATCAGGCTGCAAGAAGATCAAACCACCAAACAGACCCAGAATAACGCTCAACGGCAAAAAGCCCAGGCTAAACACATTCAACATCGCCCGTTTGGAATACAACCACACCGAGAGATAAATAATACTGACCAACTTGGCCAACTCCGAAGGCTGTACCGAGCCATCAAAAAACGCTCGCTTCGCCCCGAAGCGAATCTCCTTCATCAACAGGACACCGACCAGCAACACCAGGGTCACCGCTGTCACCGGCACGATCAAACGGCTCCAATGGTGATAATCAAAGCGCGAGAGCACCGCCGTTCCCACCGAGCCGATCGCCAACCACAGCAACTGCCGCTTGAACATATACATCGGCTCGCGCCCCATCACTTCTAGCGAGAAATCCCAAGAGGCCGAGAACAGGATGATCAAGCCGAAGACCAGCAAGCCGATCAACGCCAACAAAAACGGCATATCCACCTTGCGGCCGGCCGTCGGCTCAACAGAAGCGACGGGGGTCACGACAATTCCTGTACCCATTGTTTAAACCGTTCTCCACGTTCAGCAAAATCGCGAAACTCATCGAAACTGGTACAGCCCGGCGAAAGCAAGACCACCGAACCGGGCTCGGCCACCCGGGCCGCCTGCTCCACCGCCTCGCGCAGCCCAGAACAACGGATCTGAGTGCGCGTCACCCCAGACTTCGGGCCGAGCGCGGCCTCGATCAGCTCGGCCGCCTCCCCAAACAGAATCACATGCTCCACGCGGCGATGCACCAACTCGACCAGTTCATCCCAAGGCAACTTCTTATCTCGCCCGCCCAGCAAGAGCACGATCGGCTCGTTAAACGAACGAATGGCGGCAATCGTCCGCTCTGGCGTGGTGGCGATCGAATCGTTGTACCAACAGACGCCTCGCCACTCGCGCACCAACTCCAAGCGATGGGGCACGCCGCGAAACGTCTCAACCGCAGTCAACATCGCATCCAGTGAGAAGCCGGCTGCGTAGCCAATGGCAAACGCCGCCAGCACATTCAGCACATTGTGATCTCCGCGCAATGGCACCTTCTTACGCGGCAAGAGCGGTATATACGCAAACCCCTCCCGCAGAGCTAACAGACCGTGATCGAGATACGCGCCGTCCAAATCCTCCTCCAAGGGCGAGAGGCTAAAGGCTAACAACTTGCCGCGCACCCGATGGCGCAATCCCCAACTCACTTCGTTATCTCGGCCGAGCACAGCCAAGCTGTTCTCCTCTTGAAAATCCAAAATGCGCGCTTTGGCCGCCACATAGGCTTCCATGGTGCCATGCCGATCCAGATGATTGGGAGTGATGTTCAAAAGAGCAGCGATGTCGGTGGAACGCGTCATCTGCTCAAGCTGAAAGCTGGAGATCTCCAGCACGGCCAGATCGCCCGGCTGCATCTCGTCAACGTAGTTGATCAAGGGATCGCCGATGTTGCCGCCTACAAACACGCGAGGGCCTGTCGAGAGAGTGCCTGGCCCTTTTTTAGGACCAGCAGCCAATGATTTGGCCGCCCGAGCTAGGCCGGCGCGGTCGGCAAAAGCGCAGCGGGCCATCTCGCCTACCAGGCTAGTGGTGGTGGTCTTGCCGGCCGAACCGGTGATGCCGATGGTCATACAAGGAACCACCTCCAAAAACACCTGCGTATCGTTGGAAAGCGGGATACCACGTCGTTGGGCTTCTTGTACGATGGGCAGCGTGAGAGGAATTCCGCCGGACAAGCAAAGCACATCGGCCCGGTCCAGCAGCTCCGGTGGATGACCTCCCAACACCCAGTCCACATCCACGTCGGCCAAGGCGGCCTGGGCGGCGCGCATATCGTCCAGTGGGCGAAGATCGTTGAGCGTGACGCGCGCCCCATGGCGCGCCAACCAGCGCGCCAACGATTGGCCTTGCCGTGCCGCTCCCAAGATCAAAACCCGCTTTCCTGCCCAATCGCTCATAACACACCCATCTCCATCACACCAGCGCCAATCCTACGCCGATCATGGCGCCTAACAACCCAATCAACCAGAAACGCTGCACCACTTGCGTCTCGCTCCAACCGAGCAATTCAAAGTGCAAGTGAAGGGGTGCCATCTTAAAAAAACGACGACCTTTCGTGGCTCGAAAGTACAAAATCTGAATCACCACGCTCACCATTTCGCTAAAGGGGATGATGGCGATAATCGGCAACAGCGCCCAGTGGCCAGTCATCAGCGCCACCACCGTCAAGACGGCACCCAGGGCTTGCGATCCCGTATCTCCCATAATCAACATGGCTGGATGGACATTAAACCACAAGAAGCCAAACAGCGCGCCCACCATCACGAAACAGAAACGGGCCACGTAGATCTGCCCTTGAGCCAGGGCGATCCCGCCATAGGCGACAAACGCCGTAGCGGCGATCAGGCCGGCCAACCCATCCAAGCCATCCGTAAAATTCATCGCATTGGCCATCGAAACAATCACAAAGGCTGCGATCGGCACATAAAACACGCCTAGTTCGATCTGTCCCGGATAACCCGGCAGGTACAACTCGGGAACCTGTAGGAGATATCTCAGCGCCCAAGCGGTCCCCAAAGCCAGCACCACCTGGATCAAGAACTTCGTGCGCGATCGCATACCCTCGCCGCGTCGCGGCCCACGGATGCCCTCCCAATCGTCCACTGCACCGAGCACAGCAAACGCCACCATCACCACCAACGGCAGCAAGATCGAACGCCCGATTCCTGGAACACCGGTCAGTTGAGCCGCATTGAGCAGTAGAGTGAGCAAGAGCACCGGCGCAATGAACATCACTCCGCCCATGGTGGGCACGCCCATTTTTACGGCATGATGATCCGGCTCCTCAACACGGATGATCTTGCCGATCTTAAAATGTCGCAAGATGCGCAACAACGGCATGCCCCAGATCACGGTCATCATAAAGGCTAGCGTAGCCAGGCTGAGCGAGAGCGTCATCTGATTCACGAGCGCACCTCCAACGCCGCTACGATCCGATCCATGCGCAAACTGTGCGACCCTTTGATCAACACCACATCACTGCTTGAGAGATTCCCCTCCAGCCAAGCAATGATTGGCTCCACTTGTTCAAACTCCAAGATATTTTTGCGAGGCATGCCCGCCCGTCGGGCGGCAGCGGCAATCATGTGCGCCCGCGGCCCCAGGGTGATCAAGATGTCGGCCACATGACCGGCGCGCATCCCGACCATATCGTGGCCTTGCCGCTCGTAGGGGCCAAGCTCGAGCATATCGCCCAACACGGCAATCTTGCGGCCTTCCAATTCCTCCAACAGATTCAACGCTGCCAGCATTGATTCGGGAGAAGCGTTATACGTATCGTCCAGCAGGAGCGCCCCATTCTGGCTACGCACGGCCACCAGCCGAAGCTGGGTATGTTCCTGCTGGAGCCCCTGCAGGATCTCTTGCCAGTTCAAGCCGTCCACCAAGCCGGCCGCAGCGGCGCGCAGCACATTGTGTACCGAGTGCCGGCCGATCAGCGGAACATGGACATGCAACACCTCCGAGCCATAATGCAGGCGAAAGCGGATCCCATCCAGCCCCAATCCCTCGATCTGATCGGCCCACAGATCGGCCTCTGGCGACAAGCCGTAGTAGAAAATCCGGGCGCGGGTCTTCTCTTCCATCTTACGCACCCAGGGATCGTCATAATTCAAAATGGCCACCCCGTCCGGTGCAGGAGGCAGCGCCTGAACTAGCTCTGATTTTCCCAGGAAGATAGCCTCTTGGGAGCCGGCCCGCTCGGCATGGACAGTGCCGATGTGGGTGACGATGCCCACGCTGGGCAAAGCAATATCGCACAAAAAAGCGATCTCGCCCGGCACATAAAAGCCCATCTCCAACACCGCACGCTGGTAGCCGGCCCCCAGGCGCAAGACCGAGAGCGGCAACCCGATTTCGTTATTGAGATTGCCCGGGCTCTTCAACGTTCGATAGCGCACGGAGAGCACTTCAGCCACCAGCTCTTTGGTGGAAGATTTCCCCACACTGCCAGTAATGCCGATCACTTTCACGTCCAGTTTACGACGCCAAAAACGAGCGATCTGCTGCAACGCCGTCAGCGTATTGTCCACACGCAAGCAGAGCGGCGGCTCCAGAGCGGCCGGCGGAAGCGACGAGAGATTCAGGCCCCCGCGCAGATCGAAGGCGCGCAACGCTGGATCCACCTCGCGCTGGATCAGGGCATACAACGCCCCACGCTGAAAGGCCGCGCCGACGAAATCATGGCCATCCACCCGCTCGCCAGGCAAGGCCACAAACAGCGCACCTGGGATCACCTGGCGCGAGTCAATTGAGGCTTCGGTGATCACCTGCGGCGCTGATGGACGCACATGAGTCAGGGCCTCGAGAACATCCGCAAGAGTTAGCATAAGATCAACGGGTTGACACCTGTAGACGAATCGCGTCGGGCGGCAGATCGAGCAATACCACCACCCGTTGCGCCATCTCCGAGAACACCGGAGCAGCGGTCTCGCCGGCCCAGATTGAAACGCTGGGGCGCTCGAGCCAAACGTAAATTATAAAGCGCGGGTCGTCCACCGGACCCCAGCCCACGAAGGAGACGTTGGTCTCGGTGAAACTATATCCACCCTCGACCGGGATCTGGGCGGTGCCGGTCTTGCCGGCCACGCGGTAGCCAGGGACCAACGCCAACGAAGCCTCTCTCTCCAACGAAGTCGCCAACATCTCGCTCAGCAGCCGGGCTGTCTCCGGGCGGATCGGCATGCCGACCGGTTCGACCGCGATATCCACCTGCTGCCCATCGCTCACGATAGAGCGCAACACATGGGGTCGCACCATGCGTCCCTTGTTGGCAATCGCCGAAACAGCTGCCATCATCTGAATCGGAGACACGGCCACACCTTGACCGAAAGCATTGGTCCCTAAGTCCACCTCATACCAATCCTGGTCGCCAGGCAATTTCAAGCGACCCGAGGTCTCTCCAGCCAGGTCAATGCCGGTCGGGCGCCCGATGCCAAAACGCTGCAAATAGCCATAAAACGTCTCCTTGCCCATCGAGGTGGAAAGCCAGGCCATGCAGACATTCAAGGAATATTGCAAACATCCCTGCATGGTTTGCTCTCCCCAGGGCCGGCGGTTCCAGTTCTGGATCGGAACTCCTCCGACTACGATCAAACCAGTATCATAAAATGTGGTAGAAGGAGTGACCAGGCCTGAATCCAGCGCAGCAGCCATCGTTAGCACCTTGAAGACCGAGCCTGGCTCGTATTGCATGGCAATTGCTGGATTGAATTGATAGGCCTGGCGATAATACTTGTCGTAATTCCAAAACTCGTTCAGGTTCAAGCGCGGCGCAGTGGCCATGGCTAGTATTTCCCCTGAACGCGGATCCATCACGATAATGGTACCATTCCGTGCGCCATATTCGCCCAACGCCCAATCCAGCGTCTCTTCGGCAGCGGCTTGAAGATTGCGGTCGAGGGTCAGGATCAACGAAGCGCCATCGGGCACGCGTGGGATCTCCGCGACGCGATTAGGGTCCTGGGGGATCCAAATTTCCAGCGGCGTGCCAGCCAGCAAACTATCGTATTTCTCTTCCACGCCGAAGATCCCCCGCCCTTCTCGGTTGAAGAAGCCCAGGACGTTGGAGGCCAGGTCATTCTCCGGATAACTGCGCTGCAGCATGGGCCGGAATTCTAACCCAGAAAGCGGAAAGGGACGCTCTTCTTCTAATTCGCGCCATAACTGTTCGTAGCGTTCGCGCAGCGCCTGCGCCGCCTCGGCCGGCACAAAGCCGGCCAGGGGAACAAAGATCAACCCATAAGGATTGAGTAGGCGCTCGTAGACCTCCTCATACCGCAGTCCCAAGTGGGCCGACACTTCGCGGGCCAACGCCTCTTTATCTACCACCTCCGGCATGTTCGCTCCGACGGTGTATACCACCTCATTGCTGGCCAGCAGGTTGCCCTTGCGATCGTAAATCTTGCCGCGTTCCGGATAGACGATGCGCCGCACCATGGCATACTCGCCGGCCTGCTGACGGAACAGCTCAGCTTCTGGGCTGCGCTGAATGCGAATGATCTGAGCCAGGATCACCAACGCAAATAGCAACAGCCACGCAGTGACGAAGATCGAACGCCAGGCATACTCCCGTCGCATCGAGAACGGATTCACGGCAAGCCTCCTGTGAAAAGAGAGACCCCGTCTCCACCACCATAGGTCGAGTGAAAATACTCGACAAACCACTCCAGCAACGATTGACGATACTCGGGTGGCAGAGCCTCCGTCGCCGGCCTGGCAACCGTATCGACCAGCTTGACCGAAGTTGGACGAACGTATCCCGGCACGATCACGTAATGGATCTCGGTCGACTTGACCGGCCGATAGCCCAGGGCACGCGCTCGCTGCTCCATGGAGTAGGTGGACATCAGTTCAGCTAGGCGGGTTTGCAGGGTGGCATTTTCTTGCCGTAGGCGAGCAATGTCGGCCTTTAAGGATTGGATCTCTCGCCCCAAAATAGCGGCTCGCGCTGTCACATCCAGATAGAGAGCGGCAATCATGGCCAGCCCCACCAAGCCCAGCAGAAAGGCGCTAGCCCAGCGGCGTTGGATGCGCCAGGGAGCTTGACGATAGGCATGGACCAGCAGAGGAAAGGCGTTCATAGCTTCTCGGCTACTCTCAGTTTGGCACTGCGCGCTCGTGGGTTAGCGGCAATCTCCTCAGGAGACGGAGTGATCGGCTTGCGAACAACCTCTTTGAGAACCGCTTTGCGCTCTTGCTCGTCGATCGGCAGGTGCGGAGCAGGGACCTGACTGCGGCTATGTTGACGGATGAACGTCTTGACAATCCGGTCCTCCAACGAGTGAAAAGAGATCACGGCCAGGCGTCCGCCTGGGCGGAGCGCCGCCGCCGCCTTCGGCAGGACATCGCTCAAGGCAGTTAGCTCGTCGTTCACGGCAATCCGCAACGCTTGAAAGGTGCGCGTGGCGGGATGAATGGCCCTGCGGCGAGGAGAGATGGCTTCGATCACGGTAGCCAGGTGACGGGTAGTGTGAATCGGCCGTGCACGGACGATCGCCCGAGCAATGCGCCGGGCACGAGGGTCCTCGCCGAAGCGGTAGATCAGATCGGCCAGTTCCTCTTCGTCGAGGTGATTCACCAGATCGGCCGCCGTCACCGGGCCGGCCGGATCGAAGCGCATGTCCAAGGGCGCATCGTGCTGAAAGGAAAAGCCTCGCTCAGGCGCGTCCAATTGCATGGACGATACCCCGAGATCCAGCAAGATGCCATCCACTTCCTGCCAGCCCAGCCGGGCCAATTGCTGCGGCAAGGTAGTATAGGAGGCCTGGACCAGATGGACGCGCCGACCGAAAGGAGCCAAGGTCGCTCGGGCGAGCGCTAAAGCGTGCGGGTCGCGATCCAACCCGAGCAGTTCCCCGTCCGGCGCACAGATCTCCAGAATGCCGCGAGCGTGACCGCCCGCGCCGACCGTGCCATCCACATAGCGACCCCGGCTATGTGGCCGCAAGACGTGTAGAATCTCCTGGTAAAGTACGGGTTGATGGATCATGCAGCGAGGACTCCCCTCGTTAGTCGCGTTTGGCCGATAGATCCAGCGCTGCAAAACGCTGGAGGTTGCTGTCCACATCGGTGATCAGGGCCAACTGTTTCTGCCATTCATCGGGAGCCCAGACTTCGAAATACTCCCCTTGCCCAACGATCACGGCAGCGTTTTCTAGCACGGCAAACTCGCGTAGGTTGGCCGGCAACAGAATACGACCAACCCGATCGACCTCGACTTGATAAGCGCTGGCCAATAGGAGACGACGCAGGATGCGGGCGATGGGATCGGTCAAATTCATCGCATTGAGGCGTTCATACACTTCTTGAAAGTACACCTCGGTCATCACCATCAAGCATTTGTCAAACCCTTGGGTCAAGTAGGCGCCTCCCTGCAGCGCTTCTCGAAAGCGCGCTGGTATCATCAGGCGACCTTTCTCATCGATCGAATAGCGAAACTGACCCAAGAACATTTGTGCTAACTATCCTTTTTAATGGGCCGAACGCCGGACCTTCCGGCGCTCGATCGTTACCACACTTTCTACCACTTTTTACCACTTTTTCCCACATTGTACATTAATTGTCATTGAATTGCAAGAGTTAATCGGCAAATTTCCCACAAGAAGATACATCCCCCATTTTTCCTACCTTCGGCGCGCAGGGCCTCTTATTGGTTGGCTCGCATCCTTCCTTCCGGCTCTCTTTCGCCAGAGGCCGTTCCTGCGATACAATAGATCTCAAGAACGTCGCCATCGCCCATCCCATCTCAGCGAAAGAAGCCCCAAATGCCATGACCTCGTCTTTTCTTCTGCTCGAGTCAACCGCTTGGCGCGACTACGAATTGCTCGATTCAGGAAACGGCCAGAAGCTGGAACGCTTTGGTCCCTATCGCTTTGCCCGGCCCGAAGCACAAGCCATGTGGTCGCGCGCCCTGCCGCCCAACGCCTGGGAGGAGGTGCACGCCGTCTTTCATCCCACCCAGGAGGAAAGCGGCGGCCATTGGATCTTCAAGAAACCCGTGGCTGAACGCTGGGAAATGACCTACCCTCTACCAGAGACGATTGGCAACGCGCTTTTGCGCTTCTGGGCCATGACCACACCAGGACGTCATCTGGGTGTGTTCCCAGAAGCGGCTGCACATTGGGAGTGGATGGTCCAACAGATCCGGCAAGCCGGACGGCCAATTCAAGTGCTCAACCTGTTTGGATATACTGGCCTGGCCTCTTTGGCAGCAGCTGCCGCCGGCGCGCATATGACCCATGTGGACGCGTCCAAGAAGGCAGTGACCTGGGCCCGAGAGAATCAGCGCCTTTCTGGCCTGGATGAGCATCCGATTCGCTGGATCGTGGACGACGCACGGAAATTTGTGATCCGCGAAGGGCGACGCGGGAACCGCTATGATGGGCTGATCCTCGATCCCCCGAAGTTCGGCCGGGGTCCCAAGGGCGAAGTATGGGAAGTCTATAAATCGTTGCCCGATTTACTCACAGCTTGTCGCGCCGTCCTATCGGAACGCCCCCTGTTTGTGATCATCACGGTCTATGCCGTGCGCGCTTCGGCCATTCACGTGAGTCAGGTGTTGAGTGAGATGATGAAGGGCTTCCCCGGCCGGCTCGAACACGGCGAGTTGGTGACGCGCGAACGCTCGGCCGGCCGTCTGCTCTCCCACGCTGTATTTGCCCGCTGGCATGCAGAAACATAGCTAGTCCCCAAGCGGGATCATCAGGCCGATCCCTTCGGCCAGATTGGCCTGTTCTGAACGCTTGTCTACCCTACCGCTTCTTCGCCGACATTGGCCGGCGTTTTCGGCGGGGTGGGCGAGCCCGTCAGCTTCTTGAAGACATCATACCAGAACGACGACCCCTGCGAAACGGCAATCGCTGTTATGCTCAAGCCCAAGGCTTTTAGAAATAGGAACTTGGCCCAGGCCAGGGCATCTGCGTCCTTAGGCAGCGCATCTTGAAGCTGCCACCATCCAAGCTTCACGATCGAGAGCTCATCCAGGGCGCGAAGCAGGGCATCAAAATCGAATTCGCCTTCTTGGAGGATGACTTGAGCCTGGCCGGCGGTTATGGCGCGCAGCTCGGCGTTGCGCCACAGATCGTCAGCCAATTGAATGCTATCGGTGCCAAGAAGCAGAGTCACGCCTACTGAGAGCAAGATGACCACGCGTCGCGCCTGGGCCTTGAAGGTATCGGCCACCTGATTGAGCAAGCCGGTAAAGTAGGCATGGGCACGAGAACGCATCAGGCTGACGTTATTCACGCCCTGATCGATCCATCTCAGCATGGTCTCGCGTGCCTCCGAAGGCGGTAAGGCGGCGATGAGTTTCTTCAACTCCTGCGGATCGGCATCCGGGCGACCGGTCAAGCCGGTAAAGTCGAAAAAAGCATCTACCAGAACTTCCACCGGCACCTTTTCCAGTCGCACGGCCTGAGGCGCAGCTCTCAGGAAAGCGAGCGGCGAGGTGTAGCGGATCGGTCGCAGGGCCTGCAACTGTGGCAGGAGGACGAAATCCACCGTCTTCTCACCGGCCAGCTTCTTAAGATAGCTCTCCAGAATCTGGCCGCGTGTTTCTTGGAGTTCGAGAATGAATTTCGTGATCCAGGATACGATGGACCCTAACACATAGTAGACGACCAACAACCCAATAGCCACTTCTAGAACTTGTGAGAACGTCATAAGCTACTCCTCCAAAAAGTCCTTAAAAAAATGCCAATGCATTTTTGCACGGGGATGATAGGCTCAATTGGCATTGTCCCCCCTACTCGTTGTGCTACAGATAATAGGTCATCCGCTGCAGATGGGTTGCTGGGTCAACATACTGAACCTTCACATCTGGCGGAACATCGAGATGGATAGGAGCATAATTTAGGATGGCTTTCACGCCGGCTTCGACCAACTTGTCGGCCACGTGCTGCGCGGCCGAGGCCGGCACAGTGATCATAGCCACCTTCACGCCGGCCAATCGGATGCGCTCCACCATGTGCACAACGTCCTCCACAACGAAATCGCCTATTGGCTTTCCGATCTTGGCCGGGTCATTATCGAAGATCATAATAATCCGAAAGCCGCGCTTGAAAAACCCCTGATAGCGTGCCAAGGCATGCCCTATATCCCCTGCGCCCACCACGGCCACATCCCAGATGCGATCTACCTTCAAGATGGCGCGCAGCTTTTCGATCAAAAAGGGAATGTTATAGCCGGTGCCTTGTTTGCCGAACTCGCCAAACTGAGAGAGATCCTTGCGAATCTGGGCAGCCGAGATGCCTACTCGTTCTCCCAATTCTTGAGATGAAACCGTTTGCACGCCTTGTTCTGCCAGATGCTGCAACGCCCGCAAGTAGATCGGCAGCCGGCCAATGATGATGTCGGGAATGCGACTGGCCATTATGCTCTCCTTGCTCGATGAGGTTCTTCTTCCACTTTACCACACCCGAACGATTTTGTACAAATTGCCACAATGCGCCACCGAAAAAACAGACCAGGCCAGAGCGACGCTGATCTTCTCGATCGGCGCTCTGCGCGTCCTTATCCGACCTGAGGCAGGCTGCGACGCAACACGTTATGCATACCCACCCCTCTCGCTGCTCCTTCCACCACACAGGTTAGTGGGTTATCCACCAGATAGGCCGGCACGCCCAGTGACTTGGTGAGCATCTTGTCAATCCCGCGCAGCAGCGCCCCACCACCACACAGTGCCACGCCGCGATCAATAATGTCAGAGACCAGCTCTGGCGGAGTCTTCTCCAACACTCGGCGGCAGACTTCGACGATCTGTTTGAGCGGATCTTGCAATGCTTCGGCAATCTCGCTCGTGGTCAAAACCACTGGCCGCCGCGGCAAGCCGGTCACCTGATCTTGACCCTGCACCTCCATGCTCTGTTCCTCGTCCTGAAGCACTGCGGCGCCGATCTTGATCTTAAGCTGCTCAGCAGTCAACTGCCCCAAGATCACCCCATATTTTCGGCGCACATAGGTGGTGATGGCTTCGTCCAGGTCGATCCCGCCCAAACGCAGAGTTTCAGCCGAGATGATGCTATACACAGAGAGCACAGCTGCTTCTGTGCATCCTCCACCCAAGCAGATCACCATGTTGCCCGAAGGGGAGCCGATCGGCAGATCCATCCCTAGGGCGGCCGCTAGGGGCTGTGGAATCAGATGCGCTTCATGAGCGCCAGCCTCCATCACGGCCTCATACACTGCCCGCCGCTCCACGCTGGTGACCCCATACGGCACCGAGATCATCACTCGCGGACGAATGAAGCGAAACGGTCCACTCACTCGACGGATCAGATGCGAGAGCAGGGTCTGGGCCACCTCGTAATCGGCAATCACACCGTTTTTCAACGGGCGGGCCAGTTCGATGGTTTCGGGCGTGCGGCCAATCATGTTGCGCGCCTCGTGACCATAGGCCACCATCTTCTCCACCAGGCGGTCCGGATCGATCTCGATGGCGACGATCGTTGGTTCCTCCACCAGGACCTGACCTGCATCGGCAAGGCGCGTGAACATGGTGCCCAAATCGATCCCTAAGTCCTTTGAAAACAGAGCCACGCCTTATTTCTCCGTTGGCAAACCAGTCGCTCCTTTTCGGTAGCGCCGAACAGCCTCCAGACGCAGGTTGGAACGGCGCAGGGCTGCCTCGATCGTCAGGTAGGCATCGGTATCCATCGGCACACCTTTGACCAGCATCTCTTGGGCACGCTGACGGGCTTGTTCGGCGCGGGCCACATCGATCTCTTCGATGTTTTCGGCCGCATCGGTCAAGATGGTCACCACTTCCGGCTGGACCTCAGCAATTCCGCCGGCTACGGTAAAGATCTCCTCCCGACCTTGCTTGCGCACCTTGACCACGCCATATTTGAGCGTAGTTAACAGCGGTGCGTGGTGTGGCAGGACGCCCATCTCCCCTTCTGCGCCAGGCAGGATGACTATATCAACATCATCCTGATACACCATGCGATCCTGAGCTACGATCTCACAGCGGATGGTCATAACATCCTCCGTTTTGGGAAATAAGGCCAAGCAACACGCTTTGTTAGGCTGCCTTGACAGCCGCCAGGCGCTCGGCGTTCGCCCGCACATCGTCAATTGTGCCGGCCATCATGAAAGCTTGTTCGGGCAGATCGTCGCACTTGCCTTCTAGGATTTCACGGAAGCCGCGGATGGTCTCCTTGAGCGGGACGTATCGCCCTGGGATGCCGGTGAAGCGCTCGGCCACGAAGAACGGTTGCGAGAAGAAACGCTCGATCTTACGGGCGCGCGCGACGATCAACTTATCTTCCTCTGAGAGCTCGTCGATTCCCAAGATAGCAATGATGTCTTGTAGGTCTTTGTAGCGTTGTAGTACCCGCTGCACTTCGCGGGCGGTGCGATAGTGTTCTTCACCCACGATGTTCGGATCGAGAATGCGCGAGGTGGACGCCAGCGGGTCTACAGCCGGATAAATGCCTTTCTCGGCAATCGAGCGTTCGAGGGCAATGGTGGCATCCAGATGGGTAAAGGTGGCCACGGGAGCCGGATCGGAGTAGTCATCGGCCGGGACGTATACCGCCTGCATGGAGGTGATCGATCCACTTCGGGTGGAGGTGATGCGCTCTTGGAGTTCGCCCATCTCGGTCGCCAGGGTCGGTTGGTAACCTACCGCAGAGGGCATACGACCCAACAGGGCCGAGACTTCGGAACCGGACATGGAAAAGCGAAAGATGTTGTCAATGAAAAGCAGAATATCCTTGCCTTGGTCGCGGAAGTATTCGGCCATGGAGAGAGCAGAGAGAGCTACACGCAAGCGTACCCCGGGCGGCTCGTTCATCTGGCCATAGACCATGACAGTGTCTTTCATCACGCCGGCCTCGATCATCTCACGATAGAGCTGGGTGCCTTCGCGAGTGCGCTCGCCCACGCCGGCAAAAACGGAGTAACCTTCGTGCTCGATGGCCACCGAACGGATCAGCTCCATGATAATCACCGTCTTGCCCACGCCAGCGCCGCCGAAGATGCCGGTCTTGCCACCCTTGGTGAAAGGAGCGATCAGGTCAATCACCTTGATGCCGGTCTCAAAGACTTCCACGCGGGTCGCCTGTTCGGCGAAGGGCGGAGCCGGGCGATGAATGGGGTAACGGATGGGCGACTCCACCGGCTCCCGCTCGTCCACGGGCCGGCCCAAGACGTTAAAGACGCGCCCCAGCGTCGCCGGCCCCACCGGCACCGTGATCGGGGCGCCGGTGGCCACTGCGCGCACGCCGCGTCGCAAGCCATCGGTACTATCCATGGCAATGGCACGCGCCCAGTTATTCCCCAAATGTTTTTGCACCTCCAAGACCAACGGCGGTTTGCCCTCACGCTCCACTTCGATGGCCTCATAAATCTCGGGCACCTGCCCTTCGGGAAATTCCACGTCAACCACACCGCCAAGGATTTGCACCACACGTCCAATTGCTCTTGCCATTCTTCTGCCTCCGGAAAACAACTTTGAGATCTATCGGGTCTTATTCGGCCATGGGTCTTTGCTGCCCTTGCTCTAAGGCGTTGGCCCCACCTACGATGTCTAGCATATCGCTGGTGATGGTTTGCTGGCGCACTTTGTTGTATTCCAGCTTGAGTTGCTCCACGAGTTCCAAGGCATTCTCGTTAGCATTGCGCATGGTGACCATGCGTGCCGCATGCTCGCTGGCCAGCGACTCGAGGATCGCCTGATAGACTTGAAGTGCAGTGAAGCGGGGCACGATTTCATCGAGGATCAGGCGTTCACTCGGCTCATAAATGTAGGTGGCCGCAATGCTTGGCCGAGCGCTGTTGAAAGCTTCTACTCGCTCTTCTTTATCCACTTCTAGGGGAAGTAGTTTTTTGACCACCGTCTCCTGGCGGATCATGTTCACGAAGTCGGTGTAGACGATAAACACCTCGTCGGCCCGACCTTCCAGGAATTCATCCACTGCCAGCCGCCCAATGGCCGAGACATCCGCAAAGCTCGGCGCAGCAGGCAGGTTGCTGAACTCAGCCACTACCTTTTGGCGGCGCCGAAGGAGCAAATCGCGCCCTTTGCGTCCCACCGTAATGTAGTAAACCGGATTGGGATACGAACCGAAGCGGCGCAAGACAAAGCGGATGACGTTGGCGTTGTAGGCGCCGGCCAAGCCTCGATCGCCGCTGATCACCACGACCAAGGTGTTTCGCACTTCGGGGCGTCGAGTGAGCAGAGGATGAAGGTTCTCGTGGCCAGGCTGCTTGGCAATGTGTTTGAGGACCTGCCAGGCTTTGGTGGCATAGGGGCGGGTCGCCATCACCGCCTGCATGGCCTTGCGCCCCCGACTGGCACTTACGGCCTCCAGGGCACGCGTGACCTGAGCAATGTTTCGAACGCTCCGAATGCGGAGCCGCATCTCACGCGCGGATGCCATGGCTTATCCCTGCCAAGTTGCTTTGAACGCGTCGAGCGCTTTGATCAGCGCAGCGCGATTCTCGTCGGTGATGACTTTCTTCTCGGCAATATCGCGGCCGATCTCAGGATGAGAGGTCTCCATATAGCGAATCAGCTCGGCCTCCCACTGGCGGATCTTGTCGACCGGAACCGAACCGGCATAGCCGTTGGTGCCGGCGAAGATCACGATCACTTGATTCTCTAGTGCTACGGGAGAATATTGAGGTTGCTTGAGCAGTTCCTGCATGCGCTGGCCACGGGCCAATTGCGCTTGAGTAGCTTTATCCAAGTCGGAGCCAAATTGGGCAAAGGCAGCCAATTCGCGATAGGCAGCCATGTCCAAACGTAAGCGCGATGCCACTTGTTTCATGGCCTTGGTCTGCGCATCGCCACCCACACGAGAGACCGAGATGCCAACGTTGATCGCCGGGCGGATGCCGGCGTTGAACAGGCTGCTCTCTAGGTAAATCTGGCCGTCGGTGATCGAGATCACGTTGGTGGGGATGTAGGCCGCAACATCGCCTAGCAGGGTTTCGATGATCGGCAAGGCGGTCAGCGAACCCCCGCTGCCCCTCACTTTCACAATCTTGTAGGCACTCGGATCGGGCATGGCTTTGAGCGCTTGTTCGGCCTCATGCTTGGACAGCGGCCCACGATAGATCTTTCCATCTACTCCATCCGAAGGTTCGGCTTCAGCGCCTTCAAATTCCTTGGGCACGATGACGTAATTGTTCGAGAGGCGGGCAGCGCGCTCCAGCAAGCGGGAATGCAAGTAGAACACATCGCCGGGATAGGCCTCGCGTCCAGGGGGTCGGCGCAGCAACAGGGAGACCTGGCGATAGGCCCAGGCGTGCTTCGACAGGTCGTCATACACCACCAGAGCATCCCGGCCAGTTTCCATGAATTCCTCGCCCATTGCACAACCGGCGTAGGGAGCTAAGTATTGCAAAGCGGCAGGTTCGTCGGCCGAAGCCACCACGACGATGGTGTGATCCATCGCGCCATACCGCTCCAGGATATTCACCGTGCGGGCAATTTGCGCCTTCTTTTGGCCGATGGCCACATAGATGCAGATCAGGTCTTTCCCCTTCTGGTTGATGATGGTGTCAATGGCAATGGCCGTTTTGCCAGTCTGGCGATCGCCGATGATCAATTCACGCTGGCCGCGCCCGATAGGGATCATGGCGTCAATCGCCTTGATGCCGGTCTGGACCGGCGTGTCCACATCTTGGCGATAGACCACGCCGGGGGCAATGCGTTCAATTGGGCGGTAGCCACTGAATTGGATCGGCCCCTTGCCATCAATCGGCTCGCCCAAGGCATTTACCACGCGACCGATCAGGCCATCGCCCACTGGCACGGACGCGATGCGTCCGGTGGCGCGCACGGTCATCCCTTCGGTGATGCCGGCATATTCGCCCATGATGATCACACCCACGCCGTCCTTTTCTAGGTTAAGAGCGATACCCATCACCCCGTTTTCAAACTGCACCAGTTCATGGTAGCCCACATTGGCCAGTCCACTCGCGCGAGCGATTCCATCGCCGGCCTCGATCACCGTGCCGATGTCGGCTACCCGAATAGTCGCTTCAAAAGCTTCAATTTGCTGCTGCAGGCTGCTGGTGATTTGCTGGATGAAGTCCGTCATCATGCCTCCACACGAGAGATCTCTTTACCAAAAAGAAATGGGAGGAGGGTGCGTACGATTGCCCGGATAGAGGCTATCCGGGCGAACCAGGACCGGTCGGTATTACGCTCCCATCCATAAACGTTCAAGTCAACGCACCTGAGAAAGGGGAATTGGTACCAAGTTGCACTAATGATACCCGAAAGCTAAAGGATTGTCTAGTTTAGGAACAGTGTTCGAAAATTCTTTGTCCTTGAACTACGGCTCAAGCCGCACCACAATGCTGTACAAGTATGCGATCTCGCCGAAGCGCGGATCGATCTGACGAATAGATAGGCGCGCCGAAGTAGGCTGGGCAATGCGATAGGGAAGAGCGGTCTGAAAGGAGATATAGCCCTCTCCAACCAGGGATAGTTGACGGGTCATCAGGGGCCGGCCGGCTTCATCCTGTAGTTCGATGAACGCCGGCTGGTCGTTTAGCGGCCAAAAACTGCCCTCCACCGTGAGCAGACCGCCTGAAACCACCTCGCCAACCTGGGGTCGGTAGAAGACCGCCCGCTCATAGGGGACATCGGCCGGCTGAATGCGGCTCATGCCCACCGGCAACAAGGTGACGCGAATTGAATTAAGAGCCTCAATGCGGCCAGCCATATCTCGCATCAGCACCTCTAAGCGCCCTAGCTCGGCAACCTGCACCTCAAAGTCGAGCTCCAGCGAAACATCTATGCCCGGCGGAGGCGAGTCTTGCCCTAGCACAGTGAGCTTGCGCACCAATAGGCGACCGTCCTCACCATAGAGCGAAATCTGGACGCGGTTGGTCTCTCCTGGCAAAAGATACACCCGAACTTTAATCGGCGACGAGAGAATCGAAAGCGGCCCTGGAGTCAAGAAGCGAATTCGAGCGTTTGGCGCCGGCGGCAAGGAGGTAGGGATAGGAGTGTCGGTAGGGGTGAGCGTAGCCGTAGGTGTGGGGGTGACGGTCGGGGAGGGCGTGAGCGCTAGGGCGGTGACGCGCAGCGCCTGGGCAGTCTGGGCGATTATCGTGGGGAGCATTTCGGGAGGGAATGGCGTGGGGTAGGAAGCGCCGCTTGAGGCGCATCCGCTGAGGGTCCAGAAGGAACTGAGAAGGATCGTCCAGCGGGCCAGGACAGCCCCGAATCGATCGGCGATCGAGGCCGGATTCGAGAGAGAACGCCGGCCTCGCTCCCGATTACAGTTCATAAATGTCACGATATTTAGTTTCAAGATAGCGCAAATAGGGCGCCGGATCGATTGAGGAACCGGTCACCCGTCGGACAAGCTCTTTCGGTTCATACTTGCGCCCGTAGACATGAATGTTGGCATACAGCCAGCCGCGCAGGGCGTCGAATTTACCACGCCGAATTTGAGCTGAGAGATCGGTGATTTCGGAATGGATCTTCTCCCATAGTTGGGCGGCAATCAGGTTGCCCAGGGCATAGGTGGAGAAGTAGCCCAGGCCGCTAAACGACCAGTGAATATCTTGCAACACCCCTTGGGCATCGTTGGGCGGGACCACGCCGAGGTATTCTTTCATCTTCTCATTCCACAGCTCGGGCAGATTGCGCAAGGCTACTGCGCCTTCAACCATAGCGATCTCGATCTCAAGCCGCAACATGATGTGCAGGTTGTAGGTGACTTCGTCAGCCTCGACCCGGATCGGGGAGGGCTGGACTTTGTTGATGGCTTTGTAGAATTTGCCCAGGCTTACCTCACCCAGCTGAGCAGGGAACTTCTTTTGCAATTTAGGATAGAAGAATTCCCAGAAGGCCATCGAACGGCCAACCAGGTTCTCCCACAGGCGGGATTGGGACTCGTGGATGGCCAGCGAAGCGCCGCTGGCCAAAGGAGTCCGCTCGAAGGAGGGATGGAAACCGCCTTCGTAGAGGGCATGCCCCATTTCGTGCATCGAGCCGAACAGGGCCGTGTTCAGGAAGTTTCCCTGATAGCGGGTGGTAATGCGCACATCATTGATGCTGAACGAGGTGCAGAACGGATGCGGCGATTGATCTTGACGGTTGCGATTGGGGTCAAAGCCGATCGCCATGAGCACTTTTTCGCCGAAGGCGCGCTGTTTGGGGATGGAATACTTGAAGTGGAGGAAGGAGTCGTCCACCTGCTTGGCTTGGGAGATGGCCTGGACCAGGCGCACTTGGCGCTTGCTCAACTCGGAAAAGATGGCCTGCACCTCGGCGGTTTTCATGCCCGGTTCATAATCGTCGAGCAGGATGTCGTAGGGATGATCGGAAGGGGGGAAGAAGCCGATGTAGCGCTGGACCAGGTCCAAGATGCGAGCCAGGTGCGGCTCAAATAGCGAGAAGTCGGACTGGGAGCGGGCCGCTACCCAGGCCTCATGGGCTGCGGCCGTAACCTGGGCTTGCTCGGCCACAAACTCGGGCGGAACACGGATCCGCTTTTCGTATTCGCGCTGCGTGACACGGATCAGGGCATATTCATCGGAGTCTGGGGGAAAGGCGTCGCGCAGGTCATCCAACAGCTGACCCACTTTGCGGTCGGTGAATTTCTGATGGGCAATACGCCCTAGCGTAGCCAGTTGGTAGCCTCGGGCTTCGGCGCCGGCCCGCGGCATGTAGGTCTGCTGATCCCAACTGAGCACAGCAGCAGCGTGTTGAAGGTCGGCCACTTCAGCCAAGATGGTTTTGAGTTCGTTGAGTTTTTGATCCATGGTTGATCATCCGTTGAGTGATAGAGGTATAAAACCGGGCCGGCGACGCACGCACCCGCCCGCAGAGAGAAAAGCTAGCGCCTTACACCACACGCCAGCGCAACTTCTTGCCCTCCAAGGCGTGCAAGACTTCGCGGGCCACATCTTCTGCAGCGCGCGCCTGAGCTTCCACGGTCTGAGCGCCGATATGGGGAGTAGCGATCACTCGGGGGTGCGCAACCAGATCGGATAGGCCCGGCGGCTCGACGGCAAACACGTCCAGAGCGGCGCCGGCCACCTTGCCCGATTCGATGGCAGCAAGCAGAGCCACTTCGTCGATGATCCCGCCGCGAGCAGTACAGACGATGCGCACCCCATCCTTCATCTTGGCAAAGGCGGCAGCGTTGAACAGGCCACGCGTTTCGGGAGTGAGCGGTATGTGCAAAGAGAGGAAATCGGACTGAGCCAACACCTGATCGAAATCAGATGGCTCAGCCACCCGACCGCGGATCTGATCAGGGGTGAGCAAAGGATCATACCCCAGCACTTCCATCCCAAAAGCACGGGCGCGCCGCGCCACCTCGGTCCCGATGCGACCCATGCCCAAAATGCCAAGCGTACGGCCATACAGTTCGATCCCTTCCAACTCCTTCTTGAGCCACCGTCCTTGCTTCATGGTGGCATCGGCATAGGGGATCTGGCGTGCCAGGGCGAGGATCAAACCGAAGGTCAACTCGGCCACCGCCAGGGTAGTAGAAACCGGTGCGTTGACGACGATCACCCCCCGCGCTTGAGCGGCCTCTAGGTCAATATTATCTACGCCCACGCCGGCCCGGCCGATCACCTTGAGCTGAGGGGCAACAGCCAGCAGCTCGGCGGTAACCTTGGTCCGGCTGCGCACGATCAATGCGTCGTAATGAGCAATGATCTCCACCAACTCTTCGGCCCCAATGCCGGTCCGGTCATCTATCACACAGGAATGCAAGATGGATTGGGCACGAGGGTCCAATCCATCGGTGATCAGAATACGATAGGAAGACATGCAGATATTATAACCAATCTTGACCGGTCAAGCTATTCATAACGCAGGGCCTCCACCGGTTCCAGATTAGCTGCGCGATTGGCCGGATAGATGCCGAAAAACAGGCCGACAGCCGCCGAAAAGATGGTAGCCAGCAACACAGCATCCAAGCCAATGCGAGGAGAGAACGGCGTGCCCGAAGCAATAGACACACGCTCCACCACAAAGGCGATCAGCCACCCGAAACCGATCCCGATCAATCCCCCGATCAGGCTGAGCAGGGAGGACTCGGTCAGGAATTGGATCAAGATATCGCGCTTGCGCGCGCCCACTGCCTTGCGCAGACCGATCTCCTTGGTGCGCTCGGTGACTGAGACCAACATAATGTTCATGATCCCGATGCCTCCCACCAGGAGCGAAATAGCAGCGATCCCGCCCAAGAAGACGGTGAGCACACCGGTGATCGTAGCGGCAGTGTTCAGAAAGTCTTGCTGGCTGAAGATGACAAAGTCATCGGCTCCGATCTGAGTGCGATGACGGGTCCGAAGGATGGAGGCCACCTCTTCGACTGCTTGGGGCACCGATTTTGCATCAACCACCTGAACCAACAGCATGTCCACCTGACCACGGTAGCGGCGCGCCATCAAACGCGCCTGCGCCGTGGTGAGCGGGATCAGCGCCCGATCGTCCTCCGAGCCAAACATACCGCCCCCTTTCGGCGCCCAAACGCCGATCACACGGAACGGTTGGTTGTCAATGGTCAACGTCTCGCCCACCACCCCTTCTCGGCGTCCATAGAGCGTCTCGGCCAGCTCAGGGCCGATCACCACCACCGAAGCGCGGCCCAGCAAATGCTCCTCGCGAATGGCCTCGCCCTCCGCCATCAAGAAATTGCGCATCGGGAAATACTCCGGGGTGACGCCCGACACGTTGGTGGTGGTCTGCTCGCCTTCAGCGCTCACGATAAAATTTCCTTCCAATAGCGGAGCGACTCGTTCCACCGAAGGGGCAGCGAAGGGATCGGCAATTGCTTCGGCATCTTGCAGAGTGAGCGGCTTGGGATTGCGCACATCTTGCATGCCCGGGCCGCGGCCGCCGCCGAACACGAACAGCAGATTGGTGCCGATCCCACTAATTGAACCGGTAATCGCATCCTGAGCGCCGGTCCCAACCGCTAGCATGGCGATCACAGCCGCCACGCCGATGACGATCCCCAACACCGTCAGGCCGGAGCGCAGCTTGTTCGCACTGAGGCTATCCAGAGCTTCTAGAATGGCTTGGGCAAGACTCATGTCATGCTCCTTTCACCAACGCTTTCCTCTTCAACGATTAATCCATCGCGCAGGCGAATGATGCGCTGTGCGTATGCAGCAATATTTGGATCGTGAGTCACGATAATGAGGGTGGTGTTGCGCTCTCGGTTCAAGCGCAGCAGCAGTTCCATAATCTCACGCCCGACTTTGGTATCCAGGTTGCCGGTTGGCTCATCGGCCATCAGGATCGCCGGATCGTTGACCAGCGCTCGAGCGATCGCCACCCGTTGCTGTTGACCGCCCGACAGCTCAGTCGGACGATGCTTCATGCGATCAGCTAGGCCAACCGCTTGCAGGGCTGCAGCGGCCCGCTCACGCCGATTGATCACTTGGCCGGCATAGCGCAGCGGCAGCTCCACGTTGGCCAAGGCGGTCTGGCGCGACAACAAATTGAAGCTCTGAAAGACAAACCCCACCTTGCGGTTGCGCACGTCGGCCAACTGATCGTCGCTCATGCGCGCCACCACCTCGCCATCCAGGATGTACTCGCCCGAGGTCGGACGGTCCAGACAGCCCAAGATGTTCATCAGCGTAGATTTGCCGGACCCCGAAGGCCCCATGATGGCCACTACCTCGCCGCGAGCGATCCTCAGCGACACGCCACGCAAGGCATGCACCTCCACTTCTCCCATCTTATAAATCTTGACCAGGTCTCTCGCATCCACAACCCAATCTGCGCTCATGGCGGCTCCTCTAGGCGCTCAGCGGGCAAACGGAGGCCGGCCATCGGATTCAAAGACCGTCGGCGGGTTCAGGATAATCAGATCGCCGACATTCACCTGGCCATCCACCAGCACGCTCATCGTATCCGACGATTGACCGAGGCGCACTAGCGTCTGCACCGGTTGTCCATTGCGCAGCACATAGACGACGCGCTTGCCATCCACCAAGCGAACTGACCGATTGGGGATGAGGACCACATCTTCCAGTTCGTTCACCACGATAGTCACTGCAGCCGTCATGCCGGGCTTCACCTGGTCGTCCGGATCGAGGATCTGCACCGTCACCGTGAAGTTCACCACCCCCTGGATCGCCTGGCCGGCCTGGGTCACCTTGACCACCTTGCCCTGATACTCCTTGCCATATACAGCGTCAAACGTCAGCGTCACCGGTTGCCCAATGCGGACACTGTTAATGTCCACCTCCGAGACCTCCACATCCACCAACAACTCCGACAGATCGTCCAGGCGGAAGCCCAACGTCCCAGGAGAAACCCGATCGCCAGGCAGGGGATAGGCCTCAGTGACAATCGCCGAAAACGGCGCAATCAGATACATCTGCTCCAGCGTAGCACGAGCTGCGTCCACACGTGCCTGGGCTGCGGCCACGTCATCCGGATGAGGACCGTCCTTAATGCGATCATAAGCGCGCTGGGCATCCTCATACTGGGCCTTCTTTAACTCCATCTCCACCCGAGCGTCCTCTAACACCTCCGAGTCCGCCTGGTCCACCTTGACGGTTTTCAACGTTGCGATACGCCTGCCGCGGAAGTTGATGTACTCGATCGTCTGATATTCATAATTGCCCTTGGCCATCAATTCATAGCGATCTTTCGCCTTCTCATAGGCTTCTTCGGCAGACCGCAACGCTATCAACGCCTGAATGCGAGCCGTATCCGACTCCAGCAACTCTTCGAGCGCCTGCTGAGCGCTCACCAACTCGGCCTGGGCCAGGATAATATTCTGGGCCACTGAGGTCGGCGCCAACCAGGCCAGCGCCTGGCCGGTCTGCACACGGTCACCCACCTGGACATTCACCTTTTCCACCTGACCGCTGGTCTGCCAGGCCAACACCACACTTTGTCGGGCGCGCACCGTTCCTGTCGCACCGACCGTGGCAATCAACCGTCCACGTTCCACAGGAACCGTCTGAAACTGGGGCGCCGATGCGCTTGCCCGTTGTTGCCATAGAAAATATCCGGCTGCAGCGACAGCCAACACCACTAGAATGATCACCAACGTTTTGGCTTTCATTTCAATCCTCCAATGCGCTCTATTCTACCTGTCCCCTTTCTAGAGACAAGAGATAGGGAAAGCGTTTTTATAAATTCTTTACACAGGAACGATCACCCCACCTCCGATGACCTCGTCCCCCGCATAGAAAACCGCTGCCTGACCGGGAGTCACATCCCGGACCGGTGCTTCAAACCGCACCCGAACGCGGGTCCCGTCTCCGAGGGGCATCACCTCTGCCCCCGCCAGGCACGCCGTATAGCGAATCTTGACCTGAGCATGGAACGGCCCCGACGGCACCTCACCGCTCACCCAATTAACTCGGTCGGCGATCAACTCCATCGTCCCCAACTCATCCGCCGTGCCCACCACCAGCGTGTTGGTCGTCACCTCCTTCGCCAACACATACAGCGGCACCGGAGATGCGATCCCCAAGCCTTTGCGCTGACCGATAGTGTAATTCGCCAAACCGCTGTGCCGGCCCAACACCTCCCCTCTCCGGGTGACGATCGGCCCTGGGCGATTGACCTGCGGCGCATGACGTTGCAGAAAGGCGCGATAATCCTCGCCGGCCAGAAAACACAGATCCTGGCTCTCCTGACGCAAGGCAGTAGGCAACCCAAACGCTTCAGCCATCTGACGCACCTCGGCCTTGAGATACTCGCCGATCGGGAACAGCGAGCGCCTCAACTTCTCCTGAGTGAGCACATGTAATACATACGATTGATCCTTGGTTTGGTCGCGCGCCCGCAGCAACTTCACCCGGTCGTTTTCTCCCACAACCACCCGCGCATAATGACCGGTGGCCAGATAGTCTGCCCCCATGGCCAGCGCATGCTCAAACAACCACGTCCACCGAATCTGTCGGTTGCACACTAGACACGGATTGGGCGTTTCACCCGAAGCGTACCCTTCCAAGAAATAGCGCACCACCGTTTCATGGAAGGTCTTCCGCGCATCCACCACATAAAACGGAATGCCCAACTTAGCCGCCACGCGACGCGCCTGGGTTATTGCGTCGGGGGTGCAGCAGCGGTTGGAATCCTCTTTGCCGGGCTCTGACCACAGACGCAGCATCATCCCGATCACCTCGCGTCCCTGCTGCTTGAGCAACGCCGCAGCAACCGACGAATCCACTCCTCCAGACATGGCAACCACCACTCGGCTCATGGTCACTACCCTTCCAGAGTGGAGAGACGTCGGGCCTTCTCCACCAGACCGGGCAGCACCTTGAGAAACGCTTCCACGTGTTCAGCCGTCGAATACATCCCCAGCGTCACGCGCAGGGAACCCAACGCCCACGAGCGCGAAAGCCCCAGCGCCAGCAGCACCTCGCTCGGCTCCGGCTGACCGGTCTTGCAGGCCGAGCCGGAGGAGCAGGCAAAGCCGGCTGCATCCAGCAACTGCAACAGCAAATTGCCATCCACCTCATGGAAGACAAATGAAGCATGATTGGGCAAACGCTGCGTAGGGTGGCCGGTCAAACGAACGTCGGGGATCGACTCGAGCACCCGGCCGATCAGGTAATCCCGCAGCGGGCGGACGTGCTCGATCCGCGCCTGGCGTTCCTCCTTCGCCAGGCGCAGGGCCTCGGCAAACCCCACGATGTAGGGCACGTTGTGGGTGCCGGCCCGCCGGCCCCCTTCCTGCCCTCCGCCGCTGATCTGCGGCAGAAGCGGCGTCCCCTGGCGCACATACAGCGCGCCCACACCTTTCGGCCCATAGAACTTATGCCCACCCAAGGCCAACAAATCCACGCCCAGGGCCTGGACATCCACGTCCAAGTAGGCTGCGGCCTGCACAGCATCAGTGTGAACCAGGGCGCCATGCTCGCGAGCGATTGCCGCCAGGTCCGGGATCGGGTTGATGGTGCCGATCTCGTTATTGGCCAACATCACCGACACCAACGCCGTCTCCTCCGTCAGGGCCGAGCGCAAGATTTCGGGCGTCACTCGCCCATACTCGTCCACCGGCAACCACCCCACTGAGACGCCGAAGTGCGCTTCCAGATGTTGGGCTGTCTTGCTCACCGCATGATGCTCGGCATGCGAGGTCAACAACCGACGCCGGCCATCGGCGCGCGCAGCCAGCATCACCCCGCGCAAGGCCAGATTATCGGCCTCCGAACCACAGGAGGTGAAGATCACCTCCTCCGGCCGGCAATTCAACACCGACGCCACCGTCTCGCGGGCTGTTTCTACAGCAGCCTCGGCGGCTTGCCCATAGCGATGGATGGACGAAGGGTTGCCAAACTCCTCGCTGAAATACGGCAAGATCGTCTGGAGCACACGCGGATGCACCGGCGTCGTTGCCGCGTAATCCAAATAAATTAGAGCAGTCATGTGATGAAATTATACCGCCCTTGCCAAAAACAAACCCGCCTCAGTGACGATCCATTGCACCGCCATATCCAGGGCGTTATGGGGCAGCTCATCGAACAGCAGAGGGTAAAAAGTCACCCCTACGCTCACGCCGGCAAAATCTCGCAAAAAACGGTCGAAATACCCACCCCCATACCCTAGCCGCCAGCCATGGCGATCGAACGCCAAGCCAGGAACCAACGCCAGCTCGATCTCTTGCGGCAAGACCATCGGCCGCTCGGAGGCTGGCTCCAACATCCCAAACGGATGACGGATCAACCGCTGCGGTTCGTAGAGATGAAAGGTCATGCCAGGCTCTGGCTCCTCCACGACTCGGGGCAATACCCAAAGTTTGTGCGGTAGACGATCCAACAAAGCCGTCAAATCCACTTCGTGGTGAATCGGCAGGTAGGTCAGCACCACACGACTTTGTTGCAAAATGGGCCACTTCTCGAGAAGTTGACCGATCGCCTGAGCAGCCTGAGTGCGGTACTGTTCGCTCAAGGCGGCCCTCCGGGCGCGACATTCACGGCGCAACTTGGCTTTTTGCAGGGCTATCGAATCCGCCATGGGGCGATTGTAACACGCCCCCGCTTTTCGAGTAGAATCCCATCCAACTGTGGCTTCACCCTTCCTTGGGAGCAAAGAGCACCATGAAATCCTATCGCAAAGAACTCTGGTTTAACGTCCCTGCACGACGTGGGTTTATCAACATTACCCCTCAGGTCGAAGAAGCCGTGCGCGAAAGCGGTGTGCGCGAGGGCCTATGCCTGGTCAACGCCATGCACATCACCGCCTCGGTATTCATCAACGATGACGAATCGGGGCTCCACGAAGACTACGACCGCTGGCTAGAAAAGCTAGCCCCACACGAGCCAATCCACCAATATCGCCATAACGACACCGGCGAAGACAACGCCGATGCCCACCTCAAACGCCAGATTATGGGGCGCGAAGTGGTGGTGGCCATCACCAACGGCCGGCTGGACTTCGGCCCATGGGAGCAGATCTTCTACGGCGAATTCGACGGCCGGCGCAGAAAGCGAGTCTTGATCAAGATCATCGGTGAATAAGGAGACAACATGCGCCTGCAGAACAAAACCATTGCCATCCTGGTTGCAGAAGGAGTGGAGGACTTGGAATTCTACGTCCCCTTCATGCGACTCCAAGAAGAAGGAGCCACCGTGCTCGCCGCCGGCTTGGACCTCAAGCCGGTGCGCGGCAAAAACGGCCTGATCATCACCCCCGACTCGATCATCGAATCGTTGAAAGCAGAGTCCCTAGATGGGCTAATGATCCCAGGTGGTTGGGCGCCCGACAAACTCCGCCGCTACGACGTGGTCAAAAAACTGGTGCGTCAGCTGGATCAGGCCGGCAAACCGATTGGCATCATCTGCCATGGCGGATCGGTGGCCATCTCGGCCGGCATCATCCGCCCGGGCGAGCGGGTGACCGGCTCAACGGGCATCAAGGACGACCTGGTGAACGCAGGAGGCGTTTGGACCGATGAACCCGCCTTTCGAGAGGGCAATCACGTTTGGGGTCGCGTGGTGGCAGACATCCCCGCCTTTTGCCGCGAGCTGGTTCAAGCTTTGATCGATTCGATTCATCGAGCAGGCTGAGGTTTTCACCCAGCGCAGCGTTGCCCCTCTCATCCCTTGCCCTCCCGTGATGCTACGCCGCTAGGCGCGATCCTTCTGAAGGGTCAACAAGCGCACTCCCTGCACCTGATGAAAAGTGGCCCCCTCCCCCACCGTGCGCAGCACCGCCTGCTCATCCACCACGCGCGCGCCGGAGAGGATATCCACGCCGTGATCAAACAACACCGGTGAGAAGGGCGTGCTCGGGCCAATTAGCATCACTGTTGCACGAGGGGGACAGAGAGCGAGCAAGCCATCCAAAGTGTGATTGATCAGCGTGCTAGCAGTAATGGCGATCACATCAGCCTGGGGCAACAAGTCGGGTGCCGCCTCGGCCGGATACTCGTCTGCCGCCGGCTGCAGCTCGAGCACCCAAAGACGACGAGCTACCCGGCGCACCTGGGGAGCAAACGCAAAACGCCCTACCAGCGCCACGTTCTTGTCGCGCCCTCGGTTGAGGAGCACCTCCACTGCGTTCTCTTCGGTCGCCTGAGAGACATCCATATCGAGCAGGGAATTGATAGCCGCCAGGCCAATGCTGGCTTCCAAAGGACGATCGGAGCGAACCAGCTCAGCCAATTCGCGGGCGCTCTGAGTAATCAATTGGCCGGCCTGGCGCACTTGAGGTTCCCCATGCAAATGGGATGCCATCAGCGAAGCCGCCATGCCGCACCGATGGCTGCCTACCACCGTCCAATGCACGCCCACCCATACAAAGCGAACCGGCGCGTCGACAGACAGAGAGTTTAGAAGATCGTCTACAACGGCCACCATCACAACAGGGAAGGATGCTTCATCGTCTCCGGAATGGGTAAGTTGAGCACCTTGAGAATAGTTGGAGCGATCTGCAAATGCGAGGCCACCTGATTGGTATTTCCGTATCCGACCCCATCTGGACAGAGAATATAGAGCGGCACTTCGCGCTGGTCGAGTGCCGGGCCGCCGTGGGCGCCGTCCTTGTTGATGCCGTGGTCGCCGGTGACCAAAATCGTATACCCCAAGCCCAACCACTCCACGAGCAAGGGAGCCAACCACATATCCTGCTTCACTGCCTGATTCCGATATTCTGCTGAATCGGCGCCGAATGTTTCTCCGGCGTAGTCCATCCCCATCGGATGCAACAGCAAGTAATCCGGCTGGAAGCGCCGAACCAACATCGCTGCTGTAGCAAACAGCTCTACATCCGGATAGACATCCTCGGTATAGAAACGACCATGCTGGATGGGCAGCGATGGATCGTCTACCTCACGATCCTCAATCCGATCGTAAGGGACACGATTATATAGCTCAGAAAACCAATAATAGGCCGCCGCTGCCGTTACCCTGCTGGCATCGCGAGCGATTTGGAAGATATTCGGCTGATTGGAGCATCGCACCACCCAATTGGCCACTATGCCATGCACGCTGGCCGGCAGGCCGGTGTGAATGGTCTCGTACATTGGCCGCGACATACTCGGCAATTCGCCGATGATCTTGTATAGGCTGGCTTGCTTGGTTTCCACCAAATGACCCAAATACCCCATTCCCGATACCGCTGCATCGTAGCGCAAGGCATCGGAAAGCACGAGAATGACTTTAGACATAGCAGTTTCCTCAATCTTTGAGCACCAGAACAGCTTCTTTAGAACAGGTGACCTTGCTACGTTCCCCGATTCGGGGCAATGCCAAGAAGGGATTGTTGAAGGTGTCCATATTGAACTTGGTGTTGCCAATTCGCACCTGAATGCGCACCACCGATCCGAGGAACGTGATGTTCTCGATCACGCAATCTAGCACATTATCCTTATGCAACTCGGCGGCAAAACTCAAACGTTCAGGGCGGATGGACATCCGCACCTTATCACCACGACGCTTGGTGCGTACATCTTCATCGGCAGAGATGAAACGCACGCCATCCATCAAGAGAATACCCTGCTCCGGATCCAGCACTTCGGCCTCGGCGGTGTTCAACGTGCCCACGAAGCTGGCCACGAAATTGGTGGCCGGGAAATTGTAAATTTCGAACGGCGTGCCAATCTGCTCGATCTTTCCCTGAAGCATTACCACAATCCGATCCGAGATGGACAGAGCTTCTTCTTGATCGTGAGTGACGTAAATGGCGGTGATCCCCAGTTCGCGCTGGATGGAGCGGATCTCGGCACGCAGGGCCACCCGGATCTTGGCGTCGAGGGCTGAAAGAGGCTCATCGAGCAAAAGCACCTGGGGGCGAATGGCCAAGGCGCGTGCCAGAGCTACCCGTTGCTGCTGACCGCCAGAAAGTTGATGAGGAAAATTGTTGCCCTTGTCTTCTAGGTGAACCAAGGCCAGCATCTCCGCTACGCGCCCTTTGATCTTATCTTCCGGTTCCTTACGAATACGCAAGCCAAAGGCGATGTTCTGGGCCACTGTCATGTTGGGAAAGAGCGCATAGGATTGAAACACCATGCCCACATTCCGTCGGTTGGGTGGGACATGGGTAATATCCTTGTCATTCAGGATGATTCGTCCGGCGGTGGGCGTTTCGAAACCGGCAATCATGCGCAACGTGGTAGTCTTTCCACAACCACTCGGGCCAAGGAAAGAGATAAATTCCCCGCGCTCAACGGAAAGGTTGAAATCTTCAACCGCTGTGACGTTGTGAAAGACTTTTGATAAATTCTCCAAGATCAGAAACGACATGAGTCACCTTTTGTCCACCAGGGAGATTAGCGTGGGCCGGCTGTCACGCCTTCTTCTGCGGCACCTCGGCGTCCAACGATGTTGATCAAACCCATCAAGACCCACGTGATGGCAAAGCTGACAATCACCAAAGCCGAAGCTTGGTAGGCGCGGTTCTGCCCCACCTGCCAGATCACGGGCCCGAAGGCCCTGAGGCCCACCAGAAAACTGGCGATGGTAAACTCGCCAAGCACGATCGCCATAGTCAAGAAGGCCGCGCTCAACATGGCCGATCGCAGGTTGGGAACGATGACGCGGAACAGAATGGTTCCCCAGTCGGCCCCCAAGCTTTGGGCCGCCTCAGTCAATGTAACAACATCGATGGCAGCCATGCCAGCGTCAATCGAACGATAAAGATATGGCAAACAGATCACCACATAGCCGGCAACCAGCAAAAAATTGGTCCCTGCAAAGGTGGCCGTTAATCCAAAAACACCTCCGCTGTAGGTGCGAATCAAGCCAAACACCAACACGATCGCCGGAATCACAAAGGGCAACAGCGAGAAAAATTCTAGAATCGGTCGCCACCGGGGGGCCTTGAGGCGCACCCAATACACGGTGGGAACGAGCAAGAGCAACCCCAACAGGATGGTAAAGATGCCGATCTGAGTCGAGAACAGCAGGGCCGGCAACACGCGCGGATCGTCAATCATCTGCTGATAGGCCAGCAAACTCAACTCACCCTTGCGCGCCTTGAGGGAGAAATTAAACGTGGCATACAGCGGCAAGAAGAAATAGATCAGGCTTAGCACAATCCAGAACCAGTTCCAGAATTGATTCCGTTTCATCGCCCCTCCTATCGTTTCAACCAGTATTCGCTGCGCCGGCGAAGCGCATAGTAAATGACCATCATCACCGACATCACTACCACCATACCAACGGCCAGCGCGTAACCTAGATTTGGATTATGCAACACATCGCCTCGAATTTGCGAACCGATCAAGATTGTAACCAAATTGATCAACCCGCCTGTCAACGAGAGCGCCGTGGCGTAGGCGCCAAACGAATTCCCGAACAGAAGGATCATTGAACCTAGCAATGAGGGCATGAGGACCGGGATGCCGATGTAGCGCCAATACTGCCCCGGCGTAGCGCCTAAATTTTCCGCCGCCTCGCGCCATTCACGCTGCAGGCCTTCAATGGCCGGCGTAATCACCAACACCATCAACGGCAACTGGAAATACAAATAGGTCACGCTCAGGCCCCAGAAGCTGTACAGGTTGAACCCACGATCGTATAGATCGATTCCAAATAGATCACGCAGCAAAACCGTCACCAGGCCCACCCGTCCAAGTGTGAAGATGAACGCCTGCGCCAAGGGAACACCGGCAAAATTGGAAGCCACGCCGCAAAACGTCGCCATGGACGAACGCACCCAAGCAGGCATGTTGCCTGTGACCAGGGAATACGCCAGAAAGAACCCAAAAATCCCCCCCATCAGCGCTGTAGTCACGCTGATGCGAATGGTCACCCAATAAGCGCTGAGGATATTCGGCAAGGCCAGACCCCGAATATTCTCCAGCGTGAAATTGCCATCCCGATCCTGAAACGCTCCGACAAACAAAGTCAACGAGGGCAGAATCAGGAAAAAGAAAACAAACAACAGGAAGGGCAAAACTCCAATCCAGGAAAACGATGGCTGAGCAAGGAGAGGTGGCTTCGGGCGGCCATCGTCCGAAGCCACACCAAGCCGATTACTTGACATCTACGCCTACAACCGAGTCCCAATTCTTCGTGATAATCTCGCGCGCCGCATTCAGTTGATCCAAGGTAGGGAAGAGCGCCCGAGCATAGTCTTCCGCTGGCGGCAATTTGGCCAACATGTCTTGCGGAACTACGCCGCGCGCCACAAGATCGTTGAAGCGGATCGGATGGCAATATCCCTTCAGCCAGAGCAGCTGGCCTTCATCCGAGTAGAGGAATTCCATCCATAGCTTGGCCGCATTGGGATGAGGCGCATAAGCGCTGATCGCCTGCAGATAAACACCGGCCAGAGGCGGCGCATCCTCGGGGATAACGAATTCGATGTTGGGATTGCCGGCAAAGTTATCGCGGTCGACCAGCGCCAGATAGTCCCAGCGGACCACAATCGGGGTTTCGCCGCTGGCAATCGTAGCTGCTTTGGCGATCACCGGCAAGAAATTACCCGCCTCGTTCAATTTCTTGAAGAATTCCAGGCCGGGTGTTGGATCTTCTGGAGAACCGCCCATCGCCAAGGCAGCAGCCAGGACCGATTGGATGGCCTGGTTGGATAGGCGCGGATCGCCGGCCAAGGCCACCTTGCCCTTGTACTCCGGCTTGAGCAGGTCAGACCACTTGCGAGGGACGTTCTCGACGAAATCGGTCGCTACCTGGAAGCCAAGAACGCCGTAGTAGTCGCCATACCAATACCCATCGGGGTGCTTGACCTCGGTCGGGATGGTGTCCCAGGTTTTCACCTTATAGGGCATGGCGATGCCTTCTGCCACCAATTGCGGACCAAAGCCAAAACCAACGTCCAACACATCCGGCGCTTGGGGGCCAGGGTTGTTCTTGTTGGCCTTGACCGCCTCAATCTCCTCGGCTGAGCTGGCATCCGGATTGAGTTCATTCACTTCGAGCCCATACTTGGCTTTGAAGGTCGAAATGACCTCGCCGTAGTTGCACCAGTCGTGTGGTAGAGCAATGGTGGTCAACATGCCTTCTTTCTTGGCCGCTGCGACCAAATCGGCAAGTTCGCCCTCTGCCCCGCCGGCCGGCGCACTCGGTTGAGGGCCGCATGCCGCTAAGACTGTTGCTAGCACAGCAAGCAGGATAAACGTCTTGAAGAGAAAGGCTTGCATATCTATTATCTCCTTTGCGTAGAGTAGAGTTTGAAGTTATCCAAACAAACCGCGGTTTAATTGATCTTGGGTTGCACCTCCTTTCCGAATATGCATTTTAGTCACGTCATTGATGTGCGTCAAACAAAACATCCCTTTTCGCCTAGGCGTTAATACAATCATAACACGACCTTAAATCACACCAGCCACCAAACACACCGTTTGGACCCGGAAGGGAGAAACGCCTCTCTCCATTACTCCACTGGGATCTCTTTGTACACCTTATCAATGTCAATGCCCTGTCGACGGCGATAAGCATTGAACCCGAAGTAAATGGCTGCAGCCAGCCCGTACATGACGATCATGAACACCATCGAGGTGCTGTTCTGCCAGCCGATGCCATACAGATAGTTTGGATCCCAGAACCAGACCAGCAACAACCAGTCCAAGAACGCAAAGAAGATCAACCCGGCCAAGGTGACCAAGGGTAGCTTCTCGCCAGCCAACAACTGCCGGCCCACAAACACGGCAATGTACAGCAGCAAAGCAACGTTGATGACGCTCAAGAGAGCCACAAGCACGATCATCGCTTGCGTCAATCCGCCGTGGTCACTCCATTGGGCAAAGACTTGCAGGGCGTAGCTATACGTCAAATAGAGCAAGTAGCCCACACCGAACAGATACAGCACCGTCGCCGCCCATCCCAACCACAATGGCATACGATAAGCGGCCACCGGCGATCCCTCGAAAATCTCCTTCTGGCGCCAAGGGAATAGAATGCTGGCCACGGTCGTCCCTAGGAAGGTGACCGCAATCACCAGCGTAGCATCCAGCACCAAGGTCTGGAAGTTGGCGACATTGAAGGCATAGAGAATAGAAATGATCGCCGACGGGATGACCATCAACAGCAAGGCATTGACCGGGGTGCGCGTGCGCGGCTCAATATACGATGCCCATTCGGGCAACATCCGATCCAGGGCAGCGGCGAAGATCACGCGCGTCGAGGAGAGAAAGACCGTCCCCGACCAGCCAAACCACCACATCCCGACCAGGAAAATGATCACAATCTGCAAGAACCGATTTGGAACCAAAAACGCGGCAAACTGAACTGGATACGGCCAGACAGGAATGGCCACCTCAGTCCCATAAAAGATGCTGCTCCAAAAAGCGCCGTTGGCGTTGATGTAGAACTCCCAACCGATGGTCTTGTCAATGAGGGCGAAGAAGATCAACGCCAATACGGTGGTGATCAGAATCGCCGAAGCCATTCCCCAGAAGTTGCGCTTGTAATCATTGGCGCCGCGCACTTCTCCGTAGAGCGTCGAACCCCAGTTTGGCCACAGGTTGAAGAACGTCATCATCGGAACAATGGCGATGGAAGCGCTCAACAAGATTCCCCAAGGCGGACCAAACGTAACGCCGGCCGCTTGTCCGAGAGCAATCGTTTCGGCATAATAATCGGCCGGCACCTGACCGTAGAGCGCCGGAATGCTCGCATTCAAGGCCTGGATGAAGGTCTGGCGATCGTTGACCAGCAAGATCCCAAACACGATCAAAAGACCCACCATGCCCATATAGAAACAGGCCTTCTGAACCCGCGCATACCACTTCATGCCGATGGCAATGTAAATGAACACGATTACGCACACCAGCAACATGCTGACCAAGGGTCCCCATGGATAGGTGGTGAACCAAATCGCCAATTCCGGAGATCCCAGCAGCGCAGCCATCGGTGTAAGAAACTCGTAGGCCAGCATCTGACCATAGAGCGGCACCCACAGCCACAAAATGAACCACCAGCCGGTGACGCTAAGCAAGAAGCCGATTCCCCGCCCTAAGATACGGCTCTGCCACACATAGTCGCCGCCGGCGCGCGGCATGGCTGAGATCAAACTGGCATAGACGATGACTTCAAAGACGGTGAAGATCGCTCCTACGACAACTGCTGTAGCCAAGCTGCCTTCAAAGTACCAGCAGTAGGAGAAGATAAACAGGCCCAGCGTCACCAGGTTGATCGAGAAGGTGGCGTAGATGAACGCATCAAACACCGACCAAGCCCGCACTAGACCGCTGGCTCGACGGACAAACAGGCTAACCTCGCTCATCGCTCTCTCCTTTCAAAGGGATTTTTCGGACAATCGGCAATGGCCAAGCCCGCCGAAACTCCACCAACGCCAGAGAAAGTTGTGTTCGCCCAAAATCTCCTCTCCAAAGCTGGAAAAGGAACAGCTTAGGGACTATCCGGTCGTCAAAATATAGTTGCCAACCTTGTTCGGCTTGAGCTCCACAATTGCCCCGTGCAACACGCCCTGCTCATACATGCTGCCCGGGTTGATACACAAAGTCCTCTTATACTTGCGTGTGCCCTTCCCTTCATGGATGTGTCCATGCAGGCCAAGCAAGGGCTGGTACTTCTCGATCACCTGCAAAACCGATTTGCTGCCCACCGGCACCAACGAGCGGCCGGCATATGCCGGGCGAAGATCGTGCGTCAATTCAGGGGCCTCATCCAAGCCACTGCCGTAGGGTGGAGCGTGCAGATTGAACACCGCATTGGCCGGATTGCGCGCCTTAGCGAGGATGGCTTCGATCCGTTGCAGCAGAGCCTCCTCAGATTCTTCGCGGTGAGTTCTCCAGGGAGTAGGATTGGTCCAACCCGAACTGATCATTTCGTGATGTTCGTCCAGTTCAATAACTTGCCCCTCTACACTGCGCACCGTTTTGGACGCCGCGATCAGCGGGTCGATCTCAAACACATCATCGTTTCCAGGACACACATAACAACGGATGCCCGTCCCTTGAAGCCGCGAGTCGGCGTACTCCATCCAGCGCTGCATGGTCGCCACTACCTGTTCTAAGAACAGCTGCTCCTGCCGGCCAAGCGTCGAAGCGATCTCCTGCACCTCGTCGGGCGTGGTCACATACGGATAATACCCGCGATTGCGAATTGTGGAAACCATTCGATCCACATCCTCTTGACTCTCGAGGAGCGTCTCCTGATCGAGCAGCGTAACTTTGTACTTCCCCCCTCCCTGAGCGATGATCGGAACAACCGCCTTGCCGGTCATGTCACCGCCCAAGATAAGCACGTCCACTTCATAAAACTTCGCAGCGCTGATGAACTTCTTCCAACAAATCTCTGAACCATGAACGTCGGTAGCAAAAAAGAGTTTCATTAGGCTTCCTCGCAGTTGATTCGGCGTAACACCGGTTCTCAAAAAGACGGTTCTCTGCTCTCTAAGCAATCGGCTCCAAGGCTCCCGCAACCAGATTCGGAAACTCAGCCCGGATCCTGACCTCGATCTCCTCGGAAAACACCACAGCGCTCGGCCGGGAAAGGATCTCTCGAACGCGCTGCATCGCTCGGGTCTGGGTATCGAGGGCGCCCTTCTTCTCCCAGTTAGGACGCGCCTCCCGATCCGATAACTTGGTCAGGAAGGCTTCAGTCTTCATGCGTTTGGTCGTATGAGGATGCATCAGGAAAGAGCCGCCTGGACCTACGCTTGCGATCACCTCAATCGCCAGCTCTTCCTCAGTGAAATGAATGCCGCGATGCAAGCGCTTGAGCATTTGGAAGATCTCATCGTCGATCATGGCTTTGGCAAAATCAAACGCTTTCAGCGCATCCAACAGGCCGCCAGTGTTGAACATATCCATCCCCCCCAACAGACCGGCTACTACCGCCATTCCCGTCTCGTAGCCAGACTGCGCATCGTTTACTTTGGAATTGGTCAAACCAATATAACCGCCGCTGGGAAGATTATAGAAACGCGCCATTTGAGCAAACGCCATGTGCAACATGGCACACTCAATGCCGCCAGAAGCATAGGCGCCGCTGCGCATATCGGCTACGGTCGGCAGCGAGGCATAAATCGTCGGCGTCCCCTCACGGCACATTTGCATCAGCACGGCTGCGGCCAAAAACTCGGCGTTGCCCTGAACCAGCGTGCCGGCCATGGACATCGGCGAAGTCAACCCAGCATTGGGCACGATGCTCGGGTAGACCGGCAGCCCTCTCTCGCTAAAGAAGATGATCGCTTCGGTGGAGAGATGATCCATGGTCAACGGCGAGACCACTGGACAGTAATGATGGGTGACAAATGGTCTCTCCATGTAGGCGGCCTCGCCGCCAGCGATCGTGTAGAGCAAACGCAGAATAGCCTGAGCATCCTCCATATCTTTCGTGGTGACGCGGATCGGCTTCACGCAGTATTTCAACGCTGGATACAGCCTCGCCAGGGTAAACTGCCCCTCGGGAGCGTCATCGGCCAGGGTGGAGATAGAAAAGACGTCGTAGGCCGGCAACTCGTTGATCAGATGGGCGATGCGAGCGATGTCGTCGGAGCGTGCTCGTCGCTCCTGGCCGGTGACCGGATCGATTAAGTCGGGCGCCGAACTCCCCGTCACCAGGATCGGCCGATCGTCCGGAAGGGTTCGATCGAACTTGGGATCCCGCCCTCGAAAGGTGAACTTCGGCGGGAGCATGGCCCGATATGTCTCCACCACATTGGGTGGAAAGTTGACGATCTGCGTCTCCGAGTCCACTCGACAGCCGTGACGCGCAAAGATTGCCCGCGCCCGTTCGTTGCGCACCAACAAGCCTACTTCGGCCAGGACCTGCAACGAGGCCTCATGAACGCGCTGTACCTGCTCCGGGGTCAGAAGAGTGGCAAATTTCATTGGAGATAGTCTCATTTCTGCTTGGTCGCCGGTTTACAACCAGTGTGATTGAGCGGCTTGATCGAATCAGCAGCCTGACGAACGAGCTTTTTGCCGTGACGCAAAATAACCTTCTGTTGTACGCTAATAGCTTTTTTTAGGTGATGGAAGCGATTATCTCGAAAGAAGAGATATTCCACGCGTAGGCGCTGAGCCAATGCCTCGATCTCTTCCAAGGGAAACATCTCCAAGCCGGCCCGGGTCACCTTGAGCGAGGCAGCCGCCGTAGCAAACCGTGCCGAGCGTTCTATATCCCAGCCATGCAAATAACCGTAAATGAAGCCAGCCGAGAAAGTCGCTCCTGCGCCACAGGAATCCACCACCTTCATCCTCGGCGCAAACACGCGCACCACCTGTTCGCCTTGGGCCACCAAACACCCCTCAGCAGCCATGGTGATCAGAGCCGTTGGAATGCCGGCGTTCAAAATCTTGCGGGCCGTGTTCAACAAGGCGCGATTCTTCCCAAGTTGGGCCGGATCGGTCACTGCTTGACAGATTGTAGTATATTGTGCGTAGCGCTTCAATAGTTTCTCGTCCTTGTGGCCAAATTCCAGGTTCAAAAACACCGGAACACCGAGGCGTTTGGCTTCTGCCATGGCGCGGGTGATATGGTCCTCGCCATCATACCAGTCCACATAGAGCACACGCGCGCCCTGGATCAAGGACAGATCGGCCGTATCCAAAGTAGCCAACATCTCCGGCGTTCGCTGCCAGAAGTAAGTGCGCGCTCCTTGGCGGTCCGAAATATCCACCTCGAGCGGCGTCGCGTAGGCCGTAGTGAACCGAACCTCCCCTTCGACCCCCAGGCGTTTCATCAACAGCGCCAAAGCGTGGCCTCGAGGATCATCCCCGACCGCCGTTCCGATCATGCCGGCCTTTACCCCCCATTGACTCAAACAGCCCGCTACGATCGCCGCGTCATCGAAAATGAATTCTTTGACATCTTTGACCATCGCGCCTGTATTGCGCGACGGCAAGCGATCCACGGTCATGATCGCAACCGAGGTGAGCATGCCAAAGCCAACATAGTCAACTGTCATTGGATCTCATCATCACACAGAGTCAAAACATTGCCAGAAATATGCTGCGGAGGGCCAGCCTCCACATACGCCGCATCTGTCTAACCGACCGCATCGTTCATCTCTTGCAGATACCAGCGCAAGAAACGATCCAGGTTGTATTCCTTATAGACCGAAAGCGGACCGGGCACGTAGGCACTGGAATTCACACCTTTTTGCTGATTCTCGCAGATCGCCCAGTCTTGCTCGGCGGTCAACTGCCAGAAGGGAAGCAATTTCTCCAGTTCATAATCTCGGCCCTCCTCGGCCTTTTCATCCACCAACCAGTACATGCGAATGGCTGTTCGATACAGGCCGTTGGGCGTCAACCGCACCGAGACGGCATGATCACAACTGGCATGCATCCAAAAATTGGGCAAGGTGCGCACGCGCAACGTGCCCACCTCGGGATCGGCATACTCGCCCATCAACGGCGCAACCTGCTTTCCATCCATGGTCTCGCTCACATATCCTTCCACCAAGGGGGTCCGGTTGATGCTCCACCAAATGCGATTCTCTGGATCGGGAAATGGAGTCATCCCTGTTTCCGAGCGCAGGAAAACACCCTGTTCGGCCAGCTTGACTTCTAGCCGTTCGGTCACCCGTCTCAATTCGTCAGCGATGCGTGGGATGGTATCGTCGGCATTGTAGTGATCGAAATTGGCCTTGATATACTGAGGATGGTTCACATTGCAGTGATAGCATTCACGGTTGTTTTCCCACACCAATTTCCAATTGGCGTGGACGTCGTAATCGAGGATCTTCGCCACTTTGGCGCGCGTCAATCCCTGAGGGCGCAGCAGTGGCGCCATGTCGCGATAGGCGGCGTCGAAGTCAAGGGGATCGCTCGTCAAGCTGATCCAGATCAACCCTTCCACTTCACGAGCATGAGCGCGTAGCAGGCCGTATTGCGATTTGTCCACATCATCCTGCATGCCGCGCATTAGGAGCAACTTGCCATCCCGACCGTATGTCCACTGATGATAGGGGCAAACAAAGCGCTTCACCCGACCCTGGGCCTCCTCGCAGAGGATCGAGCCACGATGTCGGCATACGTTGTGAAAGGCATGCACTTGGCCATTGTCGTCCCGCACGATAATCAGCGAATCCCCGTCGATCTCGTACAGGAAGTAATCACCGGGTTCGGGGATTTGGCAAGAGTGGCCGGCGAACAACCAGCCCTGCCTCCAAATATATTCCATCTCGGCGCGGTACAACAACGGATCGTGATAGAACGGCCGAGGCAACCCAAAGTTGGGTTGGCGAGACTGCAACAATCCCTTGAGAGCATTCATTTCAGATACGGAAAGCGTTAACATAGCACACTCCTTTGACACTCCTTTGGCGAACGTTCCTGATAAATCTGATA
>CAKZJX010000039.1 GCA_937120535.1 uncultured Anaerolineae bacterium
GCTCGAAGAGTCGGTGGAAGACCCGCTCGAACAACTGCCAAGGCCGGTGTGCATTGGCGTAGGATAGGGAAGACCTCACCGGCGCCTCGATGCCCAGATGGGCGAGTTTGCCTTCGCAGCTCTTCAGCCCGCCTTCGATCTCGCGCAAGCTATGGGCGCGGCCCAACTGACAGAACATCATGGCGACGAACTGGCTCCAGCTGGAGAGCCCTTTCGAGGCGTATTCGGAACCGGTCTCTTTGACCATGCGTTCAAACTCGATGCGGAATCAACTTGAGTATCTGGCTGAACATGCTGCATGACGCTCTCACGGCAGGCCTCCTTCGGTCGGGTACGGGTGGGTTGGGTTACTCACCAACACCCTACACCATTGGCGCGCCAGCCGTCATGAGCTGTTTTGGACAAGAGTGACGTATCATACATGACGCTTCCATCTTGAAGCCCGACCCACATCAGCCCACCAGGCCCACCCCAGGACTATGCGAAAACTGCATTGGAGTTTGCTCAAGCGCCTCTACCGGATGGGTGGCCGCTTCGGGGTCCATGCCCGCCTGGAACGCCGGTGGCTCCTGGACAACCGCAACTGGATCGACCAGCAGCTCCTCATCCGCAGACCCTACGAGGTGGAGCAGATCGCCCGCTGCCGCCAGATGATCCGGGAACATGGGCTCACCCACTTCTTCGACATTGGCGCCAATTTCGGCCTGTACTCCGTGTTGCTGTCCGACGAGCCGTCGCTGGCGGAAATACACGCCTTCGAGCCTCTTCCCCGCAACGCTCACCAGCTCGCCGCCAACCTTTATCTGAACGGCCTGGACAACCGAGTGAAGTTGCATGAATTGGCCCTTAGCGATCGAACAGGTGAGGTTGATCTGTTCGTGGACCCCCATTCCACAGGGGTGTCCACCATCATGTCCGCACAATCCCGCTACCGCCAGGAGGCCTACCGTATGAGCATCCGGGTGGAGACCCGAGCCTTCGACGAAATGTTCGGCCTCGACGGCATCCGGGCCTTGGTAAAGATGGACGTGGAAGGGGCCGAGACCCTGGTCCTCTCTGGCATGAAGGGCTTCCTGGTTGGCAATGACGTGGTCCTGCAGGTGGAGACCATGCCCCAGACCCATGAACAGGTGGATGCCTTCATGGTCGGCGCCAGCTACCGTCCCCTGGGACGCCTGGGCGCCGACGCCTACTACACCAACCTCTAAGCCATGTCGAAATTGCCCGTGCGTCTGCCCATCTCCGTCTTCGTCATCGCCAGGAACGAGGCCGACCGCATCGGCCTCACTCTCGTCAGCGTGAAGGACTGGGCGGACGAGGTGATCGTGGTGGACAGTGGCAGCCAGGACGGTACCGTGGCACTCAGCGAGTCGCTTGGCGCGCGCGTGGTGTTCAACGAATGGCGGGGATATGGCCCGCAGAAGGTCTTCGCTGAATCGCTCTGCCGTAACGACTGGGTGCTGAACCTGGATGCCGACGAGGAGGTATCGCCGGAACTGGCGGTGGAGATACAGACCCTGTTCGCCCAGGGCGTGCCCTCTCACGCGGCCTACACCCTGCCCATCCTGCCCCTGTACCCCTTCCAGGACACTGGTCACCGCTGGACCGCCTACCACCACCCCGTGCGTCTCTACCGCCGAAGCCATGCCGGCTTCAAGGATTCCACCGTGCACGACTCCGTGGTAGTGCGGGAGGGTGGCGTGGGTCACTTGAAGGGCATGGTCATCCACCGTTCCTTCCGCTCCCTGACCCATCACGTGGACAAGGCCAACGAGGTCTCTTCCCTGCGGGCGAAGGACTTGTTCGACAAGGGGCGCAATCCATCAGCCCTGAGTCTGCTGCTGGTGCCCTTGTTCGCCTTCTTCAAGTCCTATGTTCTGCGACGGGAGTTCGTCAACGGTCTGGACGGCATCGTGGTGAGCCACATGTACGCCTTCCAACGCTTCATTCGTCTGGCCAAGACAAGAGAACTGCATCGCTTGGCCAGGAAAGGCAGGTAGTCTTGCCAACAGCCCTGTGGTGGGGACGCTTCGATCCCAACTATTCCCGCAACCGCATCCTGCGCAAGCTGCTGGCGGAACTGGGCTGGCGGGTGGTGGACTTTCACCCCCGGCTCGGCGCCCTGGGGGATCGGGAGGCGAGGCTGTATGGCCTGCGCAAACCGGACCTGGTCTGGGTGCCCTGCTTCCGCCAGCGTGATCTGGCCGCTGCCCATCGCTGGGCGCGGAGACAGGGCGTACCGCTAGTGTTCGACCCCCTCATCTCCGCTTATGACAAGCAGGTGGACGAACGGGGCAAGTTGGATGCGAACAGTCCCAAGGCAGGTCGCTTGCTGGCCTGGGAACAGCAGTTATTTGCGCGGGCAGACCTAGTGCTGGCGGATACGCCGGCCCATGCCGATTACTTCGCGCAGACCCTGGGCGTGCCCCGGGAGCGGTTGGCGGTGGTGTACGTGGGAGCAGAAACGGCGTTGTTCACCCCTGCGCCTCTGCCCGGGATCAACCACGACGAGCCCCTGGAGGCGCTGTTCTATGGCAGCTTCATCCCCCTGCAGGGCCCGCGGGTAGTGGTGGAAGCCGCCCGACTGTACAAGGGGCCGCCGATACGCTGGGTGCTGCTGGGCCATGGGCCTTTGCGCCCGGACTGCGAGGCTGCGGCCCGGGGTCTGGACGACGTGTATTTCGAGGACTGGCTGCCCTACGACCAGGTGCCGGCCCGGGTCCGCCACGCCCACATCCTGCTAGGCGTCTTCGGGACCACCCCCAAGGCGGGCCGGGTCATTCCCAACAAGGTATACCAAGCCCTGGCCTGCGGCCGACCGGTGGTGACGCGGCGGGCACCGGCCTATCCGGAGGCCCTGCTGGAGGGCGCGGACATGGGCCTGGTATGGACCGAGGCCGGCAATGCCCGGGACCTGGCCGACCGGGTGGAGACACTCGCCCGGGACCCGGTGCAACTGGCCCGGCTCGGGGAGGCCGCCGCGGCCGCCAGTCAGCGCCATTTCTCCGAGGCGGCGGTACGGGAGCAATTGCGCATCGCGCTGCGGAGCCTGCTACCCACGCCCTGAACCATCGCGCAAGTCACCATGAGAATCCTCCACGCCTCCCATACCCACCTGAAGTCGCTCGGTGCGCGCAATTATTTCCTGCCGGTGCGCATCAACAACGGATTCATCCGCAATAACCACGAGGTCTACTGGTTCAGCGATCGCGATATTGCCCGTTATTCCTCCTGGTTTCATTCCAGAAAAACCGGTGCAGGAGCCTGCAACCGCAAGTTTCTGGAGGTGTGCCGGAATTTCGAGCCAGATGTCATCGCGCTCTGCTCGCAGGACATCATCTTGCCGGAAACGCTGGCCGAAGCGCGCAGACTGCTCCCAAACGTGGCCATCTTCCAGTACTACATCGACCCGCTGTTCGACGCCTCGAATTTCCGCAATGCCTGCAGCAAGGCGGATGTGGTCGACTGGAGTTTTGTCACCACCGCGGGTCCAATACTTTCCAGGATCGCCGGCAAAAAATCACAAGTCGCCTTCATCCCCAACCCGGTCGATGCAAGCATCGATATTCACCGCTGCCACGAACGCACCGATCAGCCGCATGATGTGTTCTTTGCCGGCCACATCTCCAAATGGCTGCATCCGGATGACTTGCGCGGCCGTGCTTATGAACTGATTCGTGAAAGAATTCCAGGTGCGCGATGTGCCTTCTACGGCCACGGCGGCAATCCTTCCCTGTTTGGCGCGGCCTTCATGAAGGCACTGGGTCAGGCGAAGATCGGGCTCAATTTCAGCCAGCGCAACGAGTCGGCCAAGCCTGGACCGGGTGGGGAACTGTATCTGTATTCATCCGACCGTATCGCTCTTTACCAGGGCAATGGGCTGCTCGTGTTCACCACCAAGTCGTTTAGCCTATCTGAATTGTATGGGGAAGACGCCATCGTCGAAGTGGAAGACGCCAACGATTTCATCGACAAGCTGCGCTACTACCTCGACAATGATGGAGAGCGGCAGAAAGTTGCGCGTGCCGGATATGAACTTGGGCATCGCGAATTCAACGAGCGGCTTGTGTCACAGTACATGATCGAAGCGACGCTCGGACTGCCGTTCAGTTATGACTACCGGTGGCCAACGGAAAGCTTTGTCCGATAACGGCTATCCCTAAATAGCCGGGATATTGGTGAAGTAATGGTCGTGGCCACCCAGTGTCTTGAGCCAGCGGTAACCTAACGTTTCCATTTTTTTTCTGAGCAAGATGAGGCCATCGCCATACGACTCAATCTGCAGAAAACACTTGTTTGTACTCAGGAGTATTTTGGCGCCTTCCACGACCTGATTCTCGTGGCCCTCCACATCGATCTTGATGGCAACTACCTTCTCGGCGGCACTCAGAACGTCATCCAACCGCCTGACTTCGATCTCGATATTGCCGGAGCTGGAAATGCGGCGTGTCCCCCGGCTGCTGGTCTCTTCCGAAGCATCGAAAGTAACCTTGCCTGCCTGATCCGAAAGTCCATGCTCGTGCACCCTGATACTGCCCTGGAATTTGTTGACGAAAAGATTGCCATACAACTGGCAAAGGTTCGTCCGGTCGGGCTCGAAAGCGTGAACTTCCATGGATGGATAACGAGTTTTCAGGATAATCGAATACAGGGCCGCATGTGCTCCGATGTCGACAAAGACTTCAGGTTTGATACGCTCCAGCACGCTGGTCAGATACTTGATTTGATCATGCTCGTAGAGTTCCAGTGCCACCTTCTTGTCCAGCGAATGATGCCAGTCGAAAAGAAAGCGGGCGCCGTAGGCAGATCCAACAGAGTAGCCACCTGCAGTCAGCATGTAGTAGCGCTTCAGCAGGCTGGCTGAAAGTTTGCGCAATGGTTTTCTGAGGGTCATGCGTATTTTCCAGCTTGCTGCACTCTTCGTGCGTAAATGTCCCCCCAAACGAGCGGGTCCCGTTCCCTGGCTTTTTCCAGGGCTGTCTTGACCTCGCTCCCGCTGCTCCAGGACGATCCTTCAAATTTCATGCTTTCGCCGAACGAAAGGCGATATTCGTATGCAGCCAGTGTATCCAGATGATCAATGCACTTGTGGATGCTGTGCAGTGATTCGCTGGCGAATTCCATAGAAAGGAGCTTGATCGGCTGCGACAAACCTTTCACCACATTGAATTCATGCCCCTCGACATCAATCTTTATGAAGGCCGGGATGCCGAATTTCTCAATGCTTTTATCCAGGGTGGTGACACGAACGACTTCGGTCTTGTCCCATTGATTGGCAAAACGTCCCCCTTGATTCATCCTGTTCATCCAATCCGTATCCAGTGTTGACAAGGTATGCGCATCGCTCAGATGCATGGTTGCCTCGCCTTCGGTGTCGCTCAATGCGGCTTGAACAAGTTTGAATCCGTCGTCACCGGAAAATACAGCCGACAGAAACGTCGCACAGTACGTTTGGGGCTCGAAGGCAATAACCCTTGCGCCGATGGCGCGGAATATCTTGCTTCTGTTTCCCATGTTTGCGCCTACGTCAAAAACCAGGTCTAAGGGACTAATCAGGGATTTGTAGAACATGAGTCTGCGTTCATCCTCCTTGGTCCAGCGAATATGCTTGATGATGTATCGGTGATAACGAAGGTGGCGCCGGAATTTGAATGGCACGGTTAGTAAATTCAAAAGCAACATGAATTCAGATTTTTTCCAGTTCGAAAATGCCGCAACCATAATGACAACCGAAATT
>CAKZJX010000040.1 GCA_937120535.1 uncultured Anaerolineae bacterium
AAATGGCTTGTGCGAACCAGGAAAGAAATGCCAGCATCACATCCTGATCCGGTTCAAATATTGACCACAGCGCAAAGCGCTTCGAGCCGGTGAGCCCAGGTGTGATGCTGTCGAACGTAAGCGGCGCCAGCCTCGGCGCGCTCCAAGTCACTCTTCGAAGGTCCGTGTTTGAAACGTGAGAAAAGTTCCAGAACCTCTTCGTGCGAACTGACGACTATGCAGTAATCGAGAAAGTGGTGATCAACGGCCCGGCTGGGGTTGGTCACGGCAATGCCGCCGCAGGCCAGAATCTCCAGCAAGCGCCGCGAGCACATGGTCTCGGATTCGGTCACCGAGTTCACGTTCAGCGACAGGACGTATTTTTTATACACATCGGCTGTCTTGCGGTGAGAAACCCGAGGGTGAACCACCAGATGACCGTTATTGGGGTATCTGAATTCAAAATACCGGGAAAAGCGATCATGGTTGCGATCGAAGACATTGACCTTCATGCCCGCCTGCCTTCCGGCATCGAACACCATATCCAAAAAGTGTCGTCGTTCCGGAAAAATACGTCTGTAGTAACTGCCGGTAAAACAGACCTCAAGGTGAGTGAAATTGAAGCCGTTGAAAAAATGAAATCTCGGCTGATACGGCATCATCAGCACGTTGACCGAAACACCCGCGGGCAGCTGCTGCCGGTATTTTTCAATGCAAGCGACATCCGTGGTGAAAACGTGATCAACCGACTTGGCCACCTCGATGAAGTGTTCGAAAAAAGCACCGTCGTCCTTGTTCCAGAACACCGTTTTCACATCGTATGAACGGGCAAACGCCAGCAAGTCAAAAATGGCTCTCGGCTGCTCCCAGCGCAACCATTTGGGTTGCCGGGCAAGCTCGTAGCGCCAATTACCGCCAACACCATGAAAAGCCGATTCCACAAAGACCAGATCCGGCTTCCAGTTACGGATGACGTCCCGATAATTCTGGCGCGTGAGGCATTTGATCTGACACTCAACCGACAGACAATCGGTGGTGAAATAGTCGGTCACCAGCGCCATCTTCAGATGCTTGAACGGCCCGTCCAGTGCTACGGCTGGCGGCACCTGCGGGTGGTCATAGAGCGTATTGCTCAGCTTGCGAATCATTCGGGCGATCATTTGTCGCCCCCTATGCTGGGCAAAACACTTCGCACATGTTCTCGCCAGGTGCGCTGCGTCAGGGCATGCAGGCGAGCCTTCTGCCCGGCCACCGCCAGGGCCGCCTCGTCCTGAAGCGCCTGCTCAATCACCCGCGCCAGATCGTGCCTATCCCCCGCACGGAAGAACCAGCCACTGCTGCTGTTGCCAATCTCATCGCGAAACACTGGCAAGTCCGGCACGATCACGGGCTTGGCCATGGCCAGAGCCTCCACCAACTTGATGGGCGGCACGATCTGGCACACCTTGAACGGTTTGCGGGGTATGCAAACCAGGGCACAGCGGCTCACGATCTCGCGAGCCGCATCGGGTGGCATCTTGCCGAAAAAACGGATGCGGTCGGCAAGGCCAAGCCTGCGCACCTGCGCTTCCAATTGCCCTCGTATCTCACCATCGCCGACGAATTTCACTCGCACAACCACCCCGCGCCTTGCCAGTGCATCCACCGCATCCACCAGCGTATCCAGCCCCTCGTAACCAATCAGTGACCCGGCGTAGCCGATGGTATTGGGTTCCGCCTGGGCTGCTTCGGCCGGCGTGATCCGTGCAGGGTCGATACAGTTCGGCAGCAACGCGATGCGCTCAGGGGCTACACCCCAGTTCGACTGCACATAATTACCCAACTGCTCCGAAATCACGAACAACCGGTCTGCATGGCAGGCCACCAGCGCCTCCAATTGCAGGCCCTGCTTATAGGCTTGTGATCCCTCGTAGGCAGGTTGCCGGGAAATACGCGTCAGCTCCCACAGCCCGCGCATCTCATACTGGAAGGGAATGCCCAACTGCCGCGCCGCCAGCAAGGCCGGCAAGGCGTTCACATGATTCGAGGCCGCGTGAATAACCGCCACGCGATGCCGCGCCGCCTCTTCCGCCACCACTTTGGCGGCTTGCAGCGCATAGTGCAGCACCGACCGGTTATTGGCGGGGCCTCGCGCATGTTGGTATCGAACCTCGCCGATCCATGTTTCCAGGCTCTGTGCATCACTTGCGCGGTCTTTACGGTCCCACGGATAACCCGGGCGCGTCATCACATGCACATTCGGTTCCAGGTCTCGCAAAGCACAAGCCAGCTCGTGCGTGCGCGTGGTGTAACCGCTGGTGTGATAGGGCAGCGCACTGGCGGTCACATACAGCAGGCTGCCCGGTAGCGGCTCATAAGCTGGCCCTCGCGGATGACGCCGTACATGGCGCCCGAGGGTATGCAGCGTCAGCACACGGTTGAGCGCAAGCCACGGTTCTGTGGTCTTCAGCCATGCCCAGCTGCGATGAACAGAGCGACCAATCATCGAATGATCGCTCGCATTCCGGTCGGGCACCCCGCCGGCAGTTCGCTTCCCCAAGGGACATAAATCTCCGTTGGCGGCAGTTTACGTGAAATCACCCTGTTGCCTTCAACAAGGTTATTAAGCGACGGACACTCTCCAGACACCTTCGTGCAGTCACCGCGTCGATCTTTATTGCAAAACCAGTCGGATACAGGGCTGCGTGCCCACGCGTCGATAAAGCTGTTGTTACGCACAACGTTGTTATCTGAGCCGTCGCGAAACCGTATAGCGTCACCGCAAGAGTCGCTGAATACGTTACCCTCAATAAGGTTATTCGTTGAGCCATGTGCAACATATATTGCATGCAAGAGCACACATGACTTGTTATTCCGGATATGTGTAAATTCATTGCCAGCAATCACGTTGTGATCTGCATTGACCAGCCGGATTGCAGCCGTAGATGGCTTCGCGCCACTACGAGCAATGTCTCCAATGTCGGAAAACCGACTGTTGCGAATTGCCAGCCCCCCCGCCCAGCGTGCTGAGTTATCTCGATCACCGGTGACGCTAATTGCCGTAACGTAATTTCTGACGTCAACGTTATCTATTGTGATATTCGCCGGATGACCGCTGCCTGGTCTGAGAATCATCCATGTGCCGCCATGGCCGTTGCCATCGAAAACAGCGCGCCCACTACCCCCGCTTGTGATCAGTATGGGCACGTGATCTGGGTGGCCGGCGGCTTCAAATCGCTGTGCCCGGTACACACCGGGCATTAAAACAATCTTCACCCGCTCCGTTCCAAGGGGAACTGTCTCCGCCAACTTAACGGCACGCTGAATGGAAGCTACGGCATCCACCTCGCTGATACCCTTTCGTGCATCGTTTCCTGCTGGGCTTACGTAGATCGCTATATCAGCCGCCCTGGCACAACCCCATGCAGCAAGAAGCATAATAACAGTCACCAGTCTTGACGCACCGCTCATCGCAATCCTCGCATTCCAGGACGAAGAGACTTTTTCCCCAGAGGTCCCGGCTTGGCATCTGCTTGGACAAGATCGACCGTATGTGTCGCCTTGATCTTGCCTCTGGCATACAGGTCGAGAAAATCCGCCGTGGTGATGATGTCGTAATCCTTCGCCAGCTTTTTCATCAGCTTGCGAAAGTCTTCCAAGCGCCTGTCGTCGCGATACTTGGCGTAGCCGTTTTCATCCCAATATAGTAAAGACCATGAATGCAACAGCAGCACGAGAAAAGATGAATTTTCTCCTGTGGCATATGGCCTCAATACCCGCCACGGACGATTACCCAAAATATCGCCTACTGGAAACTGAAACTTCTGCCACCAACTCTTGCCAATGAAAGGTAGCGACACATGCCTTTCAGTAACCGGTACCTCAACAACTCCATTCGACCAAAGATAGGGGAGATTGGTAGGCTCGCTGTAAACGCATTGACCATCAGCCATGGCACGCATGGAATTATTGAATGAAAGCGGAATGCCGACCTCAGCCAAGGCGCGGATCGTGTCCGCGTTCCAACGAAATGACCCCGCACGGAACGCACGCAACGGCTTTCCGGTCAAGTCTGAAATAAACTTACCGAAGTGCTTTATCGTGAAAATTGCCCTATCTGCCCCATATTGGTTAAGAAAACGCGGCTTGTATTCGAAGCCATGCGACTTCCAGAACTGCTCCGGCAAGTATTCCGGATGCGCATGCAACTGAATATCCTGGCCAGCAGCATCCAGCCAGCGCACCACCTCCGAAACTTCATCGAGGCGCTCATAGGCGCCGCAGGCATCCACAAAAAAGATTAGCCGGACATTAAAGTCGCTGGCAACGGCACACATCTCCCGAATGCCCGCCGTACCTCTGTCATGCTGGCCCCAAATCAAACGTTTCACATGATCATGCTCAGCACGTTTGGGCAAGGCCTCAGTGTCAACAGTCAGCATCACGAATCGGTCTTTATGTGAAGCAACACGGTTGACCGTAGAAACAACCTGCTTCCCCCGCGCCTCCTCACAACGAGGAGGGGAAAAAGCCAACACGTGTAAAGGCGCAGCGGCGGGACGCTGATTGTTGGTCTTTACAAGCTGTGCGTATTTCGTGAATCGATCACGATAGACAGCGAACTCGTCTTGCGGCGCGAAGGCGGACAAAAGTTCTAGCTGCTTAACATGAACAGCGTGATAGTGCGACGAGGCCCGCTTGCCGTAAATATCGTAGGCCGACCAATCCCCCAAATCGAATCGCGGCAGGTATTCGGCAGCGGCACGCATACCCAAATCTGCAAGCTCAGTGGCCTCATCACTTTTTGCGCGCTCACCGACATCCAGCAGACCAATCAGTGCGAACAACATGCTGTTCAGTACCTTTGGCTGCAGGTTGTCCTTATCCGCCATCTTCTCAAACCAGATGTTTCCAGCCTCAGTGGACGTGCAGAGGCCACCGTCGCGCACATCCAGCTTGAATGCTGCAAGCAAGCCATGCAGAGGAGCCAGATATTTGGCTTCCTCCGAAATTTCAAAAGCCCGCACCAAGAGCTGCAAGCCTACCGCCTGCGTGTGCGCGGAACGCCATCCGGCCTTGGTTCTGTAGGAGAACGGATAAGGGTAAGCCCAAACGCAATAGCCCTCGCATGATTGGATGTTCCCAAGCAACCAATCAGCGCATTTGAAGAACATCCGTCTCGCCACCGATTCATCATGAGGCTTGAACTCATCACGATTGCGCGGCCAGCGTGTCCAGTCGTAGCTCAGGAATACGGGCGGCGAAGCGCCACGGAAGAACTGGTTCCAATACCACAGCCCGCGCTCGGCTACGGCCAGGATGCTCCGCTGGCGGCCGATGTCGACACCGTGGTACTTTCCATAGTCGCTGTAAGGAACACCGTCAGCATCGACGTACATCTGAAACGTCATCTGCACTGCACCTCCACGTGGCGTCGCAGTCTATTTCGATCATGATCCATGCATGAACCTTATTTTTATTCTTCCCGCCTTTTCCGAAGATCGTGAACTTGGCATCAGGAAACAAAGACAATAAATTTACGGCGTCAAAACGCGTGAAGTGTCCTTTATATAGCGGCAACGACTCCATAAAAGGCACGGAAACAAACAATTTACGCCTTGCCAACGAGCGAAGCCTCTCAACTGCCTCGTCCAATCTCTTTGGGGGCAAATGTTCAATTACCTCAAAACAGGTCACCGCATCACGAACCTCATCAGGACCAAGATCGAATATCGACTTGTAGATCCTCTCAACCCGACCTGTCCGATCAAACCAAAGAGAAT
>CAKZJX010000041.1 GCA_937120535.1 uncultured Anaerolineae bacterium
CAATTAGTTTTTCGGCTACATAACGGGCACATCCACACACTGCGTCTCGCTGGACCACTGCCGCGGTGATGGTGCGCGTTTCTTCGTCCACAGTGAGGCGGATGTCGGGCTGGCCGAAGTGGCGGGCAAATTCGCTGATCACGTCGCTTTGATAGGTCTCGCGCAGGCGGCGGGTCACTTTGTAGTCGCGTTCGGTCAGAGAACAGAGTGGCTTGGGGGTAGCGCAGGCTACGTTGATGCTCTCCAGCCATTGGCGCAGTTGGCGCGCCAAGCCGCGCGGTAGCCAGGTTTCGTTGTCTACGGCAACTACTACTCCGCGGGCGCCTGTCCTTTTCGCGATTTCGGGGAGTAGCTCGGCCACCGACTTATTTTCGGCGAACGATAGGATCAGATCGCACGGCGGAAGTGCAGGAGGCAGGTAATCCTCTGGCGAATCAATGATCGGTGGCAGAGAAGCTGGTGCTTGCCAGGTTTCCACGCTCCAGCTCGAGGGGCAGTGGGCGCGGATGTTTTTCACGTGACGTGCGCCGTATGCGCCAGAGATGATGATCAGGATTCGCATATGACTATTGTAGTCCATTGGCAGGATAACTGTTGTAACAAAGGTCGCTTTTTGAAGATTGGGCGCTGCCCTAGGGATATGCTCGGCAGGGTGTGAAAGCGAATCGGCGAATGTTGCTCATACGAATTCCGGCCGACGAAACGCGCTCTCAACAATCAGCGCTCTTCAAATCTTCCCCCGATGCAGGGATTACAGGATAAAATAGCTCTGCGTGCTCGATTGGTTGAAAATTTCTTTCGGATGCCTGTATGACTCGCAATCTTAAAGGAAAAGTGGTTTTGATCACCGGCGCGTCCTCGGGCTTTGGGTGGGATGCCGCTCGGCTGTTTGCTGAGGAGGGCTGTCGGGTTGTATTGGCAGCGCGTCGGATCGAACGTTTGCAAGAATTGGCTGCCTCGATTCAATCTCAAGGCGGAGAGGCGCTTGCTGTTCCGGTGGATGTGGCCGAGCGTGACGAAGTCGAGATCATGGTGGAAAGCGTGCTTGATCTGTATGGCCAGATTGATATTTTGTTTAATAACGCTGGTTTCGGGCGGATTATCTGGCTCGATAATATGACCGCCGAGCGCGATGTTGAGATGCAGATCCGCGTTAACTTGCTGGGGGTGATCCATGTTACGCATGCCGTGCTGCCCAGCATGTTGGAGCGCCGCAGTGGGCATATTATCAACATGTCCTCGGTGGCGGGCTGGATCGCTCCGCCGACCTATACGGTGTATGCGGCTAGCAAATTTGGGGTTCGGGGTTTTACCGATGCGCTACGGCGTGAGGTCCGTCCGTTTGGGATAGAGGTGTCGGGGGTTTATCCTGGGCCGGCGGTCACCGAGTTCGGTCTCCATACGGGCGACCATCCGATGAAAGGGTCGGCGTTGGCCCGCTATTTCCCGCCGCTGCCCTCAGAAGAAGTGGCAGCCAAGGTGATCGAGATCGCCAAACGCCCGCGCCGCACCGTGATTCTGCCCTGGTATTATCAGATCGCCATCTGGGCGGACTGGTATCTGCCCTGGTTGGTCGATTGGATCACCATGGCTGTTTTGACCCGCAAACGGAACAAGTATAGGTGAATGCTCAGGAGGAGCCTACATGCCGTTCGATCCTGGTTTTTTGAGTGATCTGGTTTTGTTGCTGGCCGGCTTCGGCGGGGCCTTTCTGGTGGCCTTGTGGGTGAGCCTGGTGATTTGGACCTATCGCGATATTCGCGCTCGCACCCGTGATCTGCTGATGCATCTGCTCTCGGTGTTCCTGGTAGCCGTGTTGAACGTTCCGGGGGTGTTGGTGTATCTCATCTTGAGGCCGCCGCGCACGTTAGAAGAGGAATATCAGCATACTCTTGAAGAAGAGGCGCTGCTCCAATCGCTGGAGGCGCAGCTGTTTTGTCCGGGCTGCGAGCGCCGTGTGCAGGAGGATTGGCAGATCTGTCCGAATTGTCAGACTCGTCTTCGCAAGCCTTGTGTTCACTGTGGTCGTCTGCTTGAGTTGCCCTGGAACATCTGCCCGTATTGTGCCACGCCTGTGCCCGGGGCGCGCAAGGAGACTCTCAGTTTGGATGAGGCATTGCAAGAATTACAGTCTGCTGGCGGACAATCGGGGCCAGAATCCGAGGGGGAGGCTTCTTCGTTTGCCTTCTTGGAATAGTCGTTTATGCGAATCGACTCGATCACCCTAACTCACTTGCGCATGCCTTTGGCCTCAGCCTTTGAGACCTCGTTTGGGCGGATCACTCATCGCGAGGGTATCTTGATTACGTTGCGTTCGGAAGGGTTGATCGGGTATGGCGAATGCGTGGCTGATCGCGATCCCGGCTACTCTTATGAGACGACTGGCACTGCTTGGCACATTTTGAAAGAGTTTATTGCGCCGCGCCTGCTCAGCGCCGACGTGATAGACGCTTTTGATTTTCAAAAGCGGGTGAGCGATGTTCGCGGCCATCATTTTGCCAAGGCCGGGGTGGAAATGGCCATCTGGGATTTGCTGGGTAAGCGTTCGGGAAAGTCCTTGCAACAACTTCTAGGAGGGACGCGTAGGCGGGTGGAAGTGGGGGTATCGGTGGGTTTGCAGACGTCGCCAGAGAGGTTGGTGCAGCAAGTGGCTGAGTATGTGAATCAGGGATATCGCCGAGTGAAGATCAAGATCAAGCCCGGACGCGATGTGGCCGATACGATGGCGGTGCGCAAGGCGTTTCCGAGCTTGTCGTTGCAAGTTGATGCCAACTCGGCATATACGCTGCAGAGCAGCGCAACCCTCAAGCCCCTGGACGAGCTGGATTTGTTGCTTATCGAGCAGCCGTTGCACGAGGATGACATTTGGGATCATCGCAAACTGCAGGCCGAGTTCAAGACGGCCATCTGCTTGGATGAGAGCATTGTCACACCGCGCCATGCACGCTACGCCATCGAGATAGGAGCGTGTCGGATTATCAACATCAAGCCCGGCCGGCTTGGCGGCTTGAGCCAAGCCGTGGCTGTGCATGACCTGTGCCGTTCCAATGGGATGCCGGTCTGGTGCGGAGGGATGTTGGAGACGGGAGTGGGTCGAGCGGCAAACCTGGCTCTGGCTTCGTTGCCGGGATTTGTGCTGCCAGGCGATATTTCTGCTTCGAATCGCTATTATCTGCGGGATATTACGTTCGAGCAATTCGTTTTGAATCCGGATAGCACAATTGATGTGCCGGCCGGCCCCGGTCTTGGCGTGACGGTAGACCCCGAAGCATTGGCGGCGTTTACCTTGGCTGAGATGAGGTTGAAGAGGGCATGAAGGATGGGAGGGTCCATCCGTTCTGGGACAGCCGGCGCTTGGCTGGCGACGTTCATCGGGCCGGCGCCGGCGTGGGGGTAAAGGGGGTGATCATCGGCGAGAACGACAGGCCGGTGTGCCAGTCGGTGAAGGCCCAGATGCGTTTTAGGAAAGCGGCCCGCTCTTCGGGGGTCATCCAGCGAGGGCGGCTAAAGTCCTCTAGTTGTCCAGTGAGCAGTTCGGTGCTGATGTGGCGACCGTCGTAGAAGACGTGGCGATCGTAGAACGCTTGGCGCGTTAGGGTGGTGATCGAACCGTCTGGCAGGATGTAATTCATCTGGTCAAAGAACAAGTTGCCCAGGCCGTAGTGAATGAAGGTATCTTGGTAGAACTCCATGGCTTGGGCCATGTGCGCCTGACTGCCGCTGACGATCACTGCGCCGGCCTCTGCCATGCGGCGAAAATCGCGCAATTGCCAAGGGCGCGGATCGGGGGTGTAGTATTCGTAGTATTGGAAAGTCATAATCACCAGGTAGCCTTCAGCGCGCAGGCGAGCGATCTGTTCGATGAAGTCGTCTTCATCGCAGGGAGCGGCGCCGGGTCGATCGGGGGTGGCTAGGGCGAAGTCTGGACCAACCGGGTTGCATCCTAGGAAGGCCAGGCGGTTGCCGTTGTGTTCGATCCGAAGGGGGCGCAGGGCTTCTTCTAGGTTATCGCCGCCGCCGAAGTATGGCAGACCGTGTTGGCGGTAGAGGGCGGTGGTGAAGAGCGTGGCTTTGGTGCCCCAATCGGCAAAGTGGTTACCGGTGAGTTCGATCAGGTCGGCGCCGATGTCTTGAAGCAGGGCGAAGTATTTCGGATCGCTGCAGAAGACGATGCGACGAGTGGCGCCTGGGTTGGGTGGTGGACAGCCCTCGGCAAAGGGGACTTCGTTGCTGATGTGTAGGAGGTCGGCTTGGCGGAAGGTGTCGCGCACCACTTCGCCCGGGTAGAGCAGGCCTTTTTGTTCCATCTTGTAGGCGGTAGCGCGCACCAAGGCCGTGACGCCGGTCATGATCAAGGTGGTAAGGCGGTCGGGATCGCGGTTCGAGGCAGGAAGGGCTACGCTCTGGCAGTCGCCTTCGCAGAGGAAGTCAACCCGCAGCGGATAGGTTTGGGGTTGGAAGTCCTTGTGGATCGGGGATTGACCGTCGAGGGCGATCACCTTCCATTTCGGTTGGAGGTCTTCAAAGGGGATCACTGCCCAGAGATCAGGATTTTCCCAAGCGGTTTGCAACAAGCGCTCGGCCGGCAGGGTTTGGACGGCGCCGGCGGCCGGCGGGCCGAAGAGCGAGGTCAAGGCGTGACGGGTGGGTTCGTCCATCAACAAGCTTTGCGCCGCCCAGGCGCCGGTCGGCGTGCCGTTCCATGCTTGGCGAAATTCTTCTAGGGAAACGTCGTCGGTGAGCGTGGCAAACGGCGCCACTAGGACGTAGTGCCAAGAGATCACCGTTCCTGCGGAGCGAACGGGGCCGGCTGGACGCAAGCGAAAGCTTGCTTCGGGCGAGTTGCTTTCGGGCAGGACGGCGCGCAAGCGATCGCGCAGGGCCTGAGGAACGGCCGGATCGACCCAGAAAGACGGAGGCAGTGTGGGGGTTGCAGAAGGGGGCGTAGCTGTCGGAGAAGCGGTGGGCTGTGGAGAGGGCAGGTTGGGTGAAGGGGAGGGGGCAAGAGGACCTGATGGAGAGGGTGCACAGGCAGTGAGGAGGACGAAGAGGAGACCGATGGTTAGGAAACGCATGGCCGTAAGTATACTAGCTTTCGGAAAGTTTTGAAGATAGCTAGTCTCCCTGTTGAGCGCAGACTGCAGATTCAAACCGCTGAGAACACAGAGAGCGCAGAGTTTTCCTTAG
>CAKZJX010000042.1 GCA_937120535.1 uncultured Anaerolineae bacterium
GCGCGCTCCGGCGGGAGGTAGCGGCGCAGGAACTCCCGACTCTCCTGGGGGGTGAACTCCTGCAGGGAAAGGCGCCCCAGGGGGAGGGCAGGGGGCCAATCGGCGCGGCGGGAGGTGATGAGCAGGCGCAGAGCGGAGTGGTGGAGGCGGGAAAACACGCGGTTGGCCGCAGCCGCCTCCTCAAAGTTGTCCAGGATGAGCAGGCGGGGGCCGTCGGATTTCCAGCACTCCAGGGTCGCTTCCACCAGTTCGTCGTGGGTTTCGGCCGGGATGCCCATCCGGCGGCCGTATGCGGCGATCTGCTCGTCCAGGAGGGCGGGGTCGCGCAGGTCCAGCCAGTGGACGCCGCGGAAGCGGTAGCCGTAACGGTAGGCGAACTCCAGGGCCAGTTGGCTCTTGCCCACGCCGCCCATGCCGGTGAGAGCCTGGCCGATCAGGACGCCCGCCGGGGCGCCGCCGTCCCTCAGCAGGGCCTGGGCCAGGTCGCGCAGGGACTCCGCGCGGCCGGTGAAGAACCGGTTGCGCGGGAAGGGGAGGTGGGAGTTGGGCGGCAGGTCGCCGGGGAGGGTGACCGTCTTCCGCAATCGCCGCAGAACGTCCCCGCTCAGGGTGACGGTGTTGCCGGTCCCGATGATGACGACGCTGCTCTGGACGTCGCCCTCGACGAACACCCGGCCCTGGACGATCGCCGCGCCCAGGGTCCGTGTTTCTTCGTCGGAAAGAGCAACGCCCCGCGCCAGTTGCTGAAGGATGAGGTCCAGTTTGGCGCTCACCTCGCCCAGGTCCCGGCGCACTTCCCGGCGCATCGCCAGCAGCATCTGGCCGATGAGCGGCAGGGCGTAGTCCCGGAGAGGGAGCAGGGCGGCGAGGAGGGCCTCGGCGTAGAGGCGGGCGCCGCCGACGATCTGCTCCTCGGAGAGTTGGCGGCCCAGGTCGCGGGCCAGCGCCTCCCGCAGGGCGGCCTCCACCCCCTCCGGTCCCATCGCTTGGGGGAGTTCGGCCAGGGCGGCCTGTACGGAGGGGAGCGCGCCGAAGTTCAGGGTGAAGGCCTGGCGCAGGGCGGGGTCGTCGCAGTGCTGGAGGAAGTACGCATCGGCGCGGCGGGCGGCCTGGAGGAGTTGGGCCGCGGTCTCCTTCTCCTCCAGCCAGCGGTTCAGGGCCTCCTCCACTCTTTCGGCGCCCAGGTCGGCCAGGACATCGCCTGCGGCGTCCATAAACGCCTCGCCCAGCCACTGCCTGGCCTGATGCTTCAGCAGGGCGGCGAGGAGGCGCAGGATGTGCCGGGGCAGGTCGGTGGGCATGGCTCCTCCGCGTGGGTGGGTTGGTATCAGTATACTCCAGTTTCTGGATAGGTCAATGGGAGGGCTTGTTCAATAAGCACCCCATGACGCGAAAAGAGAGCCCGGTAGAGCAGGCATGGGAGGGGATCAGCGATGGAATCAGCCGCTGATTCAAGGGTCAAACAGCTTGCTTGTGGTTCTTTAGGGACAGTTCGTACCATCCAAAAAGACTTATTGAACAAGGCCATTATAGCATTAGATTTTTCCCAGCAAATGCGCTCGCATCACGGCTTCTAACACACCGCCGCCGACGGCCAGAGCTTTGTCGGACACCAGGCGACAGATTCCCGGATCGTTGCGGGCATCCACATCGCCGAGCTTCAGCCCGCGGGTCACCTTCATGCCATTGCGCAACAGCCCACGCAGCACGCCTTTGAACGGGCTGACCACGGCGGCTTGTTCCTGAGTGGCCGGCGAGTAGACTTCGGCGATCAGTTGTCCTTCCTCAAGTGAATCGCCGATCTGCGCCTGGGTGATTAGGATGCCGTCGAGCGGAGCGCGCAACACCCGGCGCGGGTCGCCTTCGGGCAGGCGGGTATCGGGCGCCGTGCTCCCTTTCCAATACACGCGACCCAGAGTATGACCGCGACGAGTCTCAACCACGGCATCGCAATTCTCCGGCGCAGTAAACCCTGGCCCCAGGCCGATCAGCAGGCGAACCGCCACCGGAAGCGGTTCAGGCGGGACCTTGAGCAGGCGCGCATCTACCACCACGGGACACGGGATCAGGCGCAGGACGTTCGCTTCTGGATCGACAAGGACGGGGATCTCCCGACGAGCCAGGGTAGCCTCCACCGTATCCGGCGTGACCAGGCGAGCGGTAACGTCTTCTACAGTGACCTGCCCCTCGTACACCGCCTCTGAGAAGACGACCAGACGGCGCACAGCCAGTGGTTGGGGCAGTTCGGTGATCAGCACGTCGAAGCCGGCATGGTGGAGACGGAGGGCAACTCCGCTGGCTAAATCGCCACCACCGCGAATCAGGATCAATGGATAAGCCAATTTTGCAGAACCTCCTGAAGGGCAAGGGTATTCCGGCCATGATTGGTCAAGGCTCCTTGCGTGGAGAGTCAGCCTTGCACTGTCCGTTCTAGGGGAGCGGGGGCCGGCTGGGAATATCGGCTCAGAAAGGCGGATAGCATGGCCTGGACGGCCTCGGGGCGTTCATGGTAGGGAAGGTGACCGGCGCCCTGGATGGGATGGAATTCTGCCTGGGGGATGGCTTGGCACAGAAGACGGCTTTGCCGGATCGGGACAGCGCGATCGGCTTCTCCCCATAGGATCAGGGTGGGGATGGCCAGTTTGCCAACGCGCCGATAGGTCTCTAGAAAGCTGTCCAACATGCCGGAGCGCGCCGTGGAGAGGAGCGCCCGCCGAAAGCCTCGGATGCGGGTTTGGGGTCGGTAGCGGGTGATAAAGCGTTCGACCAGGCGCGGGTCAAAGAGATCGGCGGCAAGGCGTTGAAGCAATTGTCCTTCGCCGACCAGAGCCAACAAGATTTCGGGCAAGAGGGGCAGGCGGGCCAGGCGGGCCGGCCAGAGAGAGACCGGCTGCGCTCCAGCCGGGGCGATCAGGATCAGAGAACGGACGCGTTGCGGGTGGGAAGCGGCAAATGAGGCGGCGATCGGCCCACCCATGGAAAGTCCGGCTAGATGAACTGGGTGGTGGATGGAAAGCCCATCGAGCAGGTCACACAGTTGGCGCACGAAGCGATGGATGGTGTAAGGACCGGGGGGACGATCGGAGTAGCCGCGCCCAAATAGATCGTAGCGTAGGACGCCAATCCCCAGGTTGAGCAGGAAGGGAACGATCGGGTCCCAGACGAAATAGGGGGCGGAGAAGCCGTGAATGAGGACGATTAGGTCGCTCGAGGGCGCGCCCAGCTGTGGGTTCCATGAGGAATCGCCGGCCCGGTCGGGAGGCAGGAGAAGTTGGTAGTGGCAGATTCCCTCGGCGAGGGAGATGAACGCGCCCTCGGCTTGGGCACGAAGGGCGTCGTTCATCTCTTCGGTTTCGAGGTGGGCAAAGAGATGTTCGAGCACGATCGGTTAGATCTTACCAAGGCCGCGCAGGACACGCTCCGGGGTGAGGGGGAATTCGTTGAACCAGACACCCGTGGCGTCATGGACGGCAGCAGCGACAGCAGCCGCTAAGGGCAGGAAAGGCAATTCGCCAAGGCCGCGCGCTCCCCAAGGGCCGTTGGGGTCGGGATGTTCAATTATCACCGAATCCACTCGTTCTGGGATGTCGAGGATGGTGGGGATGAGGTAGGTGGAGAGTTGATCGGTGATCACCCGCCCGTCTTGGACTTTGAAGTCTTCGAGGATGGCATAGCCCTGGGCCTGGACGACACCGCCTTCGATCTGCCCCTGAACCAAGGTAGGGTTGATGGCTTTGCCGACGTCGTCGGCCGAGACGACACGCACTAGGCGCACGTGACCGGTCTCGGTGTCCACTTCCACTTCTGCCGCTTGGGCGACGTAGGCGTAGGCAAAGTTGGGGGTGGAGTAGCCGGTTTGGGGGTCGAAGGGAGTGGTGCGGGGCGCCAGGTAGGTGTATTCGCCAATGGCGGGGCGTTCCTCGAGATGCCATTTTTTGAGCGCTTCTTGGGCAGCGCCTTTGATGGCATTGCCGGCCATGAAGGTGAGGCGGGAGGCGGAGGCTGATCCGGGGTTGCCCATGGTGGCCGAGTCGGAGGTGCGTAGTTCGACTTTGCTCAGGTCTACGCCCACCGCTTCAGCAGCCATCTGCATCATCACGGTGTGAGTGCCTTGACCCACCTCGGCGCCAGCATGATGGACGATCACTTTTTCGATCTCGCCTTCTCCATGCAGTTCGACTTTGGCCCAGCAGTTTTCTTGGTAGCCAAAGCTGAAGCCGATGTTCTTGAAGCCGGCGGCAAAGCCGCGGCCGCGCCGCAGCGGAGAGGCGGGATCGGGCTGCGGCTTGCGATAGTTCTTCCAGTCGAAGTGTTCGGCAGCAGCCTGGATGACTTCGACGACGGTGACCGGGGACGGCGCAGGGGTGCCTACGCCCATGGTGTCGCCCTCGCGCAAGGCATTTTTCAGCCGCAGTTCTACCGGGTCCATGCCGAGTTTTTCAGCCAGTTTGTTCATTTGGGATTCGGCCACGAACAGGGCTTGAGGCGCGCCAAATCCACGAAAGGCGGCGCTGGGGATGTTGTTGGTGTATACGCCGTAGACATCGGCCTTGACGTTCGGGATGAAGTAGGGGCCGGTGCAAGTGATGGTGGAATTGCCAAGGACTTTGTTGGTCGTGTACATGTAGGCACCACCGTCGCCGATGATCTCGATTTCAGCGGCCACCAGTTTGCCGTCTTTGGTGGCGCCCCAGCGAGCACGGGCGATGATCGGGTGACGTTTGGCGTGGCCGATGATCGATTCGCGCCGCGTCCAAATGATGCGCACAGGACGCCGGAGTTTCCAAGCGGCCAGGGCAAGGACGATCTGGACCGACATGTCTTCTCGTCCGCCAAAGGCGCCGCCGATGGCCGGGTAGATGACGCGCACGTTTTCTTGGGGCAGGGCCAGGGCATGGGCGATCTCGCGCACGTCGGTGTGGGTCCACTGCCCGCCGGCCACGACGGTGACGCGCCCTTCGTCATCCACATATGCCAAGCCGGCCTCGGGTTGCAGGTAGGCGTGTTCTTGGCGAGGGGTGCGGTATTCACTCTCGACGATCACGTCGGCCTGGGCGAAGCCGGCTTCGACGTCTCCTTTGCGGATGCGATAATGGGTACAGATGTTGGTAGGACCCCGTTCGGGATGGATCAGCGGCGCACCAGGCTGCATGGCCTCAATCGGATCGAAGGCTGCTGGCAGGTCTTCGTATTCGACCACGATGCGCTTCACGCCTTCGGCGGCAGCCGCCTCGGTTTCGGCCACCACAGCCGCTACCTGATCGCCAACGAAGCGAACAACGTCGGGGGCGACCCCTTGGGGCGGCGTGGGGCCTGGCCCGCAAAGCACCGGCTGATCCTGCCACTGCAGGCCATATTCATTGACGGGAACGTCCTTAGCGGTGAACACAGCTACTACGCCGGGGACGGCCTCCGCTGCGCTGACGTCAATGCGCTTGATTCGAGCATGAGGCCGTTCGGCGAAGAGCATCTTCATGTGCAACATGCCCGGCATAGAGAGGTCGCCGGAGAAGGCAGTGGCGCCAGTGACTTTACCGCGCGCATCAATGCGGGGAATGGAGAGACCGATGGATTGTGTGGTCATGGCTATCGTTTGTATCTCTTGACTCTGACATTTGGTGGTGGCGCATCCAATGGGCCATAGCGCGGTGGGCCGATCAGACGATACAAGAAGGCATAGGCCACCGCCAACAGGCCCATCAACAGAACGGTGAGCAGGAATGTACCCAGCAGAATGGCATAGAGGTTGTTCTGACGTTGGATCCAGGACAGGATACCAATAAGGCCGGGGACCTGGAAGAGGAAGGAGGGCATCACCGGATAGCCCAGCAGTTCAGAAGGCAGGAAGATGCCGTAGGAAGGTGCAAGGTCAACCAGGATGATGCTCAAGATCCAGGCGATAACCGGCGTGATCACAAGCATCAGACAGCCGATCCCGCGCCAGATGGGATGAGGTTCGCGAGGCGGCGGAGGACGATCAGGAATGTAGGAACGGTATTTGGTGGGCATCTTGCTCTAGGTTTGGTTGATTATGTGGTGTCCTGCAGCTTCGACAGCTTGGAGGATTTTGTAGTAGCCGGTGCAGCGACAAAGGTTACCGGTCAGGGCTTGTTCGATCTCGCTGCGGGTGGGGCGGGGGCGCTCTTCGAGCAGTTTGGCGGCAGACATGATGAAGCCCGGAATGCAGTAGCCGCACTGGACAGCGCCGTAGTCAATAAAAGCTTGTTGCACTGGGTGGAGTTGATCGCCCTGGGCTAGCCCTTCGATAGTGATGATCTCGGCGCCATGGGCGCGCGGGGCCGGCACCAGGCAAGCCATCACAGCTTTGCCGTCTAGGAAGACGGTGCAGGCGCCGCATTCGCCCTCGGCACATCCTTCTTTGGTGCCAGTAAGCAGGCCCTCTTCACGCAGTAGGCGCAACAGGCTTTTTTCATGACCGTTATGGAAGATCATCCGCTGGCCGTTGACGGTGGCTTCGATAGGTGCCTGGGGGAAGGAGGCCGAGAGAGGGGGCGTTGGCGGGAGAGTAGGACCCTGCAGCAAGACGGGCTGTTCGGGCATTCCCTGACGTTCTTGGCCCTGTCGCAAGGCGCGCAGGGCACGCAAGACGCTGATGCGCACCATTTCACGTCGGTATGCGGCTGAGGCTCGCAAGTCATCAATCGGGCGGCTGGCTTCCATGGCCAGGCGCGCTGCTTCGGCTATGGCTGAATCGGTCAGGGCCTTGCCGACCAGGTAGGCTTCGGCTTCGGGAGCATGGATGATGGTAGGAGCCACTGCGCCCAAGGTGATCGCTGCCGAACGGACGATCTCTCCCTCTAGGTCCAACACAACAGCAGCGTTGACAACGGAGATGGCCTGGGCACGACGCAGGGCAATCTTGATGAATGTTCCACGTTGAGAAGGACGCAGGGCCGGGAAGGAGATATCTACCAGGAGTTCGTCGGGTTGCATCACCGTTTTGCGAACGCCGGTGTAGAAATCTCGCAAGGGGACGGTGCGCTCACTGCGCAGCGATGCCAGGGTAACGGAGGCGCCAAGCGCCATGAGAGGGGGAATGGTGTCGTTGGCTGGGGAGGCGGTGATCAGGTTGCCGGCAATGGTGCCACGATTGCGAATCTGAGGAGCACCTACTTCCCACGCTGCGCGAGCCAGGGGGTAAGCACGGGCTTGGATCAGGTCGGAGGCGACGACATCGTTGTGGGTGACGAGCGGGCCGAGGTGGATCACGTCATCCTCGTCCAGGTGGATGTGATTCAGAGCAGGGATGCGGGTGATGTCGATCAGGGTGTCCACGCCCGGACGCAGGCCTCGCTCCAGCTCAAGCATGAGATCGGTGGCACCGGCCACGATGCGAGCCCGAGGGCCGTTTTCTGCTAATAGACGGAGCGCTTCTTCAGGGGTGGAGACGAGGAAGTAGTTGTGCCACATAGTCGTTTTGTGAGAGGAGGCGATTAGGATAGTGGGGTGCCTAGGATGACTTCGTTGCGCCGCCCGAATGTTTCAACCGCCTGGCGAGCCAGGGAGGTCAGGTGACGAATGGCGGCCGGTAGGGCCTCAAAATCCGCCAGATTAGCTTCTACATGGTCGAGGGCGCGGCTGATGTCTTCGGCCAGGTCGAAGAAGGCATTGTCAAACTCGTAGAGTTTGGTTAACTCAGCTTCGTTGATCTTGACGGCATTGAACAGGCCGGAATAGCCATAGGAGGCGTGGCGGATTTTGTCAATGAAGGTGCGCATGGCCAGGGCGGCGTTTTCCATGTCGTCCACGAGGGTGAGGTGGCCATGGTCGATCAGGGCGCTTTGTAAGGTGGAGAGCCGGCCGTGTAGTTCGTCAAAACGGCGAGCAACGGTTTCACGCAGAAGTTGGTCGGCCGCACGTCGGTTTTGTCGTTCTACGTAACCGCTGAAGCCGGAGAGGCGGGAGGCCAGCCTCTTGAATGGGTCCTGCTGGGACGTGACATGCTCGAACAGATCGCTCATGGTTGTCTCCTTGTTAAGAACTCTAAGACGGAACATAAACTGGTGCGGCCAAGCATGATTATAGCCTGACTTCGGGGTTATAATCAAGGAATAGGCGGTTGGCCGGCCGGCCAACTGACCGATCCTATTCCGGTGCGATACCGCTAGCGCAGCGGTGGGTTGGTTTATGTATCATCTCGTTCGTTAGAAGGAGTCACAAAAATGGTTACGACCGTTGCTTCTCCTACCACGGATATTGTCTCTCTGCTGGGCGATAAGGCAGAGTATCTGTTGGGATTCAACACTCCTAAGATCCACAAGGAACGCTTACAGTTGCCGGGTCCCGATTTTGTCGATCGGGTGTTTGGCCAATCCGATCGCAACAATCGTGTGTTAGCCAATCTGGCTCGCATTTACAACCATGGACGGTTGGCCGGCACAGGCTACCTTTCCATCCTACCCGTAGATCAGGGCATCGAACACTCAGGTGGCGCCAGTTTCGCCAAGAACCCTGACTACTTCGATCCGGAGAACATCGTGCGCTTGGCTATCGAGGGCGGCTGCAATGCAGTGGCTTCCACGTTTGGCGTGTTGGGAATGGTTTCGCGCAAATACGCTCACAAGCTCCCTTTTATCGTCAAGATCAATCACAATGAGCTGTTGACCTACCCCAACTCGTATCGGCAGATTCTGTTTGGCACCGTCAAGCAGGCCTACGACATGGGTGCAGCGGCTGTCGGTGCGACGGTCTATTTCGGATCGGACGACGCCCATCGCGAGATCATTGAGATTGCCGAGGCGTTTGCGCTGGCCCACGAGTTGGGCATGGCTACTGTGCTCTGGGCATATTTGCGCAACCCGGCGTTCAAACGGGATAAGGATTATCACGTTTCGGCCGATCTGACCGGGCAGGCCAATCACCTAGCCGTGACGCTTGAGGCCGACATTGTCAAGCAGAAGCTGGCCGAGAACAACGGCGGTTATCTGGCCTTGAACATGGATAGCGTCTCATATGGCAAGTTCGACAAGCGCATCTATAGCGACTTGACCAGCGATCACCCGATCGATCTGTGCCGCTATCAGGTGATCAACTGCTATTCCGGCCGGGTTGGGTTGATCAACAGCGGCGGCCCCTCGGGGCAGAATGACCTTGCCGAAGCGGTGATGACGGCGGTGATCAACAAACGCGCCGGCGGACAGGGGTTGATCTCTGGTCGCAAGGCGTTCCAGCGCCCGATGGCCGATGGGATCAAGCTGTTGAACGCCATTCAGGACGTGTATTTAGACCCGAACGTCACGATCGCCTAAGAGGCCTTTACTATAAAAAAGCGCCCGAAGCCCTTTTTTGGGCTTCGGGCATTTTTTGGGTTTTGTCCGCGGGGCATGGAAAATAGGCTCGCCCTCTCTCCCTTTTCTGTACGCTATGTTACCCGCCTGCGGGTCAGCGGCTCTGGATTAGGAGGATCTTGGAGGTGGGTGGATCATCTCTTGCCGGACGGCTTGGTAGAGGTTCTTGGCTTTTAGTTCAGTCAGGGTGTAGCAAGGAGCTTTGAGGTGATTGGCTAGTTGCTGAGCCAGGCCTTGATCGAAGGCGGCATGTTCCATATTGATGACCACGCTGCGGGTCTTGGTGCCGGCAATGAGGTCGGCAAAGCGGTAGGCCTCTTCTTGTGGAGGCAGAGGGCCGATGGAGACATTGCCGGCCCCGTCGGTCAGGACGATCAGCAGGGGTTCGATATCGGGGTGCACCAGCCGCTCTTGACGCAGCACGTCGTAGGCCATGAGCAGGCCGGCCGAGAGGGGGGTTTTGCCGCCGATCGGGATGTCGGCCAGGGCGCGTTGGGCGAGTTGGACCGAGTTGGTGGGCGGCAGGACCAAGGTGGCGCGATCTTTCTGGAAGACGATCAGGCCTACCCGATCGCGACGTTGGTAGGCATCGGTCAGCAAGGAGAGAATGGCGCCTTTGGTAGCATTCATGCGTTCGGCCACGGCCATGGACCAGGAGGCATCCACGAGGAAGAGCACTAGATTGGCGGTGCGCTTGACGCGCACTTTGCGCTGGAGATCGCTTTTTTCGATGGCAAAGGCCAGGCGCTTGCGTTTTTCCAGGCGGTGTTTCTGGTAGATGGCTGCGGCGCGGAAGGTGGCATCGAAGGCAATGTCGTCCAGCTTGCTTTTGGCCGGGCGCGCCTTGATGTAGCGGCCGTGTTTGCGCTCGGTCTTGGTGAGCGAGCGCCGGCCGGCACGTTGACGGGTTAGCTTATCCAGGGGAGTGTTCAGGCGACGCGGCTGGAAGGTTTCGCCGATGCTGACTTTTTTCCCTCCTTCCCACCAATTGGCGTTGGCGCTGGCGAATACCTCTTGACGGGTAGGTAGGGGTTGTCCCTGTTCGGGGCCGTGCTCGTTCTCTTCTTCAAGCCTTAAGTTTTTTTTTCCTGGGTTTGCCCCTCCCGCTCTTCGGTACGCTGCTCTCCTTCTTCCTCTATCGGCAGAGTTTGGGCAGTCAATTGCTCAATCCGCTCTTGCAGCTGTTCGGTGGTGATTTCTGTCTGCTGAAAGGGGGTGCGCTTGATGCGGTGAGGCAGAGCCAGTTCGGCGGCCAGGGCAATGTCGCGATCGGTGATGCGGGTGCGCCCTTCAAAGGCCGCCTGAGCACGGGCTGCTTTCAGGATGACCAGATCGGCTCGATGCCCATCAACGTTCAGGGAGGCGGTCAACGCAGCGATGGACAGCAGATCGCGTCGGGTGTGGGTGACGTGATCCACCAATTCGCGGGCGCGTTCGATGCGACGAGAGAGCTCCTCTTCCTTTGGTAGCCATTCGCGGCGAAAGGCCTCGGGATCGCGTTCAAAGGCGATGTTGCGCTCGATGATCAGCACCCGCTCCCGCGGATCGCGAATGCCAACGATGTCCACCGATAGGGCAAAGCGATCTAGAAGCTGGGGACGCAGTTCGCCTTCTTCGGGGTTCATGGTTCCCACTAGGATGAAGCGCGCCGGGTGGGCAAAGGAGATCCCTTCGCGCTCGACCACATTGACGCCCATGGCGGCCGAGTCGAGCAAGATATCCACCACGTGGTCGTCGAGCAGGTTGACTTCATCGATGTAGAGCAGGCCACGGTTGGCCGCTGCCAACACGCCGGGTTCGAAGCGGCGCCGGCCCTCCTGGATGGCTGTTTCGATGTCCAACGTGCCCACCACCCGGTCTTCGGTGGCCGAGACAGGCAGGTTCACGAACGGAATTTTCTTTATTTGATAAGGAAGGTTTTCGCCTGCAGCAGCATGTTCTTTGCATTCGGTGCACCAGGTGGCCGGCTTGTCGGGATCACAACCGAAGCGACAATCAGCAACGACCTTCACACTAGGCAGGAGGGCCGCCAAGGCGCGTGCAGCGGTGGATTTGGCCGTGCCACGCTCACCCCGGATCAGCACTCCGCCGATGCGGGTATCTACAGCATTCAGGATAAGCGCACGCTTCATGCGCTCTTGACCAACGATCGCAGTAAACGGATAGATAGGCGGCATATGAATTCGGTTCTCCGTTGGAGATTATAATCCAGCACTTCGAACCTGTATACCGTCTGGACAAGAGCTAAGGTATTTCACAGACTCTAGCTGGGAGCGAGGATGTCGGACGCAAGAATCGCAGGAGACGGGTGATCGACCTGGGCAGCACACGGACAGGTCGGGCCGGCCGACCGAAGCGCGCCCGAAACGCCAGCAAGGGAAGATGGGAGGGAAGAGGGTTTCCTCTCCCTTCCCATCTCTATCCCCTAGGTCGGAGAAGCGAGGGAATCCTTTTGGGCGCCAAAAGGAGGATAGACGGGCAAACCCGCGCCGGGTTCAGGAGGAAGCGCCCAGCGAGGCGACAGAGGTCGTCTGGTCGAGCGACGAGGAGAGAGGCGGGTTGACGTAGGCGCACCAGGATTCGTACTGGGGCAGTTTGCCGCGTACCGCTTGGTAGAAGACGCGCTGAATGGAGCGGGTGATCGGGCCGGTCTTACCACTGCCGATGCGGCGGAAGTCGATCTCACATAGGGCAATGCATTCTGCCGCCGTGCCGCAGACGAACACCTCATCCGCTGTGTACAGTTGATCGCGCGAGATGGGCCGCTCGTGAACTTCGTATCCCAGGTCGTGGGCAATGGTGATGATGGCGTCGCGGGTGATCCCTTCGAGCACGGTTACCGTGGGCGGGGTGAAGATGCGTCCATCGCGCACGACGAAGAGGTTTTCTCCGGTGCACTCGGCTACGTAGCCCTGGGGGTCGAGCATGATCGCTTCGTCGAAGCCCAAGCGGGCCGACTCGGTCTTGGCCAGGGCACTGTTGGCGTAGTTGCCGGAGATCTTGGCCTTGGTCATCATCACGTTCGGATGATGGCGGGTGAAGGACGAGATGTTGGCTCGCACGCCTTTTTCGAGGGCTTCTTCTCCCAAGTAGTTGGCCCATTCCCAGACGGCGATGGCCAAGGAGGGTTTACCGTTGTCAATATTCAAGTTCCAGCCCCCACCGTCTAGGTAGATCACTGGCCGAATATAACAATCGGCAAATTCGTTGATCCGCACGGTGTCTTTGATCGCTTCAGCGACTTCTTCCCACGTCCAAGGCAGGGTGCGGAAGCCGAGCACTTCGGCTGAGCGGATCAGGCGCTGGGCGTGCTCTTTGAGGCGGAACACAGCCGGCCCCTTGTCGGTGTTGTAGGACCGAATGCCTTCAAACACCGCTACGCCGTAGTGAAGAGCGGGGGTGAGAAAATGGATGGTGGCCTTCTCAAAAGGCACGAGCTCCCCGTTCATCCAGATGTATTTTGATTGCATTCCCATAGGACACCTCGCAGTAGGGTATAAAAAAGCCCCGCTTTGGGCGGGGCGGCTGTCTGTAGGTACATTCGGAGATGCTACGCCGATTCCGTCTCAGCCATCCCAACCCGTAGCAGGCCCTCGAGAATGATGACGAGGACCACCAGGATTGGGACGACTACGAGCAGGGAACCAAACATGTTGGGTGTGATTATAGGGAAATCAGGAAAAACGTCAAGGGTTATATACGGATGATTCAACAACTGTCGCTGCCGCTGTTTGGCCCATAGCCACATCCCCCGCAGGGAATGTTCGCCACGCATCACTGCCAGCAGCAAGATTGCCCACAGGCCGAATCACGGATATTGTCGTTCCTGCCGTCCACGCGGGTCCGGAATGGTCTTGAGCGCTTTTGAAGCACACTTGTTATCATCGCTTGGCTTCCGGAAATGATGCTTTTGAATAAGTGTGCCATAAAGTGAGATCTTTGAAAATACCTGGCCACAGAGTCGCCGCACCGCTTAGCCAGATCAAAGGCCATCCCTCCCCAGCACCCATGCAGCGGGGAAGGCGCGGTCCTCTATCTGGGCCGGCCAGGAACCTTGAGCCAACCCTAGCCCAACAATACCGTTGGCCGGTTTGCATCTCGACCAAGGCGTTCGAGCTCTCTTCCTACTGCGGAGAGAAAAACGCCCTAGGAACTCGCCCTCTATAGCGGTAACTGTTCTGCGGTCCCGTAGCGTTTACGGATCTCCGGCAGGAAATACTCCTCGAAGAAACGATCCACATCATAGTCCGGCCGCCAGCCCCAATCGCGGCGAGCGCGCTCGTCGTCCACGTCTTCCGGCCAAGAGTCCACGATCCCTTGGCGACGCAGATTGGGCTCAAAGGTAATCTTCGCCCCGGGGAAGGCTCTCAAGGCGCGGTCGCGAAACTCGCCAGCAGTAATCGAAAACGCCGTGACGTTATAAACCCGTCGACTGAGCCGTTCGCTCGGGGCGTCGGTCAGCATCAGCAAACACTTGATGGCGTCGGGCATGGCCATGAATGAGATCTTCGTGTCCTCGCGGACAAAACAGGCATAGGGCTTGCCCTGCGCCGCTGCGTGCAGCATCTCTGGACCATAATCGCTGGTGCCGCCGCTGGGCACCGTGTAGGCCGAGATCAGGCCAGGGAAGCGCACAGCGCGGAAATCCAACATCACTGGCGGATTGGGGTCGAGATGACGTTGACCGTAGTAGCGGCTGTAATAAATGCCTAAGTGCTCGCAGTATAGCTTATTGCAGCCGTACATCGTATGGGGCGTGTTCCACTCCTCTTCCTTTACCCGTCCTACCCGACGCTTGGTCTCCAGATCGGGCATGCCGTACACGGCAATCGAGCTTGGGAAGATCACCTTGACCGACTTTCGATACTTCTCCGAGCGATAGGCGGCCAACATTAACAACTGCATGGTCCCTTCGACGTTGATGCGATGGGCCTCCTCGGTCGCCACCTCCGCTTTTGAGGAGAGCGAAGCGGCCAAGTGATAGATAATGTCAAAGTCGTAGTCATAGAACTGCTTGATGCGATAGACCAAGTCGCCTTGTACGTGCTCGACTGAAAGGGAGCGGATCGAGTCGGGAAGAGGAGCCAAGTCGGCAGTCACAATCCGATAGCCGTCGCGGGCGGCCAAAGCTTGCGTGAGCGCCTGTCCGATCTCGCCACATGCCCCCGTTATCAGAACAGATCGTTCAGCCATGGAAACTCTCCTAGAAAGGGATAGCGCGAGAAGCGCTACCTTATTGTACAATACCTGACGTGATTCGACAGCCCATGTTCCTGCCAAGATTCTCCACCTCACCCCGCCTTAGATTCCCTTCGGATCGCAGGCTAACCCTAGCAGAGGCCTTTGGCAGCCTAGGAGGCATGCGGCTTGTCTTATTCGTGGGACTGCTTTTGTCCTCCTGCACCCTGATCGAACGTCCTGCACTCGGGACAGCCACGCCCTCCTTGCCAACGGCCACGGCGATTCCCTCTCCGACCCCGATCTGGTTTCCCCCCACCGAAACGCCCACTCCTTCGCCGCAACGCCTGCCCACCGCAACCCCCGACATGCTGCCCGGCCTCGGCCCGATCCTGTTCCGCGACGATTTCACCGATCCCACGACCTGGCCCGATGCCCCGACCGACGACTTTCAGAATGGCCGCCTGATCCTCACGGCTCCGGCCGGCGCATACCAGATTCGCCTGCATCGTCATCGCTCGCTGAGTGATTTCTACGCCGAAGTGCAGATTCAGATCAATCTCTGTCGGCCGGGCGGCGAATATGGGCTGCTGGTGCGTGCCGATTCGGCTTCTTACTATCGCCTCAGCCTGAACTGCAGCGGCGAGCTGCGAGCCGATCGTGTGCTTCAGGGCAAGCGCTTGGTGCTCCAACCGTCCAGAATAAGCGTCAATGCGCCGCGCGGCGCGCCGGCCCGAGTGCAGGTTGCGGTGTGGGCCGTGGGTCGGCAGATGCGCTTCTTCCTGAACAGCCATTACCAGTTTACCGTGGACGATCCGGTCCTTTCCAGCGGTGGATTGGGATTCTTCGTACGTGCCGGCCCCGACTTCCCGATCGCCGTAGCGGTTTCCGATCTGGTAGTGCGCCGCGTCCTAGCCAACCCCCTGCCCACCAAGCAACCCTGAAGGACTGAGCTGCGAAGGGTGGCGAGGATACATTATGGCGTCTGCCGTGGGCCGGCCACCAAAACATATCATTGCTGCCTACTCTGATTGAGAAGTAGAACAATTGCAGCAAAAACAGCTATCCATTTGGCGTCAGTCTCGTGTATAATAGAAGCACCCCGGGCGCTTAGCTCAGTTGGTCAGAGCGTCTCGTTTACACCGAGAAGGTCGGGGGTTCAAGTCCCTCAGCGCCCACTGGGGTTTGTTTTTTAACCTGGTGTGGGTAGCGCCCGATGGCTAAGATGGCTTGCGCAGCGAGTTCCGGCTCTGCTCCTCGATCGGTTAGGGGGTAGGGGTAGGAGATTCGGGAGGAGGCGTGTCGGTGGACGGGGCCGGCGTGGCGGTCGGTGGGAGAGGGGTCGGGGTAGGTGGAATCGGAGTGGCGGTCGGTGGGAGAGGGGTCAGGGTGGGTGGAATCGGAGTGGCGGTCGGCGAGGGGAACGGCGTGTCAGTGGGCGGAAGGGGCAGTTGAACGGTGAGCAGGACGATCTTTTCCGCCACAGCGTTGTTGGGACCCCAGACGCGCAGGCGCAAAGCAACGATGCCGTTGGGCACCGGGCTCAGGTCTAGGATGGCCAGCGTGCCATCGCGCACCGGCTGGCGGCTTTCAACAATTGAAATCCAGTTGTGCGGGTCATCGCTGTGTGCGAAATCCAATGCCCAGCCCCGGAAGCCAGCCGTGGCATCGGCTGTGCCGCGGACTTCAAGTAGGGGCGAGGTGATGACCATTCCATCTCGTAGGTTGTTGAATTCCAGCAAGGGGCGAGGATCGTCGGAACGGCATTCGCGCTCTGGAGCGAAGACAATCTCGTCATCCGGGAGGTTGTGTGCCCGCAGCCAGGCCCGACCTTGTGCCGTTTCTAGCCATCTCCGTCCCCACGGATCGTCTACCCGCAACGCCATCACCTCTTGGGCAAACTCCTCACACACTGGCGAGGCTTCTAAACCGGTCCAGGGATCTATGCGGATCTTGCGGAACAGGTCTTTGCTGGCCGGCAGGGGCGGCTGATCGGCGACGAAGTATTCCCGCCGCTGTTGGCCGGGGCACCACCGAGAAGGTTTGGTCCCCGAGACGGCGCAGATCACCTCCTCGATGATCCCAGGCGGTGGGACGAAAGGGCTAGGCGATCCGCCGCTGATCAGCGGGACAGCGTATTGCATGAATTGATTCCAGATCGGCGCTGCGCCGGTCGAGCCGGTGGTTTGAAGCAGGGGGGTGTAATCGGCGTTGCCGATCCAGACTCCAGTCGCCAAGTCGGGGGTGTAGCCGATGGTCCAGTTGTCGAAGACCCATTCACGGGCATCGCCGCGCGGGGTGCCGCTGGTGCCGGTCTTGACGGCGGCCGGGAAGGGCAGGTTGAGCGGCGAGTTGCGCCCAAACATCCAAGCGCGAGCTTCGTTATCGGACAGGATGGAAGAGAGGAGGAAGGCATGTTCTGGGCGGATGATCGGATCGCCAGCCGGAGGCTGGTATTCCTCAATAACGTTGCCCTCAAAGTCGGTGATCTTGAGGATGGCCACCGGCGGGACGCGCCGGCCCTGATTGGCAAACACGGCATAGGCAGCGGTCAATTCGAGCAGGCTGACTTCTCCGCCGCCGAGCGTCAGCGAGAGGCCGTAGTCCGGCCGGATGAGGGAGGTAATGCCCAGGCGTTCGGCCATGGCGATCAGGCCGTCTTTTTGCGGCGTGGCCGGGTCGTCGTAGATGCCAACAAATTGCAGGGTCTTCACCGCCGGAATGTTGAACGAGTTGGCCAATGCCACGCGCACGGTCACTGGGCCGTGGAATTTGCCGTCGTAGTTGGAAGGGACGTAGGGCGGGCGCGGGTCACTGGGCAGGCCAGACGGAGGGAATTCGCTGGGCACGTCCCAGATCAGGGTGGCCGGCGTCCATCCCTTTTCAAAGGCGGCGACGTAGGTGATAGGTTTGATGGCCGAGCCAGGCTGACGGGTAGGGCTGGTCGCCATGTTGACCTGGCCGCTAATGGCTTCGTTGTAAAAATCGGGCGAACCGACCATGGCCAGGATCTCGCCGGTCGAGGGCCGAATGGCAACCAGCGCGCCGTTGCGGATGTTGTTGGCCGCTAAGGCGGCCACTTGTTCGCTGACAATGCGCTGGGCATAATCTTGCAAGCGTGGGTCTAGAGTGGTGTAGACAGTGAATCCCGAACGATAGAGGGTCTGGGCATCATATTTGCTCTCCAACAGGTTGCGCACGTAGTTCACCCAGTGGGGATAGCGCAGGTCAATCCGAGGCGAGGGGAAGGTGTAGTTGCGAATTGCTTCGGCGGCCGAGGCGGCTGCCACCGCATCCACACAGACCGGTTGCGAGCTGTTGCTCACGGGAATGCAGCCGCGCTCTTGGCTGAGGAGGTACATGAGCACCACCACTTGTTCGTGGCGTTTGAGGGCGGCTTTGCGATTGGTGTGCACGTCGTATATGGCCGGCGATTGGGGCAGGCCGGCCAGGAAGCTAGCCTGGGCCAAGGTGAGTTTATCGGCTGTGGTGTTGAAGTAGGTCTCGGCGGCGGCTTCAATGCCGTAGGCGAGATTGCCGTAGTAAATTTCGTTGAGGTAGAGTTCGAGGATTTCGTCCTTGCTGTAGCGGCGGCTGATCTCGGCTGCCAGGATGATCTCGCGCGCTTTGCGGCGCACAGTGCGCTCGGCGCGTTCTTCTGGCGAGAGCAGCAGGGCCCGGGCCAGTTGTTGGGTAATGGTGGATGCGCCACCTCCTTGCCCGTCAGTGCGATAGTTTTCCCACAAGGCGCGGGCGATGGCAAAGACGTCGAAGCCGGGATGTTTGTAGAAGTCTTTGTCTTCGGTAGCGATGGTGGCGGCGATGACGTAGGGCGAGATCTTCTCTAAGGGAACGTAGGTGCGTCGTCCAGCGTTGGGCGGGATGATCTCGTAGAGCGGGAGGCCGTTGCGGTCCAGGATGCGCGTGGTTTCAAATTGCGAAGCGCGAGCGCGCAGGTCGTCCACACTGGGGAGGGTACGGGCAATCGAGTAGTAGCTGTAGATGGCCAGGGTGACGAGGACCAGGGCCAGCAGGGTGCCGGCAAAGATCAGCCCTACCAGGCCATAGGCAAGATAGGCCAGCACATATGGACGATCGAGGGGGAAAGTCTTGGGCGTGGAGACGGTGGGGGTGGACGCAGCCGGCACGAGTTGAGAGGAGATGCGATAGGCGGCCGGCGAGACGCGCGTCCCGTCTAGGTCTATCTCATCCACTCGACGGGGTAGGGGCATGTGGTCCCGATCCACCGCTGGCGGCAGGATCGGGCCTTCGTGGGGGCCAGGCGACGGTTCGTCTGGGATAGGCGGCGTCAGGTCTAGGCGGGTTTCCGCTTCGGAGCGCAGCAGTCGGCGGATGCGTTCGCGGTCGGACTCGGGAAGTTGTTCGTTCATGGTTGAGGCTTAGACGCTACGAGAACTGCTAAGGTTCCGCGCATCACCGTCTCTTGGTTCTGGTTTTTCACCTCTAAGGCCACTTGGGCCAAGCCGGCCCCGAGACGTGGAATGGCTTTTAGCTCTTTGGCCTCCATTTCTACGTGCAGCGTGTCGCCAATGAAGACCGGTTTGATGAACTTCCACTCGATGATTTCGCGAAAGGCCAGGGCCGTCCCTTCGAGCACGCCGGTGCGCATGAGCAGTCCGACGGCAATCGAAAGGCCAAGCAAGCCGTGGGCGATGCGCTGACCGAATTGGGTGGTTCTGGCGAATTCGGCATCGGTGTGAAGCTGGTTGTAATCGCCTGTCAGGCCGGCAAACAGCATGATGTCGCTTTCGGTGATGGTGCGACCAACGCTGGTTAGCCGTTGGCCGACGGAAAAATCTTCAAAGTACAATCCCGGCATAGTTAGTCTCCTCAGAGGGTAGTCATAGGCGATGAAACAGGGCGCCGGCGTTATCACGGTACGCCCAATCTTCGATTTTTCTATCGTACATAAGCAAGTAAGAAGATCGGCTCTGATGGATAAATCGTGGCTTGGGTCGCCAACAGGCGCGCAGACAGGCGCTCCCCAAAAATGGTCTTGAAGCGGAACAGGGTCGTTTCTGCCCGGGAACGCCTAGGGTAACCTGAGGGTCTTTCCAGGCATTTTGTCCCTGCTTGCAAATGGCTCGTAGGTTCTCGTCTCGTTTCAATCGTTCCGCCTGGATATGGCCATGCTGCCAGATGTGGGCGTTCTGGCGGGGCGGGATCCGGACTTTCGCCTGAGGCGCATATTCAGACCAGTTCTTGACGCGATATACTGTCTTCGGGCGTGGCTGTTTTTTTGGCATACCCCAAACTTACACGGTCACGCCCTCTTTGTCAACCTTTCATGGCCTTGTTCAATAAGCCTCTTTGGATGGTACGAACTGTCTCTAGAAGTCATAAGCAGGCCGTTTGACCCTTGAATCAGCGGCTGATTCCACCGCTGATCCCCAGCCATGCCGGCTCTACCGGGCTCTCCTTTCGCGTCAAGAATACTTATTGAACAAGCTCGTGACCCTTGACAGCATACTCCGCTTATGTTATCCTTCCAATAGACCGACCAGTCGGTCTATTGGCCCATGACCCAACACGACTCATCCTTCTCTTCCGATACCCGTGAACGCATCCTCAAGGCAGCCATCGAGGTCTTTGCTACCAAAGGCTACCACGATGCCAAAGTGGACGACATCGTAAGCGAGTCGCACACCTCGAAAGGCGCCTTTTATTTCTACTTCCCCAGCAAGCGGGACATCTTTCTGGCCTTGAGCGACATGTTTGCCGACCTGCTTGAGCGCCGCCTGCGCCAAGCCTTTGAAGGACACTCGAGCGGGCTAGAGCAGATGAACGCCGCCCTGGAATCCCTGCTGGGATTGTTTGCCCAACACCGCGCCCTGGCGAAGATCGCGCTGATTCAAGCAGTGGGGTTAGGCGCAATCTTCGAAGAGCGACGTCGCGCTATTTTAGATCGTCTCACCCAGCTCGTCCGATCCCGCCTAGATCAGGCGGTGGCCGAAGGCAGCATTCCGCCTCAGCCTACCGAAATCGTGGCGCGAGCCTGGATCGGCGCCCTGGGCGAGATCGTTACCCACTGGATTTACACGGGCGAACCGCCGCTCGAACAAACCCTGCCCGTCCTGCGTCGCTTCCTGGCGCGATCGATCGGCATCCCCAACGAACGCATCCCCTAACAATCGCGACGCGGATCACGATCCGTTTCCTGCCCCCATTCTCAATCCTATCTCAACCTTTCAGGAGAGTCCACCATGCACCTCTTACGTTTCCTCTCGCTTGTGATTCTCGCCGCTAGCCTGGCGCTCGGCGCCTGCGCGCCTTCAGCACCGACTGCGGTTGCCCCTGCCGGCCCAACCGAGAGCGTGGCGCCTACACCCACAACCCCCGTCGAAGCACCGACCGCTGAGCCCATCCTGCTGCGGATCGCTGTCCTGCCCATCATTGACGCCCTGCCGATGTACGTCGCTCAACAAGAAGGGCTATTTGAAAAGCGCGGGGTTCGGGTGGAATTCGTCCTTGTTGCTTCTGCGCCGGAGCGCGATCAATTGCTGGCAGTCGGCCAGGCCGATGGAACCGTCAACGAAACCCTAGCCGTGATGAACTTCAACAGAGACTCCGTCCAGATGCAAGTGGTGCGATACGCTCTGCGTCCAGTGGAAGGGTACGGTCACTTCTTCATCCTGGCCTCTGCCCAGAGCGGAATCACCGACGCCCAGGGCCTGAAGGGAGTGGAGATCGGCGTTTCCAAAGGAACGGTGATTGAATACGTCACTGAGCGCCTACTTCAGGCCGAGGGCCTCTCCAACGACGAGATCAAAACCATAGCGGTCCCAAAAATCCCCGATCGCATGGCCCTGCTAGCTTCGGGCGAGCTTAAAGCAGCCGTCCTGCCAGATCCGCTGGCCTCGCTGGCCGTGGCCCAAGGAGCGGTCCGGGTCCTTGATGACTCCAAGTATCCCGAATACGGCTTCAGCGTCATCTCCTTCCGCCGGCCCGTCCTAGAAGCCCATCCACAAGCGATCCGCGCCTTCCTGGCCGCTGTGGAGGAAGCCACAGCTTTGCTGAATGCCGATCCCGCCCGCTACGGCAGCTTGCTGAGCGAACAGAAACTGGTGCCAGAGCCGCTGATCGGCAAGTTCGTCATCCCTCCCTTCCCGACCGCCGGCGTTCCGACCGAAGCTGAGTGGCTCGACGCCCTGGCGTGGGCCAAAGACAAAGGCATCCTGACCACCGACGTCTCCTACACCGACTCGGTGACCGCATCGTTCCTACCATAACGCATAACTTTGGAGGCCATCATGGAGCAGAAACTGACTGCAAGCGATGTTCTTGGTCCCATGCGCCTGCCGTTCCTGCTTCTCCCTCCGGTCTGTGTGGGGCTAGGAACGGCGATCGCCTTCTGGCGCACCGGCGAGATCCACTTCGGTTATGCCTTGCTAGCCCTCTTAGGAGGCATCACGGCGCACATTAGCGTGAACGCCTTCAATGAATACTTCGACTTCAAAAGCGGTCTCGATGCTATCACCCAGAAGACCCCGTTCAGCGGCGGAAGCGGGACGCTGCCGGCCCGCCCTCATGCTGCCAAGGCAGCCTTAATCACCGCCATCGCGACTTTGATGATCACGATGGCGATCGGGGCCTTCTTTGCCATCGTGCGCGGGCCGGCCATCCTGCCGCTCGGCATGGTTGGTCTGCTGTTGATCGTCCTCTACACCACCTGGATCACACATCATTGGCTGCTCTGTCTGATCGCGCCTGGCCTAGGCTTTGGCGTCCTGATGGTGATGGGAACCGACTTTATTCTGACCGGCAGCTATTCCTGGCAGGCCGCCCTCGTCTCTCTCATTCCCACCTTCCTGGTCAGCAACTTGCTGTTGCTCAACCAATTTCCCGACGTCGAAGCGGACCGCCAAGTTGGCCGGCGTCACCTACCGATCCGCTTTGGTCGGCGTGTTGGCAGCCTAGTATACATTGCCCTCCTCGCCTCCACCTACCTGAGCCTCAGCATCGGCGTGTTCTCCGGTCTCCTGCCGGCCTGGGCATTGCTGGGATGGCTCACCCTGCCGTTCGCCCTCTCGGCCGGCCGCGGCGCCTACCGCTTTGCCGACCAGGTTGGCAACTTGCTGCCCTACATGGGTCAGAACGTTCTGCTGAACCTGCTGACTCCTCTCCTTATCGCCCTGGGCATCTCCATTTCCGCCTTCCTGCGCTGAACGGCGGTCGAATATTCGGTATAATACCCCTTCCTCACCCGCTTTGATCGTGGCGGGATGAGGGAGAGCTTTCTCGATGATCCACGTTCATCAAATCACCTTTGGCTACACGCCTACCTCTCCGCTGTTCGAAGGCTTTACCTGGGACGTTGCTCGCGGCGAGATGTGGGCCATCCTCGGCCCTTCGGGCTGTGGAAAGACCACGCTTCTCATGCTGCTAGCCGGCCTGCGTTTCCCCACCGCCGGCCAGATCTCCATCGAGGGCCGGCCGATTCATCGCCCACGACCCGGCACGGGATTAATCCTGCAAGATTACGGCCTACTGCCCTGGGCTACCGTTCGCCAAAACGTAGAACTTGGCCTACGCATTCGCGCCCTCTACGGCCCCGATGGCAAACACGCTCCAAAGGAATCTCTCACCGAGAACCGCGCCCCTTATTGGATTGACCGCCTAGGTCTGACCGAAGTAGCCGAACGCTACCCCTCCCAGATCTCAGGCGGTCAGCGCCAACGAACCGCCATCGCCCGCACCCTCGTCCTACAGCCCGACCTGCTCTTGATGGACGAACCCTTCTCCTCCCTCGACGCAGTCACCTGTCACGATCTGCAACACCTCACCCTCTCCCTCTGCCAAGAACAAGGGATCACCCTGATCGTAGTTACCCATGCCATCGAAGAGGCCCTGGCTCTCGGTCAAAAAATCCTCCTGCTCGGTGCACCGCCCAATCGCCAGGCGCGTATCTTTGAAAACCCTCGCGCCGGCCAAGGTCAAATTGACCGCCGACTCCACAACCAACTGTGGGAGGAGATGAAACGCCAAGGACACTCGGTTGCTTCACCCTAAATGCAAGAGCATCCTTCCCTCAACGTCCGATCGCCATGGTCATGAAACAACGCGAAATCACCCTAGCGGCGCTTGGCTTGCTGCTCCTCTGGCAATTGGCCGCCCTGATCGTTCAACGCCCCATCCTGCCTGGGCCAAGCACAGTCTTGCTGATCTTCGTGCGCGAGCTGGGGAACGACCTATTGCTACACTTCGGCGCCAGCCTGTGGCGGGTCACAGCGGGAATGGCTCTCTCGGTGCTGATCGCCGCCCCGGCCGGGATCGTCATCGGCGCCTCGCCCCGCTGGAACCGCCTGGTATCCCCGATCATTTACCTGCTATATCCCATCCCGAAGGTGGTACTGGTGCCCATTGTCCTGCTGTTCCTGGGCGTGGGAGATAGGGCCAAGATCGCCCTGATCTTCCTGATCCTGTTCTTCCAGATCCTGGTCCTGGTGCGCGATCAAGCGGTCGGCATCCCTCCCCAACTCATCCAGAGCCTACGCAGCATAGGCGCCGGCCGTCGGGCCCTGTTCCGCTTCGTTTACCTCCCGGCTAGCCTGCCCGCCATCCTAACCGCCCTGCGCCAATCTATTGGCACTGCGGTTGCCGTGCTCTACGTAACCGAACTATTCGCCACCAAATACGGCCTGGGATACTACATCTACTACAACGGCAGCACCTTGCTCAACTACCCGGCCATGTATGCCGGCGTGATCGCCATGGCCATCCTGGGTTTCGGCATGTACGTGGTGGTGGACTGGCTCGAACGTCGCTGGTGTGCATGGAAATTTGCCTCCTAGCCCTTCTTCATTCACCACAGTCCACGACCCACCACCTCAACAACCATCCCTAGCCAAAACAACAGGCTAAACCAGAGTGCTGTCTGCGCAGTGCCAGACAGCGCTGCGTTCAGCGAACGTCCGCCCTCCCTCCATACGATTTGGGCTGAACGAAGGGCGAAAGGCAACGAAAACCACGTCAACCATCCCGCCCATGGAATCACCCCCAGCATCGCTGCTATCGGAACAGAAAGATACGCAACCGCCAGGCACAACCCATACTCCAGGCGCGTGCCCCGCTCGCCCAAATACACCGCCAGCGTATACTTTCCCGCCGCCCGGTCGCTCTCCCGATCCCGCAAATTGTTCACCACCAGGATCGCTGTAACGATCAACCCGATCGGCAACGCCATCCACCACGCCGCCGGCCCTGTGGTGCCAGCCTGAACGAAATACGTCCCCACCACTGCCACTGGGCCGAAGAAAATAAAAACGAACACATCCCCCAGCCCATAATACCCAAACGGAAAAGGGCCGCCGGTGTACGCCAACGCCGAAAGAATCGCCGCCACGCCTAAAGCGATCACTACCCAACCGCGCAGCGCGGCCAAATATAACCCGGCTACCGCCGCCAGTCCAAAGATCACCCACAACCCCCGTTTGGCCTGCGCAGGCGTCAGCCAGCCGGCCTGCGTCACCCGCAGCGGCCCTTGGCGATCGGCGGTATCGGCGCCGCGCTCAAAATCGAACACATCGTTGGCCACATTGCTCCCCATCTGCAGCAACAGCGCCACCACCAACGCCGCCAGCGCCGGCAACGGCTGAAACACCCCATCCCTCCATGCCAAAGCACACCCCATCACCACGCCCGAAACCGCGGCCAGCAACGTCCGCGGACGAACCGCCAACCACCAAATCTGAAACGGCGAAGGTCTGGTTGCAGAAGACATATTCGACCCAACAAACCTAAGGCTTCCTAGAACGGTCACGATTATACCCATCTTCACATCCCTGTGCACCCTAGCTCTCCGTGCGCTAAGCCCGAGTATAATTATCCCCAATTTCCTCTCCTTTCTCCACGCCCATGTCCCTCCCATCGCCCTCTGAACGCCCCCGTTACGTTCAAGCGCTCTTCACCCGCATTGCCCGGCGGTACGACTTGATGAACCGCCTGATGACCGGCTACCAAGACCAGCGCTGGCGGAGCGAAGTCATCCGTCGGGCCCGCCTGCATGCCGGCGACCTCTTGCTCGACCTAGGGGCCGGCACCGGCGACCTGGCCTACGAAGCCCTTCGCCAACAACCTCAAGCGCGCGTGGTCGCCGCCGACTTTACCCTCGAAATGATGCGCGTTGGCCGACACAATCGCTCCGGCCCCCACTGGTCAGCCGCCGATGCCCTCCACCTCCCCTTCCCCAACTCCACCTTCGACGCTGCCGTCTCTGGCTTCCTGATCCGCAACGTGAGCGACCCGCTCCGCTGCCTCCGAGAACAACACCGCGTCCTCAAACCCGGCGGCCGCATCGTCATCCTCGACACCACGCGCCCTCGGTCCCACCTCCTCTCCCCGCTCATCCGACTCCACATGCATTTCATCATCCCTCTCCTGGGCTGGCTACTCACCGGTGACCCCGATGCCTATCATTACCTCTCCCACTCCACCGAAACCTTCTTCACCGCCGAACACCTAGCTGTCCTCCTCGCCTTCGCAGGATTCCAGCGAATTGGCTTCCGACGAACCATGTTCGGCACCGTTGCCATCCACTGGGCAGAAAAATAACCCTCCCTAGACGCCACCGATGACCGCCAAACAACCCAACTCTCGTCACTGCTTTGTATGCGGGCTCGAAAACCCGTTCGGCCTGCGCATCCACTTCTACGAAACTGCGCCCGATGAAGTCACAGCCCACTTCACCGCCCCCGAACACTACCAAGGCTACCCAGGCATCCTCCATGGCGGCATCACCGCCGCCATCCTCGACGAAGCCGCCGGCCGGGCCTTCATGGGCACCGATCCAGCCACCTCCACCTTCATGTACACCGCTGAACTGCGCATCAAATACCGCCACAAAATCCCCATCGGTCAGCCCCTGCGCATCGTGGGCAAACGCGTTCGGCGTAAACGCCGCCTAGCCGAAGCCTTTGCCGCCATCTACGACTCCCAAGGTCAACTCCTGGCCGAAGCCACCGCCCTCCTGGTGGACCTCCCCCAACAACCGGCCCCAGAAGAACGAGAACGGCTAGGATGGCGCGTCTACCCCGAATAACCTCCACCTCCCCCGATCGCTCCCCACCCCCGAATTTCTCCTTGGCGCTTCCCACCCCGCCCGAGGTGCTTGTTTGCCCCTCCACTCTCCCTCGCCCGATCGTCCCATACTCAAAATACCCGCCGACCATGGCCATCATCCATCTAGAACACCTACAAACCCACCGCGCCCGAACCTTCAACCTACCGCCCCATCGTCCCCTAAGCACCTCAAAACAAGCCCAACGCTTCCTCGAAGCGCGTGGCTTCATCTTCTTTTGGCCAGTCAAAGGCATCGACCTACCCTCGCTCTGGACGGCCGTGGCCGGCGACCGCCCTGTAGCCGCTCAACACGACGACCCCGGCCACATCACCTGGAGCTGGAAAGACGACGCCCTGGGCAAAAAGCGCTGGTACTACGCCAAAATCCTCCACCGCAAAGCCACCCTGATCTCCCTGGCTGACCTCCCCTACTTCTACGCCCTCTCCGCAAACTACGGCTCCCCCGAAGAAGACTACCTGCTCGCCTATCGCGAAGGCCGGTTGACTCAGGCCGCCAAACAGATCTACGAAGCCTTGCTGGAACACGGCCCCTTGCATTCCATTGAACTGCGTCACGCCGCCAAACTCAGCAACGCTCGCGACTCAGAATATCACCGCGGCCTAGAAGACCTGCAAGCCGACTTCAAAATCCTGCCGGTCGGCATTGCCGAGGCCGGCGCTTGGCGCTACGCCTACATCTACGACCTCACCCACCGCCACTTCCCAGACCTGATCGACCGGGCGCGCTCGATCTCCGAAGCGGCCGCCCGTCAAAAACTGGAGGTCCGCTACCTCGATTCCGTCGGCGCCACACAGTTGCCCCACCTCACCCGCCTGTTCGGCTGGTCCAACGAACTTGTCGAGCAAACCCTGCACCATCTGATCCTCGAAGGGAGGATCATCCAAGCTGCTCATCCTCAACACCCTGGAACCTGGCTGACCTTGCCCTCCCTGATCGAGTGACTCAGGGCACTTCATATTCAACGATCAAGCGTGGCCGATTGTCTTCCGACGCATTGCCGCTAAACAGGGACAGGATGTTGGCTAGGCGGTTATTGTTATCGTCCAGGCGGAAGCGCAAACGAATCTGGGTGAGGCCGGTCAAATTGATGTGGGATCTCGCGCTGCTTAGATCCAGCGTATACCAATCAGAAGTTAGGTCAGGCCTCAACGGTCCTATGATCTGGTGGGCGCCGCCGCGCCAATCGGTAAGTTGCAGGGATCGATTGTTGCTAAACGCTCCTCTGCGCAGATCAACCATGAATCCACCCAACAGGCTCACCGGATCCCCATTGCCGATCACAGCGGAGCGCTTGATCCGTAGCTTCACATTCACCACCCTGGCATGATCTGGCAACCCCGAAGTGTCAAACGAGAGAACGGCCCGATACTGGCGATTGTCTGAATCATCGCCCAAGCGGAGCGTCACAGCACCAGCGTTCAGGGAACCAGCGGCATTCCCGTTTTCCTGATTTTCCAATAGCCAACCATCCTGGTCGCCGATAGACAGCGCCTGGAATGAATTCAATGGCCGGCCAAATACGATGGTTAGCCGTGGACGGCCCTGAGCATTCCAATCCCCCGTATCCGACGAGACAAAGTACTTGCCGGAATGATAATTGCTGTCTGCCGAATACACCGCTAGCCGCAAATGCGTTTCCCCGGCTGCGTAGGCCTTCGCTACAGCATAACCGATATTCCAATCATACCGAACCCCGGGCCAATTCACCGGCTCCAAGATCGGTTGTACCCAGCATTGGCTGACGTTCTCATAAGCCAACGGCGCGTTATTCCAGTTCAGCGTAGGTTCTGTCCAATCGTCTCGCACTGTGAACACCTGAATGAGCGAAGGCGTGCGCTCCTCGGGCGCGCCAGCCCCCCCCCAAAGATACAAAGTCAACGTGGCCGAGCGGATCACTGTTCCGGGCGGTTGGGCCGGCAACGGGAAGGTAATATAGTACTTGGAAAAACACGGCCAATCTGCCAGGTCGGACTGATTTTGGATATTGAAATCGCCGTATTCTTCCCCACTCGGGAAGGTGTAATACACTCGTTCCCCCCACTCCGTCCAAAAGTCCATGCCATCCCCACAGTTCGCATAGCCGCCTACGCCGCCGTCGGGAACCTCAGAATTATTCGCATCGCGGTGATAAACCACCGCCTGACTGTGCACTGCCGTAGGCCCTGGCAGATATTTGGGCAAGCCAAAGTGCAACCTTGCCCAGGTGACCGGTCGATCAGGTGCCATGCCGTCGGGATAGACTTTGTCGGGAATAGGCGTGCCAGCTGCGTTGTCCCGATCGTGCACTTCCAGGGCAATGCCCCAGGTTTGACCGTGGGGCGTAGAAGATACCCCAAGCGAAGCGAAGGGGATGCGGAAGGTCATCGCCCAGCCTCGATCGTCGCGGTGGTTGTTCCACGAGTCGCCGCGCCAACCAGGCTTGGTTGTGAAGGCAATCGAGGCGGTCTCCCAAGTCGTTCCATTGCCGCGTTGGGCCAAGATATAGCGCGAGTCGTGAGTGGGAGCTGGACGAGATTGAGAGATGAAGCGATAGGCATTTGAACCAGGTACCTCCCCTACGTTGCCGGTCGTGCTCAGATAGAGCGTCACTGCATCCCAGTTGGTTAGATCGCTCGCCGAGGGCGTCTCGTCGTACCACAGCCTACGATCGAAGACCGCCACATACACCCATAGTTCGCTCCCGTAGTAGGCGATACGAACATCGGTGAAATTCTCGGTCGGAGTGATACGTCCGAACCAGAAAATGGCAGCTTCGCTAAACTTATCAACAAAAGTGGGACCGAAATAGGGAACATTCACGATAGGGGCCTCAGTGTTTTCCCCATCGGCATCAGCCGGCCGGCCAAATGGCAGACCAAGCAAGACCATCAAAACAAGAACCAGAGAAATTCTTCGAATCATGGCACACATCCTTTCCCAATCCAATTCATCGCCGGCCCGGGCCGGCCAAACAACATATCAGATGCCGCCATCTCAAATTATGCAAAGTTCCTGTGAAGAACACAATCCTACCTTTGGGGGAAAACACTCTTCACTTCTGTTAGGCGAGGGCACATCAACATCGAATACAGAATGGCTTCCAAAACCATGTTTCTGCTCTAGGTTGTGCAGACCTACCCACATCGAGTAAAATGACGTTCGTGGACGTGCCACGACAGGAATTTTGGCGAACGTTGTATCAGCTAACCGTCGGGATCTTGATCGGCCTGATCATAGGCGGGTTCATCTGGTTAATAGGGCGTTCACCGCGCGGCCAGGCTGTTGAACTTTTGCCTGCACCTACAGCGGCGCCACTAATAGTGGATGTGACCGGCGCAGTGTTGCGGCCGGGGGTATACGAACTGCCTCATGGCAGCCGGGTAAAAGATGCCATCGAAGCGGCCGGCGGCTTGCTGGCAGAGGCCGATCGCTCCAACCTTAACTTGGCCGCGCCCCTAGACGACGGTCAACGCCTGGACATCCCATTTCTGCTAGGCATGGAGCCTACGCCGGCGATCCCTCGGGCCGGAGGTTCCGAATCCGGTGGTCAACCGAATGAACCGACCGCCAAGATCAACATCAACACGGCCACCCTCGAAGAACTGATCACCCTTCCGGGCATTGGGCCCACCTTGGCCCAGCGTATCATTGACTACCGAAACACCTATGGCGAGTTCTATTTCATTGAAGACATCATAAACGTCCCCGGCATCGGCCCGAAGACATTCGAGCGAATTCAAGATTTGATCATGACCGGCTACGAAGACGAAGGGTTCGAAGAGTGAGTTGCCGGCCAGTGAACTAAGAGGCCAAACGTCGGCCATACAGCCACTTCTCCAGCCGGCCCGACCCTAACCCCGACGTCTCCACCCCTAACACCAAGAGCACGCCAGCAGCAATCCAGGCAGCAATGACTACAGGCATGGCGCTCTGCTTAACGGCGATCCCGACGAACGACCAAACCAACACCAGCAGATAAGCCGTATCGCGGCGCGTCCGGGCCATCATCCATCCCAACCACGAAGCGATAGCGATCAAGATCACCGCCCAAATCGGCCCCGAGACACCCCAGCCATCCCATCCGATCCAATACAACCAATCCGAAATGTTCGCTACTGTCGCCACTGTGATCCACCCTAGATAGATACTAAAGGGAACATCTACTGACCAACGCTCAAGCCAAGTTGCCGGCCCTCGGTTTACATCCAACCGAAGATACGCAGCCACCAGCAAGCCCAGCAAGGTCAACATGATCACCACGCTCCAGCCGAACCAATTGTAGTGCCACGCAAACAACCAAGCCGCATTGGCCAAGCCACTTAGCGCAAAAAGATATCCCAACCGACGCAACCGTGGGTTTTCTTGCTGAGAGGGAAGAAACTGAAAAACCACAAACGCCAGCCATCCTAAATAGATCACCCCCCAGATCGAAAACACATACCCGGCCGGCACGAAGTACACCGGAAACCGATCCGAAATCTCGGCTGTAGTCTGCCCGTTCAGGGGAAGCAGAGAAGCCAACAAATTCACAATCAAAGCCAAAACAACAGAAAACAGATTAGCAAATTGTCGAATTCTATCTCTCATCAAAGGATCCTTTACACTATACCTTAGTCCGTCAGTCCGCTTGCAGGCCGACGCACTAATCGGATAAAGTGGTCAACTTCCACCAAATGGTCGGCAGGCGTTTTGCCTTCTGCCAAAAGCTCAGGGATGCCCTTCGGCGAAAGACATCGTAGTCATTCTGCTCGATCACATCCAGGATTCCCTGATAGAGCACAGAGGCTGCTGCCACGGCAAACTGTCCATCTCTCTCCAACAGGCGAACCCCCTCCCACGCCTCCGCATACAATCGGCGAACACGTTTGATCTGAAATTGCATGAAACGCCGCCAGCGAGGATCCACCTCCTCTCGCTCGATATCCGTTTCCGAGATCCCAAACGTAAGCATGTCCTCTCGTGGAAGATAAATGCGACCCTGGCGATAATCCTCACCGACATCGCGCAAAATGTTCGTCATCTGGAGTGCCACGCCGAGTTTAATTGCATACGGAATTGCTTCAGGAGCCCAGAACCCGATGATGTACATGCTCATCAACCCCACAGTAGAAGCGACACTGTAGCAGTATGTTGCCAGCTCGTCAAAGGTGGCATAGCGAGTCTGACGCAGATCGCGTTGCACACCATCGATCAACTGAAGAGCATACTGACGGGGAATCGAATAGCGGATCAGGGTATCCACCCAAGCCAAAGCCACCGGATTGGCGTCGGGAACAGAAGCGGTCTGGGTGACCGTTCTCCAGTAATCCAAGCCAGCTTCTGGGTCCCCCACCTCTGATACTTCGTCCACCAGATCGTCCACCGTCCGGCAGAAGGCATACAGGGCGCGCACCGCCAAGCGTTTCTCCTCCGGCAAAAAAGCTGAGGCAAAATAGAAGGATTTGCTGTGTTTGGCGGCGATCTGCTCTGCGTGCCGATAAGCATGATTCAGCGAGTCATCGCCGGCCCAGTAAGAAAAGATCGGTCCATTCGTCGTCATAGGCATAGGATGAGCTAGGGTTATCAAGCGTTGTTCCCAATTGGCATGGGCAGACATCAAGCATCTCCTCGACGTCAAGGATATCTGGGCAAATTGTACAGATTCTGTAAATTTTGTCAAGGTTTTGCAAATAAAAATCTTGACAAAATTTAGACATCCTGTATAATGCGTGCACAACAAGGAGAACCTCCCATGAGACCTACCGCAATCGTAATTGGCGCTGGAATCGGCGGTATCGCCCTGGCAGCCCGACTGGCCCGTCAGGGATACCAGGTGACCGTCTTAGAAAAAGAAGCCGCCCCTGGCGGGCGCTGCAACCAAATTATTCGAGATGGCCACCGCTTTGACATTGGCCCTACGCTCTTCCTGATGCCCGAAGTGTGGGAAGAAACCTTTGCCGCCCTTGGTGAGCGCATGAGCGATCACTTGGATCTGCGGCGCATTGATCCAACCTACAAAGTGCACTTTGAAGACGGCCTGCAGCTTGCCCTGACCTCTCATCTAGGAAACATGCAGGCCCAATTGGAGCGCATCGAACCGACCGCCTTCGTCGGCTTCCTACACTACATTGCTGAAGGCAGCCGACACTACAAAATCTCGCTCGAAAAGTTCGTCGGGCGCAACTTCTATAGCCTTTTGGAATACTTCTCCCCAGCCAATCTGCCCTTACTCTTTCAGCTCAAAGCCCTCAGGAAACACTATGCGAACGTCAGCCGCTTCTTCCAAGACCCTCACCTACGGGCGGCATTCACCTTCCAGAACATGTATCTAGGCCTCAGCCCTTACGACGCACCGGCAACCTATTCCTTGCTCCAATATACCGAGCTTGCCGAAGGCGTCTGGTATCCCATGGGCGGCATATATGCGGCCATTCAAGCCTTGGTCAAGATTGCCGAATCGCTGGGCGTCATCTTCCAATACCAATCGCCGGTCAAACGCATTCAAACCGATGACCATCGCGTCTTGGGTGTCGTCCTTGAAGACGGGCGCACTCTAACCGCGGATCTGTTCATCGGCAACGCCGATCTGCCCTACATCTATAAACATCTCCTTCCCGATAGTGCAGAAGCTGAGCGTCTCGACAAAATGCGCTACACCTGTTCCACCATCATGTTCTACTGGGGCGTGGACAAAACCTATCCTCAGATCTCCCACCACAACGTCTTCCTAGCCGGCGATTACAAAGCTTCGTTTGTCCGAATCTTCCATGACTATACCTTGCCCGATGCGCCATCGTTCTACGTCCATGCGCCGGCCCGCACCGACCCAGCGGCTGCGCCTCCTGGTCAAGACACTCTCTACGTATTGGTGCCGGTCGGTCACATCGAGCCGCGCGCCGATCAAGATTGGGATGCCCTGGTCCGCCGCGCCCGTCAAGCAGTTCTCGACCGCCTCGCCAAAGAGATGAACGCTCACGATCTAGAGCAGCACATCAAATTCGAGATCATCTACGATCCAAAAGTCTGGCAAACACGATTCAACTTGGACAAGGGAGCCGCTTTTGGACTAAGTCACAACTTCTGGCAGGTTGGCTACTTTCGTCCGTCCAATCGCCACAAAAAATACCGCAACCTGTACTTCGTCGGCGCTTCCACCCACCCTGGCACCGGCCTACCGATCGTCTTGCTCTCCGCTCGCCTCACCACCGAACGCATCCTGCGCGAAGCCGGCCACCTGCTTTCTCAACCCCAGCCCGTCTCCTACGTTCCAGTCAAAACCTGAACACTTTCAAAACTGCGTACTATAATCCGATTAATTTAGCGAACTTCGACCCTTCCTTATGTACGACACCACACCCGCCTTCAACCTGAAGGCCGTCCTTCGAGAAACTGGCCTCTCCGCCGACGCCCTGCGCGCCTGGGAACGCCGCTATGGTCTCCCGCGACCCCAGCGATCGGCCGGCGGGCACCGCCTATATTCCGAGCGCGACATTGCCACCATTAAATGGCTGATGGCCCGTCAACGTGATGGCCTCTCGATCTCACGTGCCGTAGAGTTGTGGAACGAACAGCTAGCCGCTGGAAAAGATCCCCTAGCAGCCCCTCTTCCTTCCCCCGCTCCTGGAACCGCTCCGAGCACGAACCTTGATCGGCTGCGCGCCCAATGGCTAACCGCTTGCCTGAACTTCGATGAACGCCAAGCAGAACAAATTCTCAACCTGGCCTTTTCTCTATATGACGTAGAGGCCGTCTGCAAGGATATCCTGCAAAAAGGCATCGCAGAGATCGGCGAACTTTGGTATCAAAACCGCGCCACCGTGCAACAGGAGCATTTTGCCTCAGCCCTAGCCCTACGCCGGCTCGACTCCCTGCTGGCTGCCTCGCCGCCGGCCGTACGCCCCCAAACCTTATTGCTGGGATGCCCACCCAACGAATGGCACACCTTCACCGTCCTGCTCCTGGCGCTCCTCCTTCGACGCCGCGGCTGGAACGTGATCTACCTGGGCGCCAACGTGCCTGTCCTCCAATTTCAAGAGACGATCGCCCTGACACGCGCCCAGCTCGTCATCCTGGTCGCCCAGCAATTGACCACCGCCGCTTCGCTCTACGAAACGGCTCATCACCTAGCTTCCCACCACATCCGCGTGGCCTTTGGAGGACGCATCTTCAACATTCATCCTTCCCTCACCCGTCGCATCCCAGGACATTACCTGGGCTCCACCATGGATGAAGCCTTTCAGCAGATAGAGACCCTCATCCTCACCAACTCTCCCCCTCGGCAGCCTGAGCCAGTCGAAGAAGAATTCGGCATTGCCCTCTCCTGGTTTCAATCCCATCGTCCTCAAATCGAAGCCACGTTCCATCAACACATCCAAAACCTCGGCTTGAGCCACATAGACCTGCTTGCCAAAATCGAATTCTTTGGAAACAACATCGCTGCCGCACTACAACTCGGCGACATGTCCCTGATTGATCACGAGCTGGACTGGCTACAGAGCCTGTTAGAGGCCAATCACGTCCCTGCTAGCACCCTATCTCGCTTTCTCCAGGCCTATGCCCATGCAGTGGACCTGCACATCAACGGCAGCGGCAAACCGATTCTCGATTGGATTGAACGCTTCAAAGGAGAACCATGACCGATATTCTTGCCACCTTCTATGCTCGTCTTCTGCCGCTCTTTCAACCTCGCACCTCATCCTACCTCAACCGGCTCACGCCGGAAGACCTATATAGCACCAACTTTCGCTATATCTTCTCGGTCCAGAATATGATTACCATCAGCCACATCATCGAAGACGCAGTGATCCGCTCTCCGGGTGTGGCCGAAACCCATGTCTCCTTCCAGTACTTCTCGCGCTTCCGCTTCCAACAACGCCGATACCGTCGGGTAGCCGAAGCCTCGCGGGGAGTATGGATCTACGGTTTCCAAGACATCCCCATCCCTTCGCTGCCCCGCACCGTAGCCGTGCCCACCGACGGCACCCCCCTGGTAAAATATTGGTTCGTGATCGCCTACGGACCAGGGATTTATATGACCTTGCTGGCAGAAGAGATCTTTTCCGACGGTCAAGAGCGTGCCTACGAAGGGTTTTACACCTTCCAGGCCGCCACCGCCTTCCAGGTGATCTCCATCCTACATCAAATGTTTCCAAATCGCGTCCTAGCGCCCACCCCTCCAGAACTACACCACATGGATTGACCTATGGAACTTATAACCCTTTGGCTGATTAACGGTTCAATTATCCTGATTCTGATGTCCCTCACCTGGGTCATCAGCCTGGCCCGCAAAGACTCCAGCATCGCAGACATCGTTTGGGGTCTGGGCTTCGTGATCGTCTTCTGGGCTACCTATGCCTTGACCTCCCCATCCTGGACGCCGCGCCTGGCCCTCCTGGCCGGCACGATCACCTTGTGGGGAGGGCGTCTTTCCCTACATCTGCTGTTGCGCAACGCCGGCCGCGGCGAAGATCCGCGCTACGCAGCTTGGCGAGAGCAGGCCGGCCCCGCCTGGTGGTGGCGCAGCTTGTTCAAAGTCTTCCTGCTCCAAGGCAGCCTGATGTGGATCATCGCCCTGCCTCTGATCGCTACCCCCCTAGCCAACCTGAGCAGCCCTCTGCGCTGTTTAGACTACGCCGCCTTGGGGTTGTGGGCCATCGGTTTCATCTTCGAAGCCGGCGGCGACTGGCAACTGGCACGCTTCAAGAAGGATCCCGCCAACCGCGGCCGCATCCTCACCGCCGGCCTGTGGAGCATCACTCGCCATCCCAACTACTTCGGCGACGCCGCTCAATGGTGGGCCTTCTGGTTGATCGCCGCCTCGGCCGGCGCTACCTGGACCATCATCAGCCCCCTCCTGATGACCTTCCTCTTGGTTCGCGTCTCCGGCGTCGCCATGCTCGAACGCACCCTGGCCTCCCGCCCGGAATACCGCAAATACATGGCGCGCACCAGTGCCTTCCTTCCCTGGTTCCCGAAACGAGCCCAACCGACTCCGGTTGAACGACTGGCTACTTATCCCGCCCCAACCCCTCAATCCAAGGAGACCTAACCATGGGCAACCGTATCTCTCTCGGCAGCCTGAATGATTTTCCCGCCGGCAAGACCCATGTCGTCCAAGTAGCAGGACGTTCTATCGTGATCTACCGAGCCGAAGACGATCAGATCTACGCCGTAGAAAACCGCTGCTCCCACCTAGGGTTGCCGCTGGCTAGGGGCAAGGTGGACGGCGCTACCATCACCTGTCCCTTCCACGGTAGCCGCTTCGACATGCGCACCGGAGAAAACTTAGACTGGGTGACCAGTTTTGCCAACCTCCGTATGCCGGAATGGTCGCGCCGGCTGATCGCCATGGGCAAAGAACCCACCCCCATTCAGGCCTACCGCGTGCACATCGAGGGCAATCAAATCTATATTGAGCTCTAACCTGAAACAAACCTACCCCTTGCCGCTGCCACCAGGACCGACTGTTTCCTATCTTACCTGCTATACGAAATTTGCCCGCCATCTATGTCCCTGAACCGCATCGGCTACCCCTGTGTCTCCCTGCTCATCGGACGCACCACCAACCACGACACCACCTTGCGAGCGGCCACTCCCGAAAAACTCCGCAGCCTAATCGCTCGCAACCTGGTCGACTTACAGGCCATCCTGCGCCACAACCTGCAACATGGCTGGCGGCTATTCCGCATCGGCTCCTCCCTGATCCCCTTCGGATCGCATCCCATCAACACCATTCCCTGGTGGCGTGAATTCAAGGCTTCCCTAGCCGAGATCGGCCGCTTCGCTCGGGAAAACGATATTCGCCTCTCGCTCCATCCCGGCCAATTCACCGTGCTTAACTCGCCTGACCCAAACGTTGTAGGACGCGCTGAAGCTGAGCTGATCTACTCCGCTCGCCTGCTAGATGAACTCCAGCTAGATGCTTCACACAAGATCGTCATCCACGTCGGTGGCACCTATGGCGACAAGTCGGCTGCTATGCAGCGCTTCTGCCAGACCATCTCTTGGCTTCCTGCTTCAGTGCGAGCTCGTCTGGTGATCGAAAACGATGAGCGCTTCTATTCCCCGGCCGATGTCCTCGCCCTCTCCCAACAGACCGACCTGCCGGTGGTATTCGATAGCCTGCATTACCAGGCCAATCCTGGCCCCGGCGACCTATATCTTCTGCTTGCCGAGATCTTCCGCACCTGGCAGGGTGAACATGGCCTTCCCAAAGTACACTTCTCCTCTCAAGATCCTAACGGCCGGCGCGGACAACATGGCCGCTGGGTTGATCCCGACGAACTGCACATTTGGCTCAACCGATGGAGCCAAATCGGCCCCTTTGACCTGATGCTCGAAGCCAAAGACAAAGATCGTGCTCTGCTGGCCGTGCGTCCTGCCCTCCAATCCTATCTTCGTCTATCACAGGAGAACATATGAACGTACTGATCTGGGGTGCGGCAGGCGGTATTGGCAAAGCCCTCACTGCCAAATTTGTTCAAGAAGGGCATACCGTAGTGACCGTCTCCCGTCACCCATCCGAGATGAAGTCCCTTACCCCTCACACCATCGCCGCCGACCTTACCCAGCCGGCACAAGTGATAGCGGCCGCCCGCCTGGCCGGCGAACTCGTCCAACCGTTTGACCTCTACTGCTACACCGCAGGCGACATCTTATCCGCCAAAATTGCCGAACTTTCCCCGGCCGACTGGAATCGCATCCTGGCCGCCAACCTGAGCGGCGCCTTCCTGACCGCCCAGGCTAGCCTGCCCATCCTATCGCCTCAAGCGCCCTTTGTCTTCCTTGGCGCTGTCCACGAACGCCTACGCCTGCCCGGGCTGAGCGCCTATGCCGCCGCCAAAGCCGGCCTAGAAGCCTTTGCCGAAGTCCTGCGCAAAGAGACTCGCCATCGCGTGCTAGTAGCCCGTCCCGGCGCGGTGGAGACCCCGTTGTGGAATAAAGTCCCCTTCTCCCTGCCCAAAAACGCCCTCTCCCCCTCGGCCCTAGCCGACCGACTCTACCTGGCCCTGAACGAAGGCCAGGACGGACTGATCGACCTATGACCACGGCCCCGACCATCTGGTGGATCCGACGCGACCTGCGTTTGACCGACAACGCCCCGCTTCACGCAGCACTCCAAGCCGGCTCGGTGCTCCCCGTCTATCTCCTCGACCCACGGCTGGAGTCCCTCTCCTCGCGCCGTCGCAACTTCCTTTACGCCGGCCTACACGCTCTGGATCGCGACCTACGCGCCCGAGGGTCCTACCTCGTCCTGCGGCGCGGCCATCCCCTCGACGCCCTGCGCGCCCTGCTGGCCGAAACCGGTGCTACCCGCATCCTGGCCGAGCGCGACTTCACCCCCTTTGCCCGACAACGCGACGCAGTCATCGCTCGCCAACTGCCGCTCACCCTGCTCGATGGCCAAACGGTTCATCCCCCCGAGTCCCTGATCAAACCCGACGGCACGCCCTACACCGTCTACACCCCCTACGCCAAAGCCTGGAAAGCCCGCCTGATCCCGATCCACCTTCTGCCGGCCCCAGAAATCATCCCCACCCCAGCCGGCATTCTCAGCGACCCCCTCCCCCCCTTCCACGCCGACTCGGTCTTTCCTGCCGGCGAACGTGCGGCCCTCCAGCGCCTAGAAGACTTCCTCAGCGGCCCAATCTGGGACTATGCCGACCTGCGCAACCGCCTCGACCTCGATGCCACCTCCCGCCTCTCCCCCTACTTCCGCTTTGGCATGATCGGCCTGCGACAGGCGGTTCACGCCGTGCGTCAAATCATGGCCGAGCCCCACCACAAACCCCTCCGTGGTCCAGAAACCTGGCTCAACGAGCTGATCTGGCGTGAGTTCTATATCCAGATCCTCTATCACTTTCCTCATGTCACTCAAACCGCCTTCCGAGCCGAGCTGGCCGACATCCCCTGGTGCAACGACGAATCCGACTTTATCGCTTGGAAGGAAGGTCGTACCGGTGTTCCGCTGGTAGATGCCGCCATGCGCCAACTGCTTGAGACTGGCTGGATGCACAACCGAGCGCGCATGATCGTTGCCTCCTACCTGGTCAAAGACCTGCTCATTGACTGGCGTTGGGGCGAAGCCTGGTTCATGGAAACCCTGATCGACGGCGATCCGGCCGCCAACAACGGCGGCTGGCAATGGACAGCCGGCGTCGGGACCGATGCTGCCCCCTATTTCCGCATCTTCAACCCGGTCTTGCAAAGCAGAAAATTCGACCCCCATGGCGACTACATCCGTCGCTGGCTGCCTGAGCTCCGTCATCTCGACTCACAGACCATCCATGCCCCGTGGCAAATCGGTATCCGAGTCCCTGGCTACCCCGCCCATCCCCTTATTGATCACGAAGCAGCCCGAGAACGCACCCTGCAGGCCTACCAGCGCCTGCGGGCCGGCGCTCCATGAACCTCCAGCAGCCCGTGCGAACGTAGAAATCGGAGACGTCAAAGACAATCTTGCTGTGACCATGTGAAGGCCCGATGAACAAACGCGATCTATCTATCTCAATGGAACGAGGCAACCTTATCGCCCTGCTGTTGGCGGTTCCAATAGCGATCGTCCAATTTCTTCCGTTCGCTCTTTTCCGACAGAGAGAGATCGTGATCACATTTGACGTTCTTCTCATCGTCCTCGTCGGCACCTTGATCAGCATCGTTATCCATGAAATCCTACATGCCCTCACCTGGATCGTGGCCGGCCGCCTGCCGCGCTCAGCGGTCAAGTTTGGCATCCATCGCCGAACGTTGAGCCCCTACACTCATCTCAAAGTACCGGTCAGGGTCAACGTCTATCGCTTAGGCACCTTGATGCCAGGTTTCGTGCTGGGCATCTTGCCCTACGTGGTGGCTCTGATCACCGGTCACGTCCCTCTCTTTATGCTCAGCGTGCTCAACACCCTCAGCGCCCTTGGCGATGGGATCATCTTGTGGTTGCTCCGCCGTGTCCCTCCTACAGTTCAAGTAGAAGATCACCCCAATCGTATCGGATGCTACGTGATCGAATCAGACCCCATGTAAAGAACAAGAACATGAAATCTAGCTTCAAGAAAATCCTGCTCACAGCTCTCGCAATCCTCCTAGCCTTGCTTATCGTGGGGCCGTTCCTGATCCCCATCCCGCCGCTAGAAAACACTGCGCCGGTGGAACAGCTGGCCGATCCCGATAGCCAATTTATTGAAATCAACGGCCTGCGCGTGCACTACAAGCGCTTCGGCCAAGCTCAACCTACGTTCTTCCTGCTCCACGGCTTTGGGGCCAGCACCTTCTCCTGGCGAGAAGTAACCGCTCCTTTGGCCACCTATGGCACGGTGATCGCCTACGACCGTCCGGCCTTCGGCCTCACCGAGCGTCCCCTAGAATGGCAGGGCGAAAGCCCTTACAGTCCCGAAGCTCAAGTCGCTCTGCTGATTGGGTTGGTGGACGCCTTTGGGGTTGAGAAAGCCATCTTAGTCGGCAACTCGGCCGGCGGGACGGTGGCCATACAAACCGCCCTCCAGCATCCTGATCGGGTCCAAGCCCTGATCCTGATCGCGCCGGCGGTCTACGTGGGCGGAGGCGCGCCCGGCTGGATCCGCCCATTGTTCCAAACGCCCCAGATGCGCCGTCTGGGTCTGCTCCTGGTTCGCCAAATTCAAACCCGCGGCCTCGACCTGCTCTACCAGGCATGGCACGATCCCTCACGCATCACTCCCGAGATCGTCGAAGGCTACCAAAAACCCTTGCGCGCCCCAAACTGGGATCAAGCCTTGTGGCTGCTCACCTTGTCTAGCCGCGAGAGCAACTTAGCAGAACGCTTGGACGAACTCACCTTGCCTGTCCTGGTGATCACCGGCGACGACGACCGCGTGGTCCCCACCGAGCAATCCATTCGCTTGGCCAGCGATCTACCCAATGCACAACTGAGCGTCCTGCCTCGCTGTGGTCACGTCCCGCAGGAAGAATGTCCTGAGGCCGTTCTGCAAGCCATTGCCGAATTCTTACCCACCCTCTCTGAGTAATTCCCCCTTCAAACGGCCTATGTCTGCCTCTCCTTCTCCTGAAACTGGCCGTGCTGTTTTACGTGCTCTGCTTCGCGAACGGTCCTTGCTCGGCCCCTTGCGCGTGTTGGCCAAACATCTGGGCCGCCTGTTCCAGATTCCCCTACCCAGTTTCCACCCCTACGTGGTATTTGGCCCCGAAGCAGCTCGCAAAGTGCTGGTCACCGAACGTCACAAATTGCTCTGGCGCAATCCCGACCCGGTCGCCGACTTGTTGCGTCGCGGTGTGTTGGTGGTAGATGGTGAAGAGCATGATCGTTATCGCATCTTGATGGAACCCGCACTCCATCCTGCTCGTCTTTCTGACTACACGCAAATGATGATCGAGAAAACCGATCGGGTCACCGCCCAGTGGCGCGATGGCCAGGTAGTCGACATGCTGGTCGAAGGCCGCAAGATTGCTCTGTTGATCATTCTCCAAGCCCTGTTTCGCCGCGATGCCTGGGATGACCTGCCCCACATCTGGCATCCTATCTTGAAGGCCATCGAATTCATCTCCCCGGGCCCTTGGATTTTATGGCGCACGATACCCCGCCCAGGCTACAAGCGGCCTCTCCGCGAGCTAGACCAATACCTATATTCTATGATTGCCGAGCGCCGGCAGCAGATGCAACGGGCCGGCCGCCAACCCTTTCCGCTGCTCTCTGGCGCTTCTTCGAGCGGCGACCTTCCATCGGACATGCTCCAACACCTGATCGACGCCGGCCTAGACGACGACACCATCCGCGACCAGATGCTCACCATGCTCATCGCCGGCCACGACACCTCCACCGCCCTCCTAGCCTGGACCTTTGCCCTGCTCGGCCAACATCCCGATGTCTTCTCTCGGCTGGTCAACGAAGTGCAGAATGTAGAAAAATCACCCCTGCTCGACCAAGTGATCAAAGAAGCCCTACGTTTGCATCCCCCGATTCACATCGCCAATCGCTGTGTCGTCGAGCCGATCACCTTTGAGCAGGGCACCGTGCCGGCCGGCGAACGCCTGTTCTTCTCGATCTACCTCACCCACCGCGATCCAGCAATATGGGACGACCCCGATGCCTTCCACCCCGAGCGCTTTGCCCAGGGGCGCAAGGTCCCGCCGATGAGCTTCGTACCCTTTGGCGGCGGACCACGCGCCTGCATCGGCTCGGCCTTCGGCCAGGCCGAAGCGCGCATCGTGATCGCCCACCTGCTGCGTCAATTCCACTTTGAACCGATCCAGCCCTATCGCATTCGACCTCACATGGGAGCCACCCTAGAACCACGCCCAGGCGTCTACATGCGCGTCCGGCGCCGAAACAAACCCCAATGACCTACTTCGGCTTTCTCCTTCGCTTCGTTGCGATCCCGATCCTGATCCTGCTCGCCATCACCCTGTGGGAGCTTCGCCATGGCCGGCGAGCACACAGCATGCTTTGCGCTCGCTTTATCTGGGTCGGCATCCTGGCCCACATCGTCGCGGCCGTCGTCTATACCACTCCGTGGGACAACTACCTGGTCGCCACCGGCGTCTGGTCCTACAACCCTGAGCTGGTTACTGGCATCCTGCTGGGATACGTACCCATCGAGGAGTATACCTTCTTCGTCCTAGAAACCCTGCTAGTCGGTCTGTGGTGGTGGTTCCTGGCCCGTCGGCCTCTTGCCTCCGACCCGCTCTTTCGTCCCTCCACCGCCCTGCGCCTATCGGCGCTAATCGTTCTCTTCGTCTTATGGGCGATTTCCCTGTACCTGTTCTTCTTCGGCGCTCCTTCCTGGAACTACCTCTCCATCACCCTGGCCTGGGCCTTGCCGGCCATCTTTCCCCAAGTGCTCTACGGCGCCGACCTGCTCTGGCGTCACCGCCGGCTGGTTCTTGCGTCCATCCTGGTTCCTGGTGTCTACCTTTCTCTGACGGACATCGTCGCCCTCACCCAAACCACCTGGTCCATTTCCAAAGAACAAACCACCGGCATCCTGTTCTTCGGCATTCTTCCTTTGGAAGAAATCGTGTTCTTCTTCATCACCAGCACTCTGATCACCTTTGGCATGACGCTTTCTCTCTCAGAACAAGGTCAAGCGCGCTTTCGCGCCTGGAAAGCCCGTGGTTATCGAGGGATACCATGACCGATCTAGCTGAACGTCTGAAACGGCATCGCTACATCAACCTAGAAACCTTCCGCAAAAACGGACAAGGGGGGCGCACCCCGGTCTGGTTTGTGATCGACGGAGATACACTCTGGGTGTGGACCCAGGCCAACTCGGGAAAAGTAAAGCGCATTCGCCGCAACGGAGGCGTGCGCATCGCCCCATGCACCGCTTCTGGCGAACTGCTTGGCGATTGGATGAACGCACATGCGACCGAAGAAAACACCCCAGAGGCAATGCGTGCTCTAGAGAAGCGCTTTCACGCCCGATATGGGCTGATGTTTCACTTGCTGAACTTCTTGGGAAAGCTGCGCGGCGCCCTCTACACCGGCCTACGCATTCGTCTGCAGTGAACCATCGGCGAAGATCAGGCGCAGACGCCCGGCCTGATCGTAGAACGATCGGGCCGAAAAAGGCGGATCCGCCGGCCCCAGACGCCGTACCCGCTCCAACAGCGGTTCCACATCCTCGACCAGGGGCCGGCTTGCCAGTTCCGCAAAGGGCACCCACTCTGGCGTTCCCTCGCTTCCTGCCCGCGGCTCCCCATTCGGACACGTGCCGACAAACACGTACAGCCCTACACCGATCGTCTCCTCGGCGTCCACAATCACCGTGCCAGCCAGACGCAGGTCGGCCCGCAGGCCGGTTTCCTCTTCGAGTTCCCGATAAGCCGCCGAGAGCACGTCCTCGCCGCGTTCCACGTGTCCCCCGATTCCGTTATAGCGATTGGCCCATGAGCGCTTGTGCGGTGCTCCCTTGAGCAGCAACACCTCATCTTCGCGCAACACGAAGATCAACACGCGCGGGACTAGCAAATATCGTCCGTGCACGATGCCTTGATCAGTTTGAGGCATAGATCGCTTAGGACAAAGATCGACACCCAAAGCCGGCCCGACACGGCTCCGCCATGTCACAGCCACTTCAAAGAACGCGCCCGGCCGGCCCGAGCTGGCCCCATCACCTGCTGCGGGCGCGGCTACAACAACCCTACCTTCTTCAAAGTCGACTCCAAAACATCAAAGTTGACCGGCTTGATCAACACTGTGTTGGCCCCGCCATGCAACATCCGCCGGCGCGTCTCCGGCTGATCATCCGAAGTGATCACGATCACCGGCACCGAAAGCAGGCGCGGCTCGCGCCGCAAAAAGGCCAAGATCTCACCGCCGTCTATGCCGGGCATGTTAATGTCGAGCAAAACCACCCGAGGGGTTATGATGCTTAGCAACGAGATGGCTGGGCCGGCGCCGTAGGCAACCTGCGCCGATAAACCCAACAATTCAAGCATGTTTTGTAAGGCATCTGCCGTCTGGCGGTTATCGTCAATCACCAAAGCATCAGACATGTTGATTCTCCAAGATCAAGGTGCCCATTTGACGAACATCATAGCCGGGCAGGGCCGCCACAGCCTGACGAAAGGCAGCACTGCCGACCACCTCAAACAACGGCTCCAACAGCCGGCTCTGGGCGTGCTCCATCGGGATCACCAGGTCGTAGCGCTCGTGAAAGAGCGGGATAAAATCCAAGCCCAACGCCTGCGCAGCAGCCGGAATGCCCAACCCACAATCAGCGCGCCCGGAAGCCACGGCAGCGGCTACGCCCAAGTGGGTATACTCCTCCTGATTGTAGCCCCGAATGAGAGATGGGTCTATCCCCAGTAAGTTCAAATGATAATCCAACAAGACGCGCGTCCCAGCCCCGCGCTGGCGGTTGACGAAGCGCACTTCCGGCCGAATCAGGTCATTCAGACCGTAAATGTTCTTCGGATTGCCAGGTGCTACCATCAAGCCCTGTTCCCGATGGACCAGGACCATCAAGCGCAGTGGCACGCCGGGCAAATACTGGCGCAGGGCGGCTAGGTTGTACTCGCCTGTCGCTGGGTCGAGAAGGTGCGAGCCGGCCAGATGAGCTTCGCCGCGCCGCAAGGCCACCAAGCCCCCTTGTGAGCCTACGTTAGACGAAACAAACCGTCGGTCGCGCTCGGCCAAGAACTGAGCCATCAGGTCCAGGATCACATCATGTGAACCGATGCAGAAGATCGTGCGCTCCAAGTCGTGGGGCTGGCAGAGCAGCCGCACGCGCACTTGTTGGCCGGCCTCGGCGCCCTGCACACCGCGCGGCAGAATCAACAGCCCATCAGCCCTCACCAACGAAGTGATCACCCCAGCCCCGCGCGAGAGCGGCGCAGCCAACACCTTCTCACCCACTCGGCCCACCACCACTCGCACAAAGTCATCGTCGCCGGCCGGGGAGACGATCTTACGGGTCAAGGTTGCCTCTACTTCAGGAAGCTGCCGCGGGCGACGGCCTAACCAACGGGCCAACAACGGCTCCACAAAGATCTCTACCGTGAGCGCCGCCGAAACCGGATACCCCGGCACCCCAATGATGGGCACGAGCGATGGGCCTCCATCCTCGGTCTGCGCATCGGCCGGGCGGCGGATCAAACCCAAGATCACCGGATGTCCTGGGCGAATCGCCACCCCGTGCACCAGCAGGGTGCCCAAGGCTTCCACCACACGAGCCGAAAAATCTTCGGATCCGGCCGAGGAGCCGGCGTTGAGCAGGATCAAGTCGTGTTCGCGGGCGGCCTCGCGCACCCGATCGCACAGAGCTGCAAAATCATCGGGCGTGATTGGGAAGCGCGTCGGCTCACCCCCCATCGCCTGCACCTGGGCGGCCATCACCAACGAATTGTACTCCACGATGTCGCCAGGTTTGAGCTCGCTGCCGATGGGCGCCAGTTCGGTCCCCGTGGGGAGGATGGCGACCCGGGGCCGGCGCGCCACGCGCAGGGTCGCGTGACCCGAGGCGGCGATGGCGCCCAGATCGACCGGACGGAGGAGATGCCCGGCCGGCAGGACCAGCTGCGTCGCCACGATGTCTTCCCCTAACGGTCGAACATTCGACCACGGCGGCACTGCAGCTCGAATTCGGATGAACGCCGGGTGGCGGACTTCCGAAGTCAGCCGCCCTTCGGCGTCCAGCAACTCGACGTGCTCGATAGGGATCACAGCGTTGGCCCACAAGGGAAGCGGATCGCCGGTATCCACGTAATTCGCTTGAGGGGCAGCTGGGTCCAGGCGCAGGGTGATCGGCGAGGTCGGACCGGCGCCCTCCGCATCTTCGGAGCGCACTGCAAAACCGTCCATGGCCGCAGCATGATAGTGGGGGGAGGAGATGCGCGCCCAGATCGGCTCGGCCGTCACCCGATTCAGAGCCTGCTCGTCTAGAGGAACGGTCTCGACACCGAGCACCCTCCAGAGACCGGCTTCCGCAAGGGCGCGTTGAAATCGCTCTTGTGCGGTGGAGAGGGGAATATCGTTCAGGTAAACAGACATGACAAAAATATACCATAGTGAGAGTATAATCGTCACGAACTCCTACGAAATTTATGGAGGCCTATGCTCACCTATCCTCCTGAGCCCTTCCGGATCAAGGTCATCGAACCGATCCGCCTGATCCCGCGCCAGGCGCGTGAGCGCGTGCTGCGCGAGGCCGGCTATAATATCTTTTCCCTGAAGGCCGAAGATATTTTCATCGATCTCCTGACCGACTCTGGCACTGGCGCCATGAGCCACGACCAATGGGCAGCACTGATGCGCGGCGATGAATCCTACGCCGGCGCTCGCTCCTTCCATCGCCTAAAGGAAGCGGTGGAAGACATTTTTGGCTTTCGCTATTTCGTCCCCACCCATCAGGGACGGGCAGCCGAGAATATCTTAAGCGCCGTGTTGGTCAAGCCAGGCATGTACGTGCCCAGCAACATGCACTTCGACACCACGGACGCCAACATCCGCGCCCGAGGCGGTCATCCAACCAACCTGGTGATCGACGAGGCCTTCGACCCGGCCAACCCCCATCCGTTCAAGGGAAACATGGACCTGGCCAAGCTCAAGGCGTTCATCGAGAGTGTCGGGCCGGAGCGCATCCCGTTTGGGATGATCACCGTCACCAACAATGCCGGCGGCGGGCAACCAGTCTCGATGGCCAACCTGAAGGCGGTTGCTGAAACTTATCACTCGTATGGCATTCCGTTTTTTATTGACGCTGCCCGCTACGCAGAGAATTGCTATTTCATCAAGTTGCGCGAACCAGGGTATGCCGACAAATCTACCCTGGAGATCGCTCGCGAGATGTTCTCGCTGGCCGATGGAATGTGTATGTCGGCCAAGAAGGACGCCATTGTCAACATCGGCGGGCTGCTATGTATGAACGATGAAAAGTTGTTCGAAAAGGTGAAGAACGAATTAATCTTACGCGAAGGCTTTCCCACCTATGGCGGCCTGGCCGGCCGCGACCTGGACGCCATGGCGGTGGGACTCTACGAAGGGTTAGACGAAGCCTACCTGGCCTATCGCCTGAGCCAAACCAGCTACCTGGCCGAACGGCTGAACGAGTTAGGCATTCCCACCGTTCAACCACCCGGCGGCCATGCCGTGTACGTGGATGTATTCGGCGTGTTGCCGCACATCCCCCAGAGCGAGTTTCCCGGTCAGGCGCTCACTGTGGAACTTTATCGTGAGGGAGGGATCCGTGGCTGCGAGATCGGTTCGGTGATGTTTGCCCGACCAGATCCGGATAGCGGTCAGATGATCTATCCGAAATTGGAGCTGGTGCGCTTGGCCATCCCACGCCGAACCTATACTCAGAGCCACCTGGATTATGTGACAGAGACCCTGGCGCAGATCAAAGAACGGGCCAGTGAGATTCGCGGTTATCGCTTTGTTTATGCGCCGGAGTTGCTGCGCCACTTCACGGCCCGCTTTGAACCGCTATGAGATGTTCGGGTGTTCTGACAATGAGAATGTTTAGCGTTTCTGGATAATGGACGATGAACAAGATTTATCAATCTTTGGCCGAAGTTGAAGCCAAACAAGAAACGGCAGCGTTGTGCACGGTGATCAAAAGCGAAGGTTCCACGCCGCGCCATGTGGGCAGCAAGATGCTGGTCTATCCCGATGGGCGCTTCGTGGGAACGGTCGGCGGCGGGGAGCTAGAATATCGGGTGATTAACGAAGCCCGCCAAGCCATGCTGGATGGCCGGCCGCGCTTGTTACACTACAACATGTCCGATCCTTCACGCGGCGACCCGGGCGTGTGCGGCGGACAATTGGAGATTTTTGTGGAACCGATCCTTCCCCCTCCCACTGTTCTCGTGATCGGCATGGGTCATGTGGGCAAAGCGGTAGCGCATCTAGCCAAGTGGCTGGGCTTCCGAGTGGCAGTAAGCGACGATCGTCCCGAGTTCTGCACACCGGAAAATGTCCCCGAAGCCGATGCCTACTATCCGGTCCCGATGGCCGAGTTGCCCAAGCATGCCCCCATCAACCATCAGACCTACCTGGTGCTCACTACGCGCGGGGCGAACGTGGATATAGCCGGCTTGGCGTCCCTGCTAGATACCCAGGCAGCCTACATCGGCGTGATCGGCTCCAAACGCCGCTGGCTGCAAACCGCCAAAGCGCTGAAGAGCCAGGGCGTGCCAGAAGAAAAGCTGGCCCGCGTCCACTCCCCGATTGGAATCGAATTGCAAGCCGAAACCCCAGAAGAGATTGCCGTCAGCATCCTAGCCGAAATCCTGATGATCCGCAATCGCAGCACCGGAAAGATGATGAGCGAAAAAGTCCGATTGGAATAGACGAGTGCTTCCTCACGAAAGGCAGGCCATGCCACCGGTCGAGATCAATGTTGACGCTTTGTACAATGCCCTGATCGACGAAATCGCCAAAGCGCTCAACGTGCCCCGAACCAAGGGTGTGATGAGCATGTTGCACGCCTTGTTCGGCCGGGCCGCCCGACGCTTCGTCGAACTGAGCGCCCAGCTGGACCGAATGGTCGCTCAATCTGGATCGGCGGCTGCGGCTCGATGGGCCCTGCAATACTTTGTCAAAGGACACACTGCACGCGGCGCGGAGAACATCCCCGACCAGGGGCCGTTGGTGATCGCAGCCAATCACCCGGCCTCGGTGGACTCGCTGGTGATCTCGGCCTATGTGGAACGTCCTGACTATAAGATCATCATCGGCGACATTCCCTTCTTTCAGAATCTGCCCAACCTCAGCCGGCACGCCATCTTTGCTGCTCACCCTCGCCATCTCCACAAGCGAATGCTGGTGATCCGTGAGAGCATTCGTCATCTGCAGCACGGTGGTGCGTTGCTGATCTTTCCGCGCGGAGGCATTGAAGCCGACCCGGAGTTCATGTCTGACGCCGACTCGGAATTCAACCGCTGGTCGCGCAGCCTGGAGATCTTTCTCAAACACGTTCCCCAGACACAGGTTCTGGTCACCATGGTCAGTGGGGTGATCCATCCTAAAGCCATGAAACATCCTCTCACCTGGTTTCGTCGCGCCCGACCTGACCGCCAACGATTGGCATTCATCTACCAGATGATGCGCCAGATTTTGAGTGGACGAGAGCTGTTCGGGCTGATGCCGCGCGTCACCTTCGGCGAACTTCTCGAAGGTCCATCGGCTTGCTCGTTGGTCGCCGTTCACGCCGCCGCCCAACGCACGTTGGCCCATCACATGTCCTGGAAGGCCGAAATCAGAAACGACTCATAGTTGAAGGATATCAGGCGCGCCGCTAGCCGGCCCCAGATGCGCCTTGGGCTTCGAACGTCTCCTCGCGCTGGCTCCCCACTCCTAAGCGATACAGCGCAAAGCCGTGGCGCTCCCACTCCCGGCCGGCCCAACCGTTGACCGTATCGATCAGGACGGTGGCCGGCGTGAGCGGGCGCAACCTCTCAGGCGTCAGCGCCTGCAAGGAGGCATGACGCACCAGTAGCAGGATCGCTTCAGCATCCTGCACGGCCTGTCTCAGTTCGGGCACGCACGGCAGATCGGGCAGGCCCTCGGGCTTGAACGGTTCAAAGGCTTTGATCTGTGCCCCTTCACGCAACAAGCGACGGGCGACCTCCACGGCCGGGCTCTCCCGCAGATCGTCGACGTCGGGTTTGTATGCCAGCCCCAACACGGCGATCCGTCGGCCGGCCAAGGCAGGACCTAACACCCGCTTCACCAGTTCCAGCACGAAGTGGGGTTGCCCATCGTTGACCTGACGCGCCTGACGGATCAATAGCGCGAGATCGGGCGCCGCCTCCACGAAGAACCACGGATCCACGCTGATGCAATGTCCGCCTACGCCTGGGCCGGGGGAAAGGATCTTGACCCGCGGATGCAAATTAGCGATCGAAATCGCCTCCCACACGTCCACCCCGAATCGTTCGGCTAGCCGAGCGAACTCGTTGGCAATGGCGATGTTGACATCGCGGTAGGTGTTTTCCATCAACTTCACCATCTCAGCCGTGGTAGCGTCGGTGAGGACGATCTGGCCCTTGACGAACACCGAATACAGATTGCGGCCGGCCTGGGCCGATTCAGGATTCACACCCCCGATCACTCGCGGGTTCTCGATCAGCTCCTGCAAGATCCGCCCCGGCAAAACCCGCTCTGGCGAATACGCCAGATATACATCGCGACCCACCTTGAGCCCCGACCGTTCCAAAATCGGGCGCACCACGTCCACCGTGGTGCGCGGCGGCGAGGTGGATTCCAGGATGACCAAGTTGCCCTTTCGCAAATAGGGCACAATCGCTTCTGCGGCCGCAATCACCGCCCGCAGATCGGCCTTCTTGAACCGAATCCCGTTCACCTCCCCATACTCATCTTCATAAAATGGGGTCGGGACGGCAATGATAAAGGCATCAGCCAGCGCCGGCTGTTCAGAAAAGGTCAATCGCCCGGTCTCCAATGCCGCCCGAAACGCTTTGCGCAGACCGGGTTCTTGGATGTGAATCTCGCCGTTGCGCAAGGTATCCAAGATCGAATGATTGATGTCCACACCCAGCACGCGCAAACCATATGCCGCAAAAGTGGTGGCGGTGGGCAAACCGATGTACCCAAGACCAATGACACAGACGGTTTGGAAATTCAATCTAGTCTCCTTCGTCACCCTCTTCCCAGCGCTGCTACAGCGTAGGAAAGGGAAATCTTGCCTATTATACAACCTTTAACAAGCATATAAGAGGAAAGGTGTTGTATAATAAACAAGGGAATGGACATTTTGATCGATCCGACGCTCGCTTATCTGCTGATAATGGGGGCTAGCCTGTTTGTCCTGCTAGCGCTGCTCACGACGGGGACGGGCATCTTTGAAATCAGCGCCTTGTTTTGTTTGATCCTGGCCGGCTATGCTGTCACGCAGTTGGACATCAACCTGTGGTCGCTGCTCCTTATCCTGCTGAGCGTTATCCCGTTTCTCCATGCCATGCGCCGGCCCAAGCGCTACGCCGCTTTGGCAATCTCCTTGCTGGGCATTATCGTCGGATCAGCGTACCTGTTTCAAGATCAGAAAGGAGGGCCGGCCGTCAATCCAATTGTTGCCACCTTGACATCCATCCTCTACGCCGCTTTGGTCTGGAGCGCTGTCCAGAAAACCCTACAGGCCCATCAAGCGCCACCCGTTCACAACCTGGACATACTCATCGGTCAGATCGGCGAAGCCAAGACCCAAATCAATCAGCGCGAAGGATCGGTCCAAGTGGCCGGCGAGCTGTGGAGCGCGCGTTGTACGGGAGAGACACCCATCCCGATAGGATATGCCGTCCGGGTCATCGGCCGAGAAGGGTTCGTTCTGGAAGTAGAAGCCCTATCGTTGCCATCACAGTCGTAACCGACACATCTCACCTTCAAAAAGGAGAATAACTTATGGAAAGCATAATCTACCTACTTTGCTTTATCCTAATCATTGGTGCTGCCGTCTTCGTCTTCCTGGCCAATGCCATCCGCATCGTGCCAGAATACCAGCGACTGGTCGTCTTCCGCCTCGGACGATGCATCGGCACCCGTGGACCGGGCCTGGTGTTGCTGATCCCCATCATCGATCGCGCCGTCAAAGTAGACTTGCGCGAACAGATACGCGAAATCCCCCATCAGACGGCCATCACCAAAGACAACGCCAGCATCTCGGTGGACTTTATTTGGTACTACAAAGTGCTCGACCCGACCGAGTCCGTCCTACAAGTGGGCAACTTTGAAGCTGCCGCCCAAGGCATGGCTACCACCACTCTGCGCGCAGTAATCGGCGGCATCCTGCTGGACGACGTGCTCTCCGAACGAGAACACATCAACTCCATGCTCCGCACTCGTCTAGACGAAGTCACCGAGCGCTGGGGTGTGAAAGTCACCAACGTTGAAATCCGCGAGATCATCCCGCCGCGCGAGATCCAGGAGTCGATGAACCGCCAGATGTCGGCCGAGCGCATCCGCCGCGCCGTGGTGACCGAATCGCTGGGCACCCGCGAAGCGGCCATCAACGTGGCCGAGGGCGAGAAACAGGCGGCCATTTTGAAGGCCGAGGGCCAAAAGCAAGCCGCCATCTTGCAAGCCGAAGGCGAGCAACAAGCTCAAATCCTGCGCGCCGAAGGCTACTCGATCGCCCTGGAGAAGATCTTCAGCGCCGCTCGACAGGTCGACCAGAACACCATGACCTTGCAATACTTCGAAGCCCTCAAGGCACTGGGGGCCGGCCCCGCTACCAAATACATCTTCCCCTTGGAATTCACCAGCCTGATCGAGCGTTTCACCAAACAGTCATAACGACAGCTGCCCACTAACAGGGTACAATAAAAGCCTCCCTGTGTGGGAGGCTTTCTGCTCTGTAGATGACAACCAGCAAAATTTCCTTGACCTCCCTAGAGATTCAGCCGGCCTCCCTATTGGACTTGGGCTCCGTGCACCAGATCGAGCAAGTATGCTTCGGACAAGACAGTTGGCCATTGCCGGACCTGATCGCCGTATTAACCCTCCCCAACGTCGTGCGCCTGAAAGCGGTGATCGACGGGCGCATAGTGGGTTTTGTGGCTGGCGACCAGCGCGGCAAAACCGATATCGGCTGGATCGCCACCCTGGCCGTCCTGCCAGCCTACCAACGACAGGGGATCGGCCGCGCCCTGCTCAACGCCTGCGAGGAGAAACTCCGCTCCCCGCGCATCCGTCTGTGCGTCCGCACCGACAACCTGATCGCCATCCATCTCTACCACCAGGAAGGCTACCGAACCATTGACCTATGGCCGAACTACTACAAAGACGGCGCTTCTGCTCTAGTTCTGGAGAAGATCCGACCCTAGATTCACCTGAACGCACCGCCTCGCAATCAGACACGGCCCCGCTTCGGCCGCCTGTCTGGGTGGATACCCCTGCCGCTTTACATGATCTCATCCAAGACCTATCGCGGCAGACCCGCCTAGGGGTAGACACCGAGTCGAACTCGCTCTATGCCTACCGAGAACGAGTTTGCCTGATCCAATTCTCCACCCCTGAAACCGACTACCTGGTGGATCCCTTGGCCTTGGATGACCTCTCCCCCTTAGGGGTCATCTTCGCCGACCCAAACATCGAAAAAGTCTTCCATGCTGTAGAATACGATCTGCTCTGTTTGCGCCGCGATTTTCACTTCACCTTTGCCAACGTCTTCGATACCATGCACGCTGCGCGCGTGCTCGGCTACCCCAAAGTGGGGTTCGATGCCTTGCTCAAGTGCTTCTTCAACCTCCACCTCGACAAACGCTTCCAAAAAGCCAATTGGGGAAAGCGCCCCCTCCCTGCCCACTTGCAAAAGTACGCCCAGCTAGACACCCACTACCTGCCCCGGCTGCATGATCACTTGTATCGAGAACTTGCAGCTTCTGGGCGCCTCACCCTGGCTCAAGAAGACTTTTGTCGCGCCTGCCACGAATCGATACCCCTTTCCCAAGAACTCGACCCGCAGGAACCGTGGAAACGATTTGCCCAACACCGCGACCTCACCCTGCGGGACCTCACCATCCTGCGCGAACTACTCGCCCTGCGCGAACAGATCGCTGCCCACCTCGACCGCCCGCCCTTCAAGGTAATCGGCGACGACAAGCTAATTGCCATCGCCCGATCGCAACCCCGCTCGAAAGAAGAACTGGCCGGCCTCGGCCTGAGCAAACCGCAAATCGCGCGCTGGGGTTCCGTCCTTCTTGAGGCCGTTGCCCAAGGACAACAGGCCCCCCTCGTCGAACGCCGATCCTCCCCACCTCCCAAAGAGATCATCCTCCGACGATTAGAAGCCCTCAAAACCTGGCGCAAACAGGTCGCCCAAGAGATGGGTGTAGCGTCCGACATTGTCTTGCCGCGTTCCTATCTGATGCCCCTAGCGATCCACGGCCCACAGGCCCTAACTTCTGTCCTGGCCGATTCCCCCACTCGCCTAGAGCGCTTTGGCCATCGAATCCTGCACATCCTAGAAGTGTGAACCATGCAAATCGGTTTCTATGGCGCAGCCCAAACCGTGACCGGCTCACAGCACCTGATCGAATGCAATGGCGCTCGCCTGTTGCTCGATTGCGGCCTCTACCAGGGCAAGCGCGCCGAGGCCCTGTTCCGCAATCGCCACTTCCCGTTCGACCCGCGTTCCATCCACGCCGTGCTGCTCTCTCACGCCCACATTGATCACTGCGGCAACCTGCCGACGCTGGTCAAACAAGGCTTCTCTGGCCCGATCTACGCCACCAAACCCACTGCTGAACTAACGGACCTGATGGTGCGTGACTCAGCACACATCCAAGAAGCCGATGCCGCCTATGTGAACAAAAAGCGCCTAGCCCACGGCGAACCGCTGGTCGAACCGCTCTACACCCAAGAAGAAGCCGCCGCCGTGGCCGACCATCTGGCGCCCATCCCCTACGAACAACCCTTTGAATCCATCCCTGGCGTTACAGCCCGTTTCGTAGAGGCCGGCCACATCCTTGGCTCAGCGGCGATCGCCCTTACCCTGAGCGAGCGCGGCCGCACCGTGCGCCTCTGGTTCTCAGGCGACATCGGGCGCTATGGCCTGCCGCTGCTGCGCGATCCGATCCTACCTGAAGAGACCGACTACCTGGTGATGGAATGCACCTACGGCGACAAGCCCCATCGCGGCCCACAACTGGCCTACGAAGAGTTCCGTGAGACCGTCCGGCGCACAGCCGAGCGTGGCGGAAAAGTGATCATCCCAGCCTTTGCCGTAGGACGTACCCAAGAATTGGTCTACTGGCTAAGCCAGATGATCTCCGAGGGCAGCGTTCCTCCGTTGCCGGTGTACGTGGATAGCCCTCTGGCCGTCAACGCCTCAGAGATCTTCAAACGGCACGCCGAAGTATTGGACGAAGAGACGCGACGCTTTGTCCAAGAGAATCGCCACCCGGCTTTGGATTTCCCCCTGCTCACCTACATCCGCTCCGTAGAGCAATCCAAAGCGCTCAACGATCGCCGCGAGCCGATGGTGATCATCTCGGCCTCTGGCATGGCCGAAACCGGTCGCATCTTGCACCATCTGAAGAACAACATCGAAGACCCGCGCAATACTATCTGCATCGTGTCTTGGCAAGCGCCTAACACGCTAGGACGACGCTTGGCCGATCGAGAGCCTCGGGTCAAGATCTTCGGCGAACCGTATGAGGTCCGCGCCGAAGTGGTCACCATCAACGGGCTTTCTGGCCACGCTGGTCAAGACCTGCTGATGCACTACGCCCTGGCCGGCAACGGCCGCAAGCGCAAGCTGTTCTTAGTGCATGGCGAAGAAAAAGCGGCCTCTATCCTGCGCGGCAAATTGCACGATATCGGCATCTATCAGGTAGAATACCCCGCCCTGGCCACCCGCGTGGAACTGTAGACGAACAGCGCAGACGTGATATAATCTACCCGCTTGCGCATGCCCAATCTGCGCAGACCGCTCCTTGGAGAGGTGCCAGAGTGGTTGATTGGGACGGTCTCGAAAACCGTTGTGGGCCTTGTGTCCACCGAGGGTTCGAATCCCTCCCTCTCCGCTCTTTTTATTTTTGCCGCCCTACCTTCCCAGCTAGGCATGCTCTTCTGCCCGTCTTCCCACGCGCCCAACCCCTACCCCGCACGATCCCTCCATTCCCTGGCTTGTTCAACCCGATCTTCCCCGCCTTGTTGGATCTATGTCCACCCCCCGAAAGCTGAAAATCCTATCTGTCGTGGGAACCCGCCCAGAAGCGGTGAAAATGGCGCCTGTCATCCGTCGTCTGGCGCAGACGGAGCAAGTCGAGTCGCGGGTGTGCGTTACGGCACAGCACCGCCAGATGTTGGACCAGGTTTTGGCCCTGTTCGCCATCCGACCGGACTATGACCTGAACTTGATGCGCGAAGACCAATCGCTGGCTGAAGTGAGCGCCGCCATCTTCACCCACCTGGACCCGATCTTGGTGGACTTTTGCCCGGACTGGGTGCTGGCTCAAGGGGATACGACCACCGTGGCCATCACTGCGCTCCTAGCCTACTACCGTCGCACTCGATTCGGACACGTGGAGGCCGGCCTGCGCACCGGCGACAAGTGGCAACCCTTTCCCGAGGAGATCAACCGCCGCGTGGCCGGTGTCATCGCCGATCTGCATTTCGCCCCCACTGAATGGGCACAGAACAACCTGCTGCGCGAAGGCATTCCATCCGCCCGGATTCGGGTGACCGGCAACCCAGGGATCGACGCCCTGCAAGTGATAGCAGCCCAACCCGAACCGCCAGAAGTGACCCACTGGCGAGAGACGCTGCAGCTTGACCGACGGGCGTTGATCCTGGTCACTGCCCACCGCCGCGAAAACTTCGGCCGGCCCCTGGAGCGCATCTGCCAGGCCTTGCGTCAGTTGGCCGAACGCGAGGACGTGGAGATCCTCTATCCGGTACATCTCAACCCCAACGTCCAGGAAGCAGTGCGCCGCCTGCTGGAAGGCGTGCCCCATATCACCTTGGTGCCCCCGTTGGACTATTTGCCCGTGGTGCACCTGATGAAACACGCTCGCCTGATCCTCACCGACTCGGGTGGCATCCAAGAAGAGGCCCCGGCGTTTGGAGTGCCGGTTCTGGTGCTGCGCGAGGTGACCGAACGCCCAGAGGGGATCGCTGCCGGTGTGGCCCGGCTGATCGGCACGGAAACCGAGCGTATCGTCCACGAGACGAGCCGCCTGTTGGACGATCTAACCACCTATAGGCATATGGCTCAGGCCAGCAATCCCTACGGCGATGGCCACGCCGCCGAGCGCATCGTCCAGGCACTGCTGGAGCAAAGCTAGCGTTAGCGTTTTTGTAATTAAGAAGTCTTGCAAGATTGAGTATAATCATAAGCGTGAAACGCACTCTCGGAGTTCTGTGGTTCCTATTCCTGTTGCTGAGAGTCGGGACACCTGTTGCCGCACAGACAGGGAGCGAATACTTCGAACAGACAGGACATTACGTTACGGGAGAGTTCCTGGCCTACTATCGAAGCGTTCCTAACGCGGAATTGGTGTTCGGATACCCGATCACCGAGGCCTTTTCGAAAGATGGCCGGCTGATTCAATATTTCCAGCGCGCCCGCTTTGAACTGCATCCTGATCAGCCTCCTGGCCAACGGGTGAAACGTACACCGTTGGGCACGCTGCTGTATAAGCGCAGTGAACAGTTGAACATCTTCAACCCCTTTGCATGTCGTTACTTCCCGAAGACGGGGTTCTCGGTATGTTTTGCGTTTCTCGATTTCTATAAGAAAAACGGCGGCGAGGAGCGCTTTGGCTTGCCGATCTCGCCGTTTGAATTCCATGATGGGCTGATCGTGCAATACTTTGAGTATGCCCGTTTCGAGTGGAAACCGTTTATGCCCGAGGGCCAGCGAGTGGTGTTGACCGACCTTGGAACCCAGTACTTCTACGAGCAAAAGGAAGATTTGCTGTTGCTTCAGCCGGCCCCGAGCGACCGAAGCTTCCGACCGGTGAAGATCTTCGTGCGAGCCTTTGTCTGGAAAGCGGTGACTTTGGCCAGCGATAGCCAATTGGTGTACGTCATCGTCCAGGATCAAAATCAACAGCCGGTCAAGGACGCTCAAGGGACGGCTATCGCCCGCTGGCCCGATGGGACGACTTCTAGCAACTCGTTCACGACCAACTCCAGCGGCGTGGGAATTCTCTCGTTTACCTTCAAAGACCAACCATATGGGCAAACGGTGATCATCGAGATCCTGGTCACCAAGGATGGGGTGAGCGCTAGAACTTCAACTTCTTTCCGGATTTGGTATTGATCGAGATGGGGGCTGTCTTCGGCCATCGCCAGCGGCTACGACACAGCATCGGAGGCAGGCGGTGTTTTTTTGTTGGCCTCTTGCCCACGCACGCTAGGCTTTGACTGCAAACACCGGCCCTTCTTCGCAGACCAAGGCCGGCCGGTCAGGGAGCATCTCTACAGCACAGACACCACACGACGCTAAGGCAGCACACGGCATGGCCGTGCGGATCAACACCTGAACCCACTCGGGCAACGCCAAGCCACTCTGAAACAAGGCTGTTCGCTGGGCATACCAACCGGCACGAGAAATGGCCAGCGCTAGATAATCCGCCCAATGACAGACCTCTTCCAACGTCGCTAGGGGACGGATCTCCACCTCCGTCGGCAGGTCTACAGGTGGGTCCTGGCACAACAGGCATACGGCGGCTCCCTGCTCGAAGGCCTGCGGCAGCAGGCCCAGTAGGTAGGCCGGGCTTAAATCAACAGCTGCCAAGGCCACTCGGCGCGCTCCAGGCGGCAGGGAAAAGCCATGCCCCAACGGGCCTCGCAGAGCGAGCAAACGGCCCGGAAACCAGGCAGATGGCAGCGGGGGCGCAACAAGAAGACCCTCGGGGGAGATGCCGGCTGGGAACAGCGCGACCGCTATGGGGTCGTCGGAATCCGGATCGTAGGCCAGCAGATATTGCCCGGGAGCAGGGATCAGGTTGGGGGGGACAATCAGGCGCGCAGCGGCACGGCGTTCATCCCAAAATCGTTCAACAATGCGGCCGAAAATCATGTCTTTCATTCTCGCTCGAAAAGCACGAGAGGGCAAGCGTACAGTATAATACCTAATACTCTCAGATTCGGAGGAGCGCATGAACATCGCTTCGTTCTTTCAAGCAATTGCCGGTTTTGCATGGCTATTCTTCTTGATCCTGGTGGCAGTGATCCTCACGCGTTCGGCGCGACGCCAGCCGACGCGTAGCTTGACGACCGGCGCTATCGCCTTGGTGATCTTTGCCTTGTTGAGCACCGTGCTGGGCATGGGATTGGTATTTATCGAGCCGTATGAGATGGGTGTGGTGGTCTCGATCTTAGCACCGGGAGGCATGCGGGCCGAACCGCTCATGCCAGGATTGCATTGGATTGTGCCGTTTGTGGAGCGCGTGGAGCGATATCCGATCGCCATCCAGACGTTTACGATGTCGCGCGGCACAGTTGGCGATAACGTCGGCGATTTCTCGGTAGAAGCCCGCACCTCAGACGGTCAACGGATTTTTGTGGATTCGTCGGTGATCTATCGCTTGGACCCGGCGTTGATCTTGGACGTGCATCGCAAATGGCAACGACGCTATCAGGAAGACCTGATCGTGCCCCAGGCGCGCGGGATCATCCGCGATGCGGTCTCGCAATATCGGGTGGATGAGGTGCTGAGCACCAAGCGCTTCGATATGACTTCGCGCATTAGCAATGAATTGCAGCGCGTGCTGTCGGAAAATGGGTTGATCTTGGTGGATTTCGTGCTGCGCGATATTACCTTCACGGAGGAATACGCCCAGTCCATCGAACAAAAGCAGATTGCCGAGCAACAGGCGCTGCAGGCCAAGTTCGTGGTGGAACAGAAAAAGCAGGAAGCCGAACAAGCACGGCAGATCGCTCAGGGACAGGCCGACGCTATAGTGATCAAGGCCCGCGGCGAGGCCGAAGCACGCTTGCTCCAGGCCGAGGCCGAAGCCAAAGCCAATCAACTGCTGGCAGCCTCGCTGGCCGGCCGGCCCGAACTGCTCACCTATCTCTACATCAGCCGTTTGGCGCCGAACATCCAGGTGATGCTGCTGCCGAGCAACACGCCGTTTGTCTTCCCCTTGCCCGCCCTAACGCCCACGCCAACGCCGGCCCCTACACCTTAGGAGGCAGATTCGATGAAGGTATCCGCCCCCTCTGGGCGAGAGATTCGCCTGACCACCTTGAGCAGTTGTGCCGGCTGAGCATCGAAATTAGGCGCAGAAGCGCTGGCGCAGGTTCTGCGCCCAATGCAAGCCCTGTTCCGACCGGCCGATTTCCCCGATCTGCTGATCGGGTTGGAAAGCCCCGACGATGCTGCCGTCTGGCGGTTGGATGAGGCGCGCGCCTTGGTGGTGACCACGGATTTCTTCACGCCAGTGGTAGATGATCCATATGACTACGGCGCGATCGCTGCCGCCAACAGTTTGTCGGACGTGTATGCTATGGGCGGGCGTCCTTTCCTAGCGCTCAACGTGGCTGCATTGCCCGATCATCTGCCGCCGGAGATCACGAGCGACATTCTGCGCGGCGGCGCCGAAAAGGCACGCGAGGCCGGCGTGGTGATCGCCGGCGGACATACGGTGAAGGACAAGGAACCGAAGTATGGATTGGTGGTGGTGGGTTTTGTGGACCCCCAACGTATCTTGAGCAAGAGCGGGCTGCAACCAGACAATCGCTTGGTGCTGACCAAGCCGCTGGGGTTCGGCGTGGTCACAACCGCCCTGAAGCGCGGGCAGGCCGACCCGAACGATGTAGCCGAGGTAACGGCCTGGATGATCCGCCTGAATAAGACCGCGTCTGAGCTGGCCGTGGAGATGGGCTTGCGAGCGGCCACCGATATTACCGGCTACGGCTTGATCGGTCACGCGTGGGAGATGGCTGATGCGTCACGAGTTTCCCTGCATATCGAGTATGATCGTCTGCCGTTTGCCGGCCAGGCACATCGCTATGCCGAGATGGGCATTTTTCCGGGCGGGGCTTTTGATAATCAGGCATACTATCGCCCATTCGTCACCATCCGCCGGCCGCTGAACGAAGCAGAAGAATTGCTGCTCTTCGATCCCCAGACCAGCGGCGGCTTGCTGCTAGGCGTGCCGCCCGAACGGCTACCGGCCTTGCAGGAGCGCGCTCAACAGTGTGGCCAGCCGCTGTGGGTGATCGGCACAGTCAGCGAGGGACGTGGCATTAAAATTCTCTAGGAGAACGTACGGGATAAAAGCGCTCGGCTTGAAACCGCCGGCAAAAACGGATAGTCACGAGATGAAGGTGATATGGAAGAACTTCCGACAGCTATAAACCTACGGAGCGGCCTGATCGCTATTGGCATCCTGCTATTGTTAAGCGGTATCCTGTCTATGGCAGAGACAGCGCTCGTCTCCGTTCGTAAAGCCCGTTTACAACACCGAAGCAATCAGGGGGACACCGGAGCTGCCACTGCCTTGAAACTCATCGAGGAACCCAACCGCTTCCTATCAGTGATCCAGATCGGGATCACGTTGATTGATTTGCTGATCGGCGCCCTCAGCGGTGCAACGCTGGGCGTGTGGATCGATGGACAACTTGGTCGCCTCCCCGCCCTGGCGCCCTATAGCACCATTGTCGGCATTGTGGTCGGCGTCTTGCCGATCACCTATCTCTCGCTAGTGCTGGGGGAACTGGTGCCCAAGCGCCTGGCTATGCGCTCGCCCGAACAGATCGCTTCGTGGGTGGCCAAGCCGATGCTCTTCCTCTCCCGATTGTTTGCGCCCTTGGTACACACCCTGAGTTTCTCGACCGAGAGTATCCTACGCTTGTTAGGAGCGCATCCCATCCAAGAACCGCCGGTGACCGAGGAAGAATTGCAAGTGCTGATCGACCAAGGCACCCAGGCCGGCATCTTCGAAGAAACCGAACAGGACATGATCGAAGGGGTGTTCAGCATCGGCGATCAACGCGTGTACTCGTTGATGACGCCCCGCACCGAGATCGTCTGGCTCGACGTGCACGACACGATAGACGAGATTCGCGAGAAGATCGCCAATTCACCTTATTCCCGCTTTCCAGTGCGCGATGAATCGCTCGATAATGTGATCGGCATCGTTCGCGCCCGCGATCTGTTGATTGCGGCGCTCTCCGGCCAGCCGATCGACTTGCGTCAACACTTGCACCCCGCAGTGTACATCCCTGAGACCGCTCTGGCCTCCAAGGCCTTGGAGATGTTCAAAGGCGGCAAAGCCGAACTGCTGTTGGTGGTAGACGAATTTGGCGCCGTGCAGGGCTTGCTTACCTTGACCGACATCCTCTCCGAGATTGTAGAAGGCATCGGTAGCGACGGACCCCAAGCCACGCAACGCCAAGATGGCTCCTGGCTATTGGATGGCATGTTGCCGGTGGATGACTTCAAGGAAATTTTCCGCCTGAGCGAATTGCCTGAAGAGGAAAATTACGAAACCTTGGGCGGGTTTGTGATGTTCTCGTTGGGGCGTGTCCCGCAACCGTCCGATCACTTCGAGTGGAATGGCTTGCGTTTCGAAGTGGTGGATATGGACGCCCGTCGTGTGGACAAAGTGTTGGTCACTGCCGTCGGCAGACCCACGAACACAGATTCATCCAAGTAGGCCCAATGAGCGCCTATGTAATCGTGGATATTGAGGTGCTGGCTCCCGAAGAGTATCAAGACTACATCGCCGCTGCGCCAGCAACAGCGGCCCTAGGTGGTGGCTGCTATTTGGCCTGCAGCAGCGCCACCGAGACGTTGGAGGGCAATTGGCATGCCAAACGTCTGGTGATCTTGGAATTTCTATCGGCGGAACAGGCCAAAGCTTGGCTGAACTTGCCCGAATATGCGGGGAGTGTGGCTCCGTAGGGCAACCAGCACGTTCGATGTTATAATCGCACTTTGTATGAGTCCGGAAACCGAATCGAAAAAGACCAAACTCTGCCCAACGTGCGGCACGCGCCTGAGCGAGAGCGCCACCCGCTGCCTGGTGTGCAGAACCGATCTAACCTCCGGGCCGGCGCAGCCGGCCCTGGAGGGCGAACCCTCCGCCCGACCGTTGCAGGCGGTGCGCATGCCCAGCATCACGCTGAGCCTGCCGGCAGCCTTGGCGATCCTGCTCATCACCCTGCTATTCGGGGCCGGCGTGGTGTTCGGCGTGCTGCGCGCCACCAACCGAGTGGTAGACCCTACGCCCCAGCCCACGCCCTCGCTCACCCCCACCATCACTCCCACGCCCACCGAAACCGGTACCCCGACCCCCACGGCTACGGCCACCGAGCTGCCGCCCTTCGACTACACCGTTGCCCCGGGCGACGTATGCAGCAGCATTGCCTACACGTTCAACATCTCCGTACAAAGCATCATTATCCTGAACAATCTGGATGTGAACTGTACCCTGCGCGTGGGTCAGGTGCTGAAGATCCCCTATCCCACAGCGACGCCTCTGCCTCCGCCCACCCGCACCCTGGAGCCGGCCGAGGCCACCCGAGCCGCCTGCCTCACCGCCCGCTATACCGTGCAAGCCAATGACACCCTCTCCAGCATTGCAGCCAACTACAATGTGCCCATGGAGGCCATTCGTGTCTACAACAATCTGCCCACCGACACGGTCCTGCTGGGAACCACCCTGATCATCCCTCTCTGCGAACGCCTGCCTGCTCCGGGTCAACCCACGCCGACGCCTACCCCGCCGCCTCCCTATCCAGCCCCTAGCCTGCTCTTGCCGGTCGATGGCGCCGCCTTCACCCTGGCACACGATATTGTCACTCTGCAATGGGCTTCGCTGGGGACATTGCGCGAGGGCGAGTTCTACCAGGTGATCGTGGAAGATGTCACCGCCGGCGAGGGACGCCGCATCGTGGACTATGTGACCGACACCAAATACATCGTCCCCACCTCCTTTCGACCCAACGATAACGTGGCTCACGTCATCCGCTGGTGGGTGACGCCAGTGCGCCGGGTGGGCACAGACGATGAGGGACAGCCGATCTACGTCCCAGCCGGCGCCTCGAGCGATAAGCGCGTCTTCACCTGGACTGGAGCGGCGACCGGCCCCTGATCACCCCCTTGGCAGGCGCTCAACGAGATATAAAACCCCTAGCTCCCAGAGGCAGAAATGCCTGGAGCCGGTGGTTGGTTTGTGAGCAGCGCTGGTTTAGAGCAGGGTGGGATCCAGGGTCGGCTCTAGCGGAACGCGTTCCTTCCAGTAGTCGAAGATCTCAATCTGGCCGGCTTCTTCGGCGCGTTTGCGCAGGTCGTCTAGCCATTCCTGGAAGCGGCGCTGTTTGGCCTGCTCGAATTGCTCTGCCGTGAGCGGACGATTCTGATCATGGCCGATCACCTGGATGATGTGCCAGCCAAACTCGGTCTGCACCGGCTCGCCGATCTCGCCGGGCGTCTGACGGAAGGCCGCCTCCTCAAACGGCGCCACCATCTGGCCGCGGCCAAACCAACCCAGATCGCCGCCGCGATCTTTGGTGGCTGTATCGATCGAGAATTCAGCAGCCAGGGCGGCAAAATCTTCGCCGTTGAGCAAGCGCTCGCGCATCGTTTTGGCCGTCTCCTCGTCACTGACCAAGATGTGCCGCGCCCAGACCTGCTCTTCAAAAGGCTGCATGTCAAGCGTGACGTATTCAAATAGTTTGGTGCGCAACCCCTCGAGATAGACCAGGTAGCGATAATCGGCCTCGCTGAACCCCAGCTCGGCGAACCGCTTGAGCGTTTCGGCCAAACTGGCTTCAAAACCCTCTTTGGTCACCGGCGTTGCAGTTGGGAAGGGGGTGGAGGTGGGGGCCGGCGTGGGCGTCTCGATCGGGGGAGGGGTGGGCGTGGCTGTGGCATCCGGGCTCGGGGTCGAGGTAGGAGAGGCGGTCGGCGTAAAGGTGGCCGTGGGAGTCGGGGTGAGGGTGACGATCGCCGCTTGTTCCGGCGAGATGGTGGGCAGGATCACCTCGGTCGGGGTGATGGTCGGCGTCGGCGTCCCGTTCGGATAGTACTCAAAGAGGGCCTGTAGACGTTCCTGAATCTCTTCGTCGGCGACGACGATGCCCAACTTTTCGGCTTCTTGGGCCATCAAGCGCTCCAAGATCATGGCATCCAACACATCTTGCCCAATCTGCTGAGCGCCAAATTCCGATAGTGCAAACTGCAGTTGTTGCAACTGGCTGCTGACATCAAAGCCAAACTGACTGAATTGAGAATACTGAATGTATTGGTTGATGAGCTGCTGACGCTGCAGACGAACACGGGCTTGAAATTGGGTGGCGGTGATCACATCGTTGCCGACGCGCGCCACCGGCTGACGGGGCTGGATCACCCGCTCTAGCAGAATCCCATAACCGATCAGGCCGATCACTGCCAAGACGATCGCTACAGTCAGGATGGTAATCAAGCGCGCTAGTTGGCGTTCGCGCTCTAAACGGGCGACATGTTTTTTGGTCAAGACACGTTTTTTGGGAAGTCGAGGCGCCATGGATTCCTCCATAACAAAAGAAAAGGGCATGGGCGGTTCCCACCATGCCCCTGAGACGGTGCAAACGCGTTTAGCGATCTTCTTCCCAATATTCGCCGGTGAAGGGAAGCAAGGCGATCATGCGAGCTTGCTTGATGGCACGCGCCAAGGCCCGCTGATGACGCGCGCAGACGCCGGTCTGACGGCGCGCACGGATTTTGCCCTCTTCGGTAATAAAGCGCTTCAGCAGATCGACCTTCTTGTAATCAATGATCAGCTGTTTGTCCACACAGAAGATGCAGAATTTGGGCTTGGCATAATAGCGGCGCTCGCTGCTCTCAGTTTCTTCGACCATCATCGTGATCACATCTTCCGTCATTGTTCGTTTCCTTTCTAGAACGGAAATTCATCGTCTAACGAAGCTGCTTCGATGTTCTCTGCTTCTTGGGAGGCTTCCTGAGAGTTGCTCTCTCGGCGATCCAGGATCATCATCTCGCTAGCCACCACTTCGACACTGGTGTGCTTTACGCCTTCTTTGTCCTCCCAACGTCGGGTTTGGAGTCGGCCTTCGATGTAGACCTGCTGACCTTTGGAGAGATATTGCTTGCAGATCTCGGCCAGATTCCCCCAGGCGACGATGTTAAACCATTCGGTTTCGCTATGACGTTCGCCATCGCCTGAGTTCCAGGTTCGACTGACGGCCAGGCTAAAGGTGGTCACCGGCTTTCCGGAGGGGGTGTAACGCATCTCCGGATCGCGTCCCAGATGGCCAATCAACATGACTTTGTTCAACCCTCGGCTCATTCTAGCAACTCCTCGCTATTTCACACTGACCAACATATGGCGCATGACCGGTTCTAGGAAACGCAAGTTGCGCTGCAGGCCGGCTGTGGCTTTGGGAGCGAGTGCGATGTTCATCAGCACGTAGTAGCCGTCAAATTGCTTGCGGATGGGGTAGGCCATGCGGCGCTTGCCCCACATTTCTACTTTGTCTACACTTCCGCCTGCTTCACCGATCCAGCCTTGGACTTTTTCCAACACGCCGTTAAGCGCGTTGTCATCCAGGTCTGGTTGAATTACGCAGACCAATTCATACTTACGCATTGGGGGACCTCCATTCCATGGGTTTGCTCCTGTTCATACCGTAGGCTGCCAGGAGCGGACGGAGACAGAAGATTGTCTCTTTAGGTAGGCAGAGTTTATCACAACGCCTTGTGATCTGTCAAATTTGTCCAGGGTTTGTTCAATAAATCTCTTTGGATGGTACAAACTGTCTCTATGAAGAGCCACAATTCGAACATCCCTAAACCCACCAAAAATGTTACAGTGTCGAAAATGTCCCTAATCTTTCACTCCGGTTTTGCGCACATAGATCGGATTGCTATAAATCCAGCCTCGCCGCCGGCCGAAATGACGGCGATGCACTTCCACCCGATAGGCGCCCGGCTCACGAACTGCATGTACGCAACGAGCGGTACGCTTCCAAGTCTGAACTCTCTGCCCGTTTCGCCATAAAGAGACCTCTGCCGGCTCTGGCAGCAAGACCTGCAGCGTAACCCCATCGCCCAGCGCGATCTCCTCGCCCATCACCGCTTCGCCTTGCCGGCCCTGCGCCGAGAAACGAAATCCACGCGTTGAAGCCAACAGATCAAACCCGACCCAGCCACGCCCCAGGCGAAGCGCGTCCAACACGCGCTGTGCGTCGTGCTCGGCATTGCCGCGCAGAGGGGCATCCACCAAAAGATGAGTGTTCAACGCCCGAAAGTGAAATTCGTAAGGGAAGATGAGCTTGGTAAACGGCCCAAAGCGGTAGCGCAACTCATGAGCATCCGATCCCCCAACCGCCACCACCCGCCGACCCATCGAGAGCAACTCATCCCATTTCTGAAGTGTGGCAGGATCAGGGGCGATGGCAAAGAACATCGGGAAGAAAATGTGAAAAACGACGCTTGGCCAACTGGTAAGCACATATTTCAACTGGCTGAGATGATTCCAGATCTCCAGGCCAGTAAATCCTTGCACCTGCCAGTCTTCCCAAGAGATGGCCGTCTCGCCGAACAAGGGAGCAGGCGGCTCGTGAGGATGCGCCAAAAAGCACAAGCCGCCGGCCTGCTGCACAGCATTGATCAGCGCTTGAGGGTCATGGGCGAGCGGAGCAAGATCACGTTTGGCGCCGACGATCAGCAAATGACTCTTCTGCGGATGGCGCGCCTGATCATGCACCTCTTGGCCGACCAGCATCAACACGCGTCGCTCCCCATCCCGGTAATAGCCGTCAAACCCTCTGACCAGCACATTGTGATCGGTGACGATCACCACGTCTAGGCCGGCGCGCAAAGCAGCTCGGGCAATCTCGCGATGCAAGCCGGTGCCGTCGGAGTAACGGGTATGCATGTGGAGATTGACGACGATCTCGTGCATTCGATTGACGGTTTCTCCGTTTCGCAAGTATAATTCCCCCGCTATCTTGCAGGAGGCAGTGAATGACTCAATTTTTGCAAATCGCCTTAATTATAACCTCGATCGCTCTGATCCTCAGCGTGATCTTGCAGAGTAAGGGCGCTGGGCTGGGCGGCCTGAGCGGCGCCGACCTCGGCAGCGTGTTCACCGCACGACGCGGCATCGAGCGCACCCTGTTTTGGGTGACGATCGTCCTGAGCGTGCTGTTCTTCACGCTGGCTATCGTTCTGATCCTCGTGGGGTAACCCATCTCGCTACCGGAAAGGCCCTTAGGCGGACATGGGCTTTCTCCGCCGGCAGGCCTTTCTTTTTACACCAATGAAGCAATTACGCTGGCAGATCCTGGTTGTGGCTGCTACCTTGGTCCTGGTGAGCATCTTGCTCTTTAGCCAGGGACCGGTAGTCGCTCCGATCGTGCCCCAAGCGGCACCAGGCGGGGTATATACCGAAGCCTTGATCGGCTCGATGGGGCGCCTCAACCCGCTCTTCGATTGGAACAACTCTCCCGATCGCGACATTAACCGCCTCCTCTACAGCGGGTTGTTGCGCTTTAATGAGCGCGGCTTGCCCGAGCCCGACCTGGCCGAGTCGTGGGGCATGACCCCAGAGGGCGATCTGTACAACTTTAGCCTACGGACCAATGCCGTCTGGCACGACGGCCGGCCCGTGACCAGCGACGACGTCATCTTCACCATCGAATGGATGAAAAGCCCAGCCTCCTTCCTGCCCGACGACGTTAAGGCCTTATGGTCCAAGGTGCAGATCGTCCGGCTGAACGACAAAACCCTGCAGTTCAAAATCCCAGAGCCTTACGCGCCCCTTCTGGATTATCTGACCTTTGGCGTCCTGCCCAAGCACTTGCTCGAGTCAGTGCCTCTGGACCAACTGCTGAACGCTGAGTTCAATCTCAAACCGGTGGGCAACGGCCCCTTCCGCTTCGATCACTTCCTGGTAGACGATGGGAACATCGTCGGTGTGGTGTTGGTGCGCAACGAGCAATATTACGGCAAAAAGCCGTTCCTGGAGCAGGTGATCTTCAAATACTACCCCTCAGCCGAGGCCGCACTGGACGCCTTTCGCTCGGGCGAAGTGGCCGGCATCTCGCGCATCCCCGATCCGATCTTGCCTCAAGCGCTGGCAGAACCCAACCTGGCCATCTACACCACCCGCCTGCCCCAGATGGGGTTTGTGCTCTTCAACCTGAACAACCTCGAAGTGGCCTTTTTGCAGGACGCCAAAGTGCGCCGCGCCCTGTTGTTGGCTGTGAACCGCCAGCGATTGATCGACCTCACCCTCAACAGCCAGGCCATGGTCTTGCACAACCCGATCCTGCCCGGTTCTTGGGCCTACTACGACGGTGTAGAAACCGTCCCCTACGATCCGGAAACGGCCATCACTGTGCTCCGGCAACAAGGCTATCGGGTGCCCCCAGAAGGCGGTGCACGAGTCAAAGACGGTCGCGCCCTCACCTTTCGCTTGCTTCACGCCGACGATGCGGTTCACACCGCCATGGCCAAATATCTGGTCGACGCTTGGCGAACGATCGGGGTGATCGTGGAACCTCAGCCGGTTCCGTACACCCAGCTTCAAGACCTTTTGGCTACACGAAATTTCCACGCCGCCCTGGTCGAGCTCACCCTGGCCCGCACCCCCGACCCAGACCCCTATCCCTTCTGGCACCAGGCCGAAGCTGCCGGCGGACAGAACTACGCCCAATGGGACAATCGGCCAGCCAGCGAATACTTGGAACAGGCGCGTGTCAGCGCGGATTTCAATTTGCGAGCTCGCCTCTACCGCAACTTTCAAGTGATCTTTGCCCGCGAGCTGCCGGCCCTTCCCCTCTATGTCCCCACCTATTCCTACGGCGTGAGTACGACCATTCGAGGCGTGCAAATCCCTCCCCTCTACGACACCCCCGACCGCTTTCTGTGGATCGACCGCTGGTACGTGGTCACCCGTCGCGCCCTAGAAGCCACACCCTCCCCAACGCCATGAGCACTCCCGCCGGCCAAAAGGCACTAGAAGCTCAGAGGATCAAGTAAAATTGGCCTAAATGGCCGATCCTGTTCGAGACAAGGCCTTTCTGGTCGCCACGCTAGAAGACCTAGAAGCCTATCTTCTCTCGCCGGAGTTGTATCGTCAGGCTTCCGTCCCGACCACTGATTTCACTCAGTTGACGCCGGGCGCCGTGTTGCTCGTCCATGAGCGCTTGCGAGGTTGGCGTCTGCCCGAGGTGGAAGCGCTGACCATTCGGCTGGATCGGATCCGCTTGAGGTGGCGATCGGCGTGGGAGGCCAAAGCCCTTCGCGAGGTCCGGGCACGAAGCGAGTTATGGAAGGAGTATCTGCTCGAGGTTCAGCGCGATCCGCGCGAGGCGGGGCGTTTGTATCCGTATCAGGTTCGCATTCGTGCGATCCTTACGCTGTTGTTGAACGACTTGCGTCAGCCCCCGCCAGAGACATTGAACGCCCTGGACGCTGAATTGCACCGCTTCTTCCACAGCGGTCCCTTCGTTTGGGACGAGATGCTGGAATGGATCTTCCCAGCAGAGACATTTTGGTTCCTCTATGGGACCCTTCACCCAGGAGAACAACATGACCGACGTCCGTGACATTGCCATCCACTACGCTCATCAGAATCGAGACCGTTTCCTGGCCGACTTGAAAGATTTTGTACGCATTCCCTCAATCTCCACGCTGGAGGAATACAAGCCGGAGGTGCTGCGCGCTGCCCTATGGCTGGCCGATCATCTGCGTAGCATCGGCATTGAGAACGTGGAAGTGATGCCCACAGAGGGGCACCCTGTAGTGTACGGCGAATGGTTAAAACGCCCGGGTGCCCCAACTGTTTTGATCTACGGCCACTACGATGTACAACCGCCCGATCCCGTGGAAGAATGGCAATCGCCTCCTTTTGAACCTGTTGTGCGCCAGGATCAACTCTTCGGACGCGGCGCCTCGGATATGAAAGGCCAGGTGATGGCTGTGGTAAGCGCCGTCGAGGCAGCGCTGAAAACCGACCGGATGCCGGTGAACGTGAAATTCTTGATCGAAGGCGAGGAGGAGATCGGTTCGGCACACTTGGAAGACTTTGTCAAGAAACACGCCCGAAAATTGAAAGCTGACGTCTGCCTGAACACCGATGCAGGCATGATCGGAGCCGACCTCCCCTCGATCACGTACGGACTGCGCGGCCTGGCCTATATGGAAGTGCGGGTCTACGGCCCGAGCAAAGACCTACACTCGGGCCTGTTCGGCGGCGTCGTCCACAACCCCGCCCAGGCGCTGGCCGAATTGATTGCCGGCATGCACGATAAAAACGGGCGCGTCACCCTGCCGGGCTTTTACGAAAAGGCGCGCCGGCCCTCGCGCCGCGAGCGAGAAGAATACAAACGTCTGCCGACCAACGATAAATTCTTCCTGAGCCACACCGGCGTCCCCAAACTGTGGGGGGAACCCAACTATACGCCGGCCGAACGGGTGAGCTTGCGCCCCACCTTGGAGGTCAATGGCATGCTCTCCGGTTGGACGGCCCCCGGCGGCAAGACCATCATCCCAGCCTATGCGATGGCCAAGATCTCCTGCCGGCTGGTGCCCGATCAGAGGCCGGCCGACGTCTTCAAGCAGATGAAAGCCTACCTCAAGGCCAAAGCACCCAAGACCATCCGCTGGGAAGTGATCGAGATGCACAGCAGCGAACCGGTGATCGTCGATCTCGCTCACCCAGCGGTAAACGCCATGGCTGATGGCTTAGAACGCGTCTGGGGCAAGCGGCCCGTGTTCCACCGCGAAGGAGGCTCGATCGGTGCGGTGATTTATCTACAAAAGTATACGCGAGTGGATTCGGTGCTCACCGGCTTTGGCTTGCCCGACGACGGCATCCACTCGCCCAATGAGCACTTGCATCTGCCCACCTGGCAGCGAGGCATTGACACAGTGATTCACTTCCTATTCAACCTGGAGAAATAGCCTAAGAGGATGCGCCGTACCATGGACGACAAGATCATCACCTACGGCGGACAAGCCGTGATCGAAGGAGTGATGATGCGTGGCCGAAAGGCCTATGCAGTGGCAATGCGCGCCCCCGATGGTCAGATCGTCGTTCACGTCGGACCTTTGGGGCCCATCTACCAATCGCTCATTGCCCGCATTCCTTTTCTGCGCGGGGTGATCCTGTTGTGGGATGCCCTTGGCCTGGGCTTGCGCGCCTTGACTCTCTCGGCCAACACCCAGGCCGGCGAAGAGGAAAAATTGGAAGGCGCACCCTTGGTCATGACCTTGCTCACTTCGTTGGCCTTTGCGATCGGGCTGTTCTTCTTGCTGCCGGCCGCCATCGGAGGCTGGATTGAGGCCGGCCTGACGCCCTGGCTAGGAACGTGGGGGGGCAACCTGGTGGAAGGCCTGGTCCGCCTGGCCTTGCTGATCGGCTACATCTGGGCGATCGGGTTCGTCCCCGAAATTCGCCGCCTCTTCGGCTATCATGGCGCGGAACACAAAACTATCAACGCCTACGAGGCCGGCGCCGAGTTGACTCCCGAATCGGTCGCTCGTTTTCCCCTCGAACACGCCCGTTGCGGAACGGCCTTCCTGCTCACCCTGGTCCTACTCTCGATCCTGCTCTTCACCGCCCTCGGACCTCTACCGATGCTGGAACGCCTGATCAGCCGCCTGGTCCTGCTGCCGGTATTGGCCGGCTTGGCCGTGGAATACATTCGCTGGACCGCCAATCATCGCGGTCGCTGGTGGGTAGAATGGTTGATCCGTCCCAACTTGGCCCTGCAACGCTTGACCACTCGTGAACCTGAGCGGGCCATGCTAGAAGTTGCTATTGCTTCCTTTCAAGCCATGCGCGCTGAAGAAGAGCGATTATCGGCATCTTCCCCAACCTTACACGGAATAACACAAGCATCGCCGGCCCAAAATTCCTAGACATTCGGGCCGCTTATGGCAACACGAAGGCATTCTTTTATCAGCATGACACGAGAATGATATAGAAAAAAGGAGTATCTCATGCCCAGAATTTTTGATGTGATCGAATATCCAAACGAAATGGCGGAAGTGATCGTCCACCGCTTTCCAGAAAGAGGTAGCGGCGACTTTCGCATTGGCTCACAACTGATTGTGCGCGAGAGCCAGAGCGCCGTTTTCTTCCGCGATGGCCATGCGTTAGACACCTTCGGTCCTGGCCGCCATACAATCACCACTGCCAACATCCCCCTGCTGATTGACTTCTTAGGCAAGCTGTTCAACGAACGCACCCCCTTCACCGCCGAGGTGTATTTCGTCTCTCGCCGCGAATTCGTGAACAAAAAGTGGGGCACCCCGCAGCCGATCATCGTACGCAACCCAGGCATGGGGCTCGGTGTGGCCCTGCTCCAAGGCTTTGGAACGTACTCCTTCCAGGTGAACGACCCGCAACAGTTCGTCACCCAGGTCGTCGGCACGCAAGGGACCTACCGCACCACCGATATTGAAGACCGCTTGCGGGCCATGCTGCTCTCTACGCTACAAGACGTGCTTGGCGAGACGGCTGCCAAGCACTCCGTTCCGGAGATGATCGGCCTCACCGAAGAGATCGGCGCCGCCGTGCGCGCCAAAGCCCAAGACGATTTTGCCACCCTCGGCCTCACCCTGAAATCGTTCTACATTGGCAACTTGAAACCCTCCGAAAAATCGGCTCAAGAACTGCGCGAGATGGGCATGCTCGACATGGCCACCTACACCCAACTGCAAGCTGCCGACGCCATGCGCGATGCCGCTCAAAATCCTAGCGGCGGCGCCGGCCTGACCGCCGGCATCGGCGCCGGCATCGGCATCGGCAACCTGATGCAACAGGCCACCTCCGGTGCAATCCAACCTCCGACCAAGCCTGGCGCGGCAGCTTCCTTCCCCGAGGTGATGACCCCCTCTGAAGCCGCCGCCTACCTCAAAGTGAGCGAAGAAGACGTGATGGCTGCCATCAAAGACGGCAGCCTGAAGGCCAAAAAAGTCGGCAACGTCTACCGAATCAGCAAAGCAGCCCTGGAAGAATTTCTCAACAGTTAAGCCCCTAGCTGAAACGAAGACACTTCGCTTGAGGGATGTCTTTTGTTTTCAGGGCTAGAACTATAGTCTGGAATGGCTTTGGTGCATAAATCGATGAACAGGCGCAATGCGCCCGTTGCTCTTGGGAACGGTCAGGCAGCCTCTCCGGAA
>CAKZJX010000043.1 GCA_937120535.1 uncultured Anaerolineae bacterium
TCAAGGGTCAAACGGCCTTCTTATGGCTCTTCTAGAGAGAGTTCGTACCGTCCAAAGAGACTTATTGAACAAGGCCAAACCCAATTGACGAATATTCCACAGAGTGCTATTATCCATCTGCTTACTCAACAGTTGGGAGTTTTGTTATGACGGTTGATTTTTTTCTACGTATTCTTGGCATGTTGTTCTTTGCTTTTCTCGGGGGGTATGCAGGTGGCGAACTCGCCATCTACTATCAACGCGATAACTTGACCTACGTCTCTGTTTTAGGATTGGTGGGCGCCTTGGTTGGCTTGATCCTCACCCCTTACTTTACCACTCGGCCAATGCGCACGCTGCGCGCCGTGCTCGGACGCTTGTCTGCCGAAACGCTCTTTGCCGGCCTGATCGGCTTAATCACCGGCTTATTAATAGCCGCTTTGCTGGCTTTCCCCCTCTCGCTTCTACCTCCACCGCTTGGAGAAATCCTGCCGTTCGTGGGCGTGGTCGTCTTCGTCTATTTTGGCATTTCTCTGTTCATCATGCGTCAAGGCGACTTATTTAGCCTGATCAGCGCCTTGTTTGGACGCAGCAGCGAGACCGACGCCTTGACCTGGTCCAACCTAAACCGCAACATCCTGCTCGACACCAGCGTCCTGATTGACGGCCGGGTGAGCGACATCGCCAAAACCGGCTTTCTCCCCGGCACCCTGCTCATCCCGCGCTTTGTGCTCAACGAACTCCAATACATTGCCGACTCGCCTGATAGCTTGCGTCGGGCGCGCGGGCGCCGCGGCATGGAAACCTTGGCCGAATTGCAACGCCTACCCAACGTCATGGTTCGGGTAAGTGATATTGACGTCGAAGGCATACGCGACGTAGACGACAAACTCATGATTTTAGCGCGGCAACTCAAATGCCCCATCTTGACCAACGACTACAACCTGCATCGCATTGCCGAGCTCCAAGGCGTGACTATCTTGAACATCAACGAACTAGCCAATGCCGTTCGCTCGGTGGTTTTGCCAGGCGAAGTTTTGCGCATTAATATCATTCAGGAGGGAAAAGAACCCGGCCAGGGTGTGGGCTACATGGATGACGGCACCATGGTCGTCGTGGAAAACGGTCGAGATGTGATCGGCGAATATTGCGAAGTGACGGTCTCGAAAGTCTTGCAAACCGCTGCGGGTCGCATGATCTTCGCCCGCGTGGACGAGGAAAAGTATGGAAAGAAGCGCAGGACATTCTGAACCTGGAGCGTATACACCATGTTGCGCATTTACAACACCCTCACCCGCCAGAAAGAAGAATTTCTCCCCCTCGAGCCGGGCGTCGTCAAAATGTACGTCTGCGGCGTCACGGTGTATAACGAGGCCCATGTGGGCCATGCTATGTCGGCCCTGGTATTCGACATCATTCGCCGCTACTTAGAGTTTCGGGGCTACAAAGTCAAACACGTCATGAACTTCACTGACATTGATGACAAGATCATCGCCCGCGCTCAAGCCCTCGGGGAGGACCCCTTCCTGCTGGCCCAACGCTACATAGATGATTACCGACAAAACCTGACTGACCTGAATGTGCTGCCGGCCACCTCTAATCCCCGCGCCACCCAGACTATAAGCCAGATCATCACCATGGTCCAGGGGTTGATCGACAAGGGCTACGCCTACGTAGCCCCCAACGGCGATGTCTACTTCCGGGTAACCAAAGACGAGGATTATGGCAAACTCTCAGGCCGGCGTCTAGAGGAGATGCAAGCTGGTGCTCGAGTGGAAGTGGGCGAAGCCAAAGAGCACCCGTTGGACTTTGCCCTGTGGAAAGCGGCCAAACCCGGCGAACCGGCCTGGGACTCGCCTTGGGGCAAAGGTCGCCCTGGCTGGCACATCGAATGCTCGGCCATGAATCTAGCCGAACTCGGCGAACAGATTGACATCCACGGCGGCGGCAACGACTTGATCTTTCCCCACCACGAAAACGAGATCGCCCAGACTGAGTCCTTCACCGGCAAACCCTTCGCCCGCTACTGGGTCCACAACGGCATGCTCCAGCTACGCGGCGAGAAAATGTCCAAATCCCTGGGCAACATCATCACCATCCGCGAATTCCTGGCCGACTATGATGCCGACGTGATGCGCATGCTGGTCCTGATGGGCAACTACCGCGCCCCGCTCATCTTCAGCGAAGAAACCCTAGACAGCGCCGAGAAAAATCTCGAGCGCCTCAAATCCGGACTGCGGCCGGCTGCGCCCTCCGCAACCGGTCTCTCGCCCCAAGCGACCTCTGCTCTCCGGGAACAAGCCGAAACCACCCGATCCGCCTTCGTCGAAGCCATGGACGACGACTTCAATACCCCTAGCGCCCTGGCTGCATTGTTTGAACTGGTCAAAGCCATCAACACCGCCCGTGATCAGGGCGCCACTCAGGAGCAACTCCTGCCGGCCCAAGACACCTTACGTGCCCTGTGCGGCGTCCTCGGCCTACGCCTAAAGGAGAAGGCCGGCACCGCCAAGGTCGAGCCGTTCATTGACCTGTTGCTCGACGTGCGCAACGAAGCCCGTCAGCAAAAGCTCTGGGCGCTCTCCGACCGAATTCGCGATCGGCTGAAAGAGCTGGGCGTCATTATCGAAGACAGTAAGGAAGGCTCAACCTGGCGCTGGACTTGAGGAAGACGCTCAGGTCTCAGGCGGATGGGCCATGATATGCGCCACCCCCTTGAGTTGTAACCACCACTGATTGCGTGGCCGCTGATGGACCAGGTCGGACATGCGATCGAAATCCCGCATGTCATGAAACAGGATCTTGCCTCCTTGCAGGCCGATGCACGAAACATCGGTCTGTCCTTTTTCGCGTTGATCGATCAAGTGCTCGATGCACAAGCGCGCCAACCGCGTGGCCAGAATGCGATCAAAGGGCGAGGGATTGCCGCCTTGCTGCAGGTGGCCCAGAATAGCCGAGCGCACGTCGAATACCCCTTTCCCTTCCTCCTCATACAAGGCGCACATGAAATGGGTGGAATAGGCCTTGCTAGCGTACTCGTTGCGAATAACCAACCCTAAGCGCTTGCCGCTTAAAAAACCGTGCGTCAGATTTCTCACATCTTCCTGCAGGTCGGCCAGGGTGATCCCCTCTTCTGGCAGATACACCCGCTCGGCGCCGGTAGCCAAGCCACCCATCAGGGCCAAGTAGCCACAATTGTGACCCATCACCTCCACCACAAAACAGCGACGAGTCGCCACTGCCGATTGCTTGATCTTATCCACGGCGTCCACGATATTGTTCAAGGCCGTATCGGCGCCGATGCTCAGTTCAGAACCAGGCAAATTGTTGTTGATCGATGCTGGCAGACAAACGATAGGAATATTGAACGCTGGGAAATTGGGACGCTCTTGCAGCAGCGTATAGACCGACACATATCCGCTCCACCCGCCAATCACCAGCAACGCTTCAATGTTGTGGTCCTCAATGGTGCGAGCAATCGAATACAGGTCCTTTCCTTTGGGGATCACTCGATTCGTCCCCAACATAGAACCGCCCAGCGAAGCCCAACCGCTCACACTGGTCCAATCCATCTCCTGGACCTGACCTTTGGCCAACCCTTCGAACCCGTTGCTGATACCGAGCATGATATGACCTCGATCCAGGCCAATGCGCACTGCGGCTCGGGCAGCGGTGTTCATGCCCGGGGCCGGCGCACCAGCGTTGAGCACGCCAATTCGAAAGCGTCTCTGCCCCTCTTCCACGGGATGAGGCAAGGCACGCACCATGGTTTTTAGCGTGTCGAAGGCATCGTGAAAGCTGGGGTCGCGCAAAGCCATGGCTTTCTCATAATGTTTCTCCTCGATTGCCTGCGTAACCGCTTGGGTGTTTTGCACGCACTCCATCAGCGGCAAGCGAATGATACGGTTGGCCTGCATGCCGATCACCACTGGTTCGTCTTCGGGCCGAGCACTCAACAGCGTGCGAACGGCCTGGTAGCCCAACAAGGTGGCCAGGTTGCGGTCATAGGCACTGGGCCGGCCCCCGCGCTGCACATGACCCAGCACTGTCACGCGCACCTCTTCGCCCAACCCTTCTTCCAGCACCCGCTGCACGTCGCTTGATCCGATATATTTGCCATTGCGATCGCGCGCTCCTTCAGCCAGGATGACGATGTTATCGCGTCGCCCTGCCTTACGGCCGGCGCGCAGGCGTTTCACCATCACCTCTTGCCAGTTCTCCACATCCGGCGGCGATTCCGGAATCAGCACCCAATCAGCACCTGTAGCAATAGCGCCGAATAAGGCCAAATAGCCACAATTGCGCCCCATCACCTTGACCACAAACGTGCGCTGATGGCTAGCGGCCGTGCTGGCAATGGCATCTACGGCTTCGGTGATGCGATGTAGTGCTGTGTCGGCGCCAATGGTCATCTCCGTTCCATAGAAATCATTGTCGATCGAAGCCACAACGCCCACGATATTCAGGTTGGGATATTCGGTCGTCACCTTGGCGGTGACCTCTCCGCCCTCCAACAATTCCCTCAGCAACTCAGGCCACTCGCTCCGGAAGACGTTGGCGCCGATCAGCGAGCCATCACCACCGATCACGATCAAGCCATTGATCCCATGCTGCACCAGGTTGAGAGCGGCCTTACGCCGTCCTGCTCGAGTGCGAAACTCCTCACTGCGGGCAGTGCCGATGATCGTACCGCCCTGTTGCAAAATCCCACCGACCGAGTCCCAATCCATCGGGCGGATGTAACGTCCTCCCCAAATCAATCCGTTGTATCCCTCGTACACGGCGTAGACCTGTGCACCATAGGTGATGGCTGTGCGCACCACAGCCCGAATTGCCGCATTCATGCCCGGTGCATCTCCGCCGCTGGTCAACACAGCAATGCGTTTGGTTTTGCTTGCGTCCATCGTTTCTTGAACCATTGTCATCATCCAACAGAATGAAATCCGTGGCAGAAAATCGCCATGGCTAATATTGCTAAATTCTGCCATTTTTTTGAGAAAGGGTCAAATTGAAAGGGTCGTGTTCAATAAGTCTCTTTGGATGGTACGAACTGTCTCTAGAAGAGCCGCAAGCAGGCCGTTTGACCCTTGAATCGGCGGCTGATTCTATCGCTGATCCCCTCCCATGCCTGCTCCATCGGGCTCTCTTTGCGCTTCAAGGGTGCTTAGAACAAGCCCAGTTGAAAGAGAGACCCGAAATACGCGGTCTCTAACGTCGGGTGCGATCGAAGGTGTTGTCAACAAATAGGAGGAAGCATCAACAAACTTGCCTTCATCGAGCGCGTTTCGGCGGCAGCGCGCTTCCAGGCCGCAAAGAAGTCATAGATGGCTTCGCCGGCCGCCACGCGGTGAATGTAGTTCTTCGGGAGAATGGTTTGGAATTTTGCACCTCGAACCCTAGATGAAAGTTGGCGCTGAACACCAAGGCTTCCATGGCCCATCTTCCATTGGCGGTCTTACGGGCCAGGTTGGCCGACCATAGTTGGCCAAAGGGGGCGAGGCGCCCTCGATCAGCAAACTACCCGGCAAGACGTATTCGGCCAAACGGGCATAGGCTGGGGCAACATCTTGTTCTTCGTATTCACGCAAAACATTGAAGGCGCGTATCAGGCGAACGCGTTCTTCGGGGTGCAGAGGCAGGTTGAAACCGCCGCATCGAAAGTAGGTGTTTGGACCAGCATAGTGCTGGGCAGCCTCAACACGCTGGGGATCGATCTCCACGCCGAGGATAGGTAGGGTCGGGTTGCGCGTTCGGAAGCGAGCTGCACTTTCGAGGGTAGTGCAAGGATCGGCCCCATAGCCAAGATCGACGAATAGGATCGGGCAAACAGGCCATCGGTCCGGGTGAGAAGCGATGGTTCGTAGAGCAGGAGGAAAATATCAACACGGCGAAGACGGTTGGGGGCCGTCTTGCCGCGGGTGGGCCTTCCTTCTGGCTTGGAAGGTCGAGGAGAGACGCCAACCCGTCGAGCAGGCTGGTAGGTCTCCCCTCTTGGAGGATCAGGGTTTGAATTCAAGAGTCCGAGTTACACAAGAGCCGCTCCCGCCGGGTTCGGTGCACAGCATGAGGTTGGCTCGCATTTTGTGGTTGTCGAAGTCGTAGGAGAACAGTGGGCCGCTTAGGATAACGGTGTCTCCCGGCTCGATGATGGGTGTGAACGTGGAGGATAGACAGCTTTGCATATCGGTGAAGCCGTTGGCCGAGGCGGTTTGACTGATGCCGGTTTTGGTGTCTTTGATGGTGAGCGAGTAGAAGCGAAACGCCAGCGGACCGATGTTCTTGATGCGCAGCTCAACCCACCAGCCTGTGCAATTGTCCATGCCGGCGTAGGAAAGTTCAAAATCGGGCGATGGGGTGGGCGTGGGCGGCGGGGTGAAGACCGGCAGGATGGACGGATCGCCGCTGAGGGTGGCGTACTCGCCGGTGACCCAACAAAAGGTGTTGGGTTTGGAGGGGAGGCGAATGTACCAATAGGTGCCAGCGGGATTTTTGCCGTACACCTCGGCCACTTCGCCGACGAGCAACCCAGCGATCAGATCGTAGGCACGGCCCGGGCCGACTCGACAGTTGGTGTTGACGCTGACCGAAAGGGTCACGATAGACGGGGTAGCAGTCTGCTCAAGGATAGGCGAGGAGGTGGCCGATGGAGTAGGGGTGTCGAGCGGAATAGCGGTTGGGCTGGCCGAAGGGGTGAAGGACGGCAGGGTTTGGGAAACAGAGGCAGCAACGGTCTGAGCAACAGCAGTATAGACCGAATTGGTGTCGGTGGTTGGCACAGCAACGCCGGGGAAGTTGCAGGCCAGGACGATCACCATTATGAGACTTATGGCCGGAAGAAAGCGGCGATCTGATCTCATGGGTTCCTCCTTTGACGGTGGGCTTGATTATATCCATCGCCTGCAAAAGCACAAGAAAAAGCAATGCCCCTTTGGGGGCATCGCAGAATGCTAATCGGCAGCGGCACTGTCTGGGATTTCGGTCCATTGCGAGGAGCCCACTTCGCTGGTGCGCGACTTGAAGCGCCCTGGTCGGAAGCCGGTGCCGGCCGGGATCAGTTTGCCGATGATGACGTTCTCCTTCAAGCCATAGAGGGGATCGGTGCTTCCGGCAATGGCTGCGCTGGCCAGAACTTTGATGGTATGTTGGAAGGAAGACGCAGAGAGGAAGGAGTCGGTGCTGAGAGAGGCTTTGGTGACGCCTAGCAGGACTTCGACAAACTTGGCCGGCTGCTTGCCCTCGGCAACCAGCGCTTCGTTAACGCGGCGAATCTCCAGCCGATCCACGAGATCGCCCGGCAAGTATTTGGTATCCCCTGGCCGAATGACCTGGACTTTGTTCATCATCTTACGGATGATGATCTCGAAGTGTTTGTCGTGGATGTTCTGGCCTTGCGAGCGATAGACTTTCTGGATCTCACTCAGCAGATACAATTGACAGGCTTCGCGGCCGCGAATGCGCAAGATACGATGCGGGTTGAGGGAACCTTCGGTGAGGGGGTCTCCCGCTTCAACGTGATCGCCATTCTGGACCAGCAGGTGCGGGGTGATGGGGACTTCTATCTCTTTTTCCTCGCGTCGGTCATAGGAGACAATCACCTGGTGGGTTTTCTCGTCTATGCGCACCCGCCCACCGTGCTGGGCGGTGATGGTGGCATCATCCAATTTGGCCAACAAATCGCCGGCTTTTACCTCGGCTTCATTCTTAACCACGATCTGCCAGTCTTCGGGGATGTCGTAGGTATCGCTCACCAACTCGCTGTGCTCGATCTTGACGATGTGCATGTCGGAGTAGCGATCGGAGTGGATGATGTGCACGGTGCCGCTGATCTCGGCCACGATGGCCTCGCCTTTGGGTTGTTTGCGAGCTTCAAACAGTTCCTCCACGCGAGGCAGACCGGTGGTAATGTCGCCGCCGGCAGCGACACCGCCGGTGTGGAAGGTGCGCAGGGTCAGCTGGGTGCCGGGTTCACCGATGGATTGAGCGGCAACGATCCCTACCGCTGCACCCAACTCGACCATGGTCCCACGGCCCAAGTCAATGCCGTAGCATTTGGCACACACGCCGTGTTCGAGTTCGCAAGTCAACGGAGAACGGACCTTGACCTCTTCCACGCTCGCAGCAATGATGCGGCGCGCCAGCTCGTGATCGATCACATCATCCCGTTCGCCGAGCACTTCCCCCGTGCGGGGATCGATCAAGCGTTCGGCCAACAGGCGGCTGTAGATGCGGGTCTGCATCGGCTCGCCGGCCACGTCGTCCGATTTGCGAATCCAAATGCCTTCGCGGGTGCCGCAGTCGAATTCGTTAACGATCACGTCTTGGGCGACATCGACCAAGCGTCGGGTGAGGTAACCGGCATCGGCGGTTCGCAGAGCGGTATCGGCCAGACCTTTACGAGCGCCATGGGTGGAGATGAAGTATTCTAGAGCGGTGAGCCCTTCACGGAAGTTTGAGCGAATGGGTAGAGGGATGATGCGTCCCGAGGGATCGGCCATCAACCCCCGCATGCCGGCCAACTGAGAAATGGTCGAGAAACCGCCCTTGGTCGCCCCGGAAATGGCCATGATCGCTAAGTTGCCATCCGGATCCATGTGTTGTTTGACCGCTTCGGCCACGCGATCGGTAGTGCGTTGCCAGATCTCGATCTCGCGCTCGTTCTTCTCCTGTTCGGTGAGCAAGCCGCGCCGGAAATCGCGCTGCACGGCCTCTATCTCTTTGAGCGCTTCGTTGATGAGATCAGTGCGCTCGGGCGGAATGGTGATGTCTGAGACAGCTAGGGTGGTGCCAGACTTCATAGCATACTCGAAGCCAATGTCCTTGATGCGATCGGCCACCTTGGTCGTCACTTCTTGGCCGCATATTTCGTAGACTTCGGCGATCAGGTCTTTCACACCACCCTTGTCCAACCGGCGATTGACGAACTGGACCTCGGGAGGCAAGATGCAATTGAACAGCACCCGTCCGACCGTGGTATCAATAATACGGGTTTCAGGCTTGGGCAAGCGTTTGTGCTGTTCGTCATACCAGGTGGTCACGCGCAGCTTGATCTCGGTATGGACCTCTACCTGTCCCAACTGGTAGCCCAGTTCGACCTCGTCCATATCGGCAAACATACGCCCATCGCCGCGATGCGGAGCATGGTGGGTCATGGTGAGGTAGTACACGCCCAAGACCATGTCCTTGGAAGGGCTGATGATCGGCTCGCCGTCGGCCGGCTTGAGCAAGTTCTTCGAGGAGAGCATTAGCTCACGAGCTTCTTGCACGGCCTTTTGCGAGAGCGGCACATGAACCGCCATCTGGTCGCCATCGAAATCCGCGTTGAATGCTGTGGTCACCAACGGATGCAGTTGAATAGCCGAACCTTCAATCAAGATCGGTTCAAAGGCCTGGATGCCCAGACGATGCAGCGTGGGCGCCCGGTTGAGCAACACGGGTCGCTCTTGGATGACTTCTTCCAGGACTTCCCAGACTTCAGGGCGATTGCGTTCGATCAGACGGCGCGCGCCTTTGACGTTTGCGGCATAGTTGTGCTGCACCAAGCGGGCGATGACAAAGGGACGGTAGAGTTCCAGCGCCATGGTCTTTGGCAGGCCACACTGATGAAGCTTGAGTTGGGGACCAACCACAATGACCGAACGGCCGCTGTAATCGACGCGCTTGCCCAACAGATTGCGGCGGAAGCGCCCCTTCTTTCCCTTGAGCATATCGCTCAGCGATTTGAGTTCACGGCGTCCGCGGCGGCTGAGGGCTTTGCCGCGCTGCGAGTTATCGATCAGGCTATCCACGGCCTCCTGCAGCATGCGCTTTTCGTTGCGGATGATCACATCGGGCGCGCCCAATTCCAACAAGCGCTTCAGACGATTGTTTCGGTTGATCACGCGCCGATAGAGATCGTTTAGGTCCGAGGTGGCAAACCGACCACCGTCCAGTTGCACCATGGGACGCAAATCGGGCGGGATGACCGGTAAGACGGTCAGGATCATCCATTCCGGCCGGTTGCCCGAGCGGCGGAACGCCTCTACGACTTTTAGACGGGCTGTAGCCTTCTTGCGTTTTTGCTTGGATTTGGTAGTGCGGATCTCCTTCCACAGCTCCTCTGCCAGCTTATCCAAATCCAATCGTTTGAGGATGTCATGGAAGGCCTCGGCGCCCATGTCGGCGCGGAAGACCTGTCCCCACCGTTGGCGAAGCTCGCGGTAGCGCGTCTCACTGAGGAAGATAAACGGACGAAGTTCGAGCAGCTCATCCCGCAGGCGGGTGTTCTGTCCCTGCGAAGCGGTCGATTGGCTTTCCAATTCATTGCGCAAGGCTTCCATTTGCGTGTCCGCCTCGGCTTTGAGGCGGGCCATTTCCGTCTTGATGGCCTCGATCTCCCGCTGTCGCTGCTCTTTCAACTCGTTTTCAACGATCTCAAGCTGCTGTTTGACGATCTTCTGGATCTGGCTGATATGCTTGGCTGCGATCACCGTTCCCGCCGGCACAACGGTTTCTCCAGTTGCTGCGAAGACAATATCTTTTGCAGCCGGCGAGCCGAGTTGCTCTTGCAAGGCCTTCTCCAGTTTTTGCCCGTCTTTGATGATCGGCTCCATGCGTTCAGCCACCTGCTCATCATAGCTCTGTTCCAGCGCAACACGACGCTGATTGAGCTCGGCCAGCATATGATCGCGGCGCAGCTTAATCTCGGCAATCCGAGCATTGACTTCTGCCGCTCGTTCGCGATCCGAGATCGAGATCTCATCTTCTAGCCGTTTGAGCGCCTTCTGACGAGCTTCTTCGTCTACATAGGTGACAATGTGCTGAGCAAAGTACAGCACGCGGTCCAAATTGCGGCGCGAAATATCAAGCAAAATCCCTAGGTAAGAAGGAACGCGCCGGGTATACCAGATATGGGCTACCGGCGTGGCCAATGAAATATGGCCCATTCGCTCACGGCGGACCGAAGACCGCGTGACTTGTACACCACACTTGTCGCAAACGATACCTTTATAGCGGGGATTTTTGTATTTTCCGCAATAACACTGCCAATCTCGGGTAGGGCCGAAAATCGCCTCACAAAACAGACCATCCTTCTCCGGCCGCAACCGACGGTAGTTAATCGTTTCCGGTTTGAGCACCTCGCCATACGACCACGATAGAATGGTTTCAGGCGAAGCCAGGCTGATGCGCAAGGCAGTCAATCCTTTTGTTTCCACAGAGGACTCTCCTTACAAAACAGAATATATCCCTTCAAAACAAGACATCCTAGGAATAACAATCAACCCAATTGAGACAAACGACACCAAGCGCTCCGAGATCTCTTCTCTCAAGCGCTTGTAAGATTGTACAATTGGTTTTTCCTGGAACAACGACCTCATTATAATAGCGAGATGGAATTTGCGCAAGGGGACAAGACTGAGTCAGACTGAGAGACTGAGCCAGATCAAAAAACCAGAGTAGAATCAGAGCAATTGCTCACCTCGTGTGGCGGGCGAGGCTATTCTTCTAGAAGCGCCGAGCTGGTCGCAAGGCCAACTTTCCTAAAAGGTTCGACATCGTCAATGAACATAGTGTTGATCAGTATCTTGTTGGGGATAGGCGGGATGGTGGGATGGGGAGTGTATGATTTTCTGGGTGGGGTGTTCTCCAAACAGGTCGGTCCCTTTAAGTCGTTTTTCTGGTCGCAACTGGCCAGCTTGATGTCGGTCCTGCTCTTGGCTTTGGTCTTCGGAAGAGAAGGGTATTTGTCGGGCTGGATCGTCTTCTTATCTTCTCTAGCCGCTATGGCCTATTCGGCCGGTTACCTGTTTTTCTTCAGGGGCATGGAAAAGGGGAATGTCTCGATCGTTGCGGCGACCATGAATCTATGGGCAGTGTTCACAATGATATTTGCCTTCGTGTTCCTGGGACAGCGCCTCACCTTCACCCAAACAATCGGCGCGATGTTGATCCTCACAGGGGCGACTCTGGCGGCGCTCGATTGGCATCATCTTTTTCAACGCCAGGATCGGAAACTGTTGCTGGGAGTGAAGGAGTCCATCCTAGGAGCATTCTTCTTCGGCGTCTTTTGGAACATCAGTGAGTTGATCTCAGAACGGGCCGGTTGGCTCTTGACGACATTTTTGGTGAAGCTGGGAATTGTAGCGTTTTTATCGCTGCTATCGATGATCTTCTGCTACGAGATCGGTCTGCAAGGGGGCCCGGCGCGGACAAAACTAGCGATCGCTTGGATGGGGGGTTATAGAAGTGAGCGCTATGGCTCTCATAAATTACGGGTTGACCATCGGCGATGCTATCCTGATCACGCCCATCGCCTCGGCGCTGTCGGTGGTGACCATTCTCCTGGCGGTGGTTTTCTTGCATGAACGGCTGACCTTCCTACAAACCTTGGGGATCGGCATGGCCGTGCTCGGGATCATCACCACAGCATTTTGATCTGCCCTGAGAAGGCTTCTCGGTGTGTCAAAATGCCTATCCGCCGGCCCCCTGATCTTCCTTCGCCCCATTCGCCGTGTGGTTCTCACCCAAGAGTAGTTATCCGTGGCGCGCCAGGATTTGGAGAACGCGTTCCGCGATCTCATCCCGCACCCGTCGAAAATCCTCCATGTTATCGGTCGTGGCAGGATCAAAAAAACCATGATGCACTTTTTTCCCCTTCCCCAACCAGACGGGACAATCTTCGGCTGCCGAATCGCAGACCGTCACCACCAAGTCGAACTCCAGGCCCTGAAATTCATCCACCGATTTCGAACGTCCCTGGTGTTCAATCCCGATCTCGGCCAGGGCGGCGATTGCTTTGGGATGGACATACCCTGCCGGCTTGGTGCCGGCGCTGAAGGCTTGCCACCCCTCCGAGCAGTGTGCATTCACGATGGCTTCGGCCATCTGCGAGCGACAAGAATTTCCGGTGCACAAGAAAAGAACCTTTTTCATAGTTTTCTCCACATTCATCCGAAAGATTTTATCGGGTTTAGAACAGGTGAATGTTATGCTTTTGTTACCTGGGCCGTTTCTAGGGGATCGTCCGTCAACGACGACCTCTGCCGGCTCCTCCTTCTCACGATGGCGCGCCCATCCAAAGCGTGGTAAAAACATCCTCAGCGCGTTGCGTCGAGTACAATCCTACCGTCTCTCACCCCACTTCTGGCAGAAGGATCGGCTATGAAAAAAGGCTCCCAGACCAGCAAATTTGGCACCACCCCTCGCATCGGCCACGACTCCTCGCCCTACTACCGCTCCCGCCTGTACGCCAGCTTGCCGGCAACCTCGCCCGGGCCGGCTGCGCCGGATCAGCCTTTCCCGTCGCACTATGAGAACACCATCCTGGTGGGCAGCGCTGAGCATATGAAGGAAATCCCAGACAATTCCGTGCACCTGATGGTCACTTCACCCCCCTACAACGCCACCAAAGAATACGATGCCGACCTGACCCTAGAGGAATATTGCCACTTACTGTGCAACGTGTTCACAGAGACGTATCGGGTGCTGGTGCATGGCGGACGGGCGTGTATCAACGTGGCCAACCTAGGGCGCAAGCCGTATCTCCCCCTTTCGGCCTACCTCTCACAGATGATGATCGAAATCGGCTATCTGATGCGGGGCGAGATCATCTGGTACAAGGGAGCCGGGGCCGGCGTGTCTATGGCCTGGGGCAGTTGGTGTTCGGCTGCCAACCCAGTCCTGCGCGATGTCCACGAGTACATCCTGGTCTTCTCCAAAGGATCGTTCACACGAACAAAGCCGGCCGGCCGGGAGAGCACCATCACCCGCGAGCAGTTCCTGGAATGGACCAAGTCGGTGTGGAACATTCCCCCTCAGTCGGCCAAGAAAGTTGGGCATCCTGCACCGTTTCCGGTGGAGCTCCCCTACCGCCTGATCCAATTGTATACCTACACCGGCGACATCGTCTTAGATCCTTTCATGGGAAGCGGCTCGACGGCCATCGCCGCCTTGCAGGCCGGTCGAAAATACATCGGATATGACATCTCCCCCACCTACGTACAACTGGCTGAAGAGCGCATCGCCCGCTACAAACAGCACAGGCTCAGCCCACCCTAGGGGCGCTTACCCCAACCGTTCAGCCCGCTACTCCCAAAACACATAGGGCGTTCCGTCCAGCGCTAGATCGTCCAAGGTGGCCCGACGCAAAGCCTCAAACCGCGGGCGCATCTCCTCCAGAGAATCCCCGCCCACCTTCTCCAACAGCGCATCGGCCAACACAAAAGCGGTCATCGCCTCCAAGATCGGAACGGCACGTGGAACCGGGCAGAAATCGGAGCGCTCATAGGCGGTGGATGTCTCCTTGCCGCCAGTCAGGTCCACCGTGGTCTGTGGGGTCAGAGTAGTGGCGATGGGCTTCATGGCAGCCCGGATCACGATCGGCTGACCGTTAGAAATCCCTCCTTCGATCCCGCCGGCGCGGTTGGACGGGCGTACCAAACGGCGTCCCTCGAGGCGGATCGGGTCTTGGGCCTGGGTGCCAGGCAGCGTAGTGTTCTCGAAGGCATCGCCGATCTCCACCCCCTTAATGGCCTGCACCGAGAGAATCGCCATCCCTAGCCGAGCTTCTAGGCGTCTATCCCACTGGGCAAAACTACCTAAGCCGGGCGGGACGTTCAAAGCGACGATCTCGAGCACGCCTCCTAGCGTATCCTTATGACGGATGGTCTGCTGAATGGCGGCATGCATCGCCTCGGCGGCCATCGGGTCAGGGCAGCGCACATCAGAGGCTTCGGCCCGCGCAAACCGCTCCTCATACGGCATATCGCCCAGCTCAGCCCGCACCGGCCCGATCGCCCGCACATACCCCCCCACCCGGATGCCAAACTGCGCCAGCAATTGCTTGCAGATCGCTCCTACAGCCACACGGGCCGCTGTTTCGCGTGCCGAGGCCCGTTCCAGGGCCGGCCGCAAATCGCGGTAGCCGTACTTGATAATACCGGTCAAATCGGCATGCCCTGGTCGGGGTCGAGTCATCGGCTCGATTGCCTTGGCGCGCCAGCGCACATGATCGGCATTCTCGATCAACAAGGCGATCGGCGCGCCGGTCGTCACACCCGCCATCACACCGCCCAAGATGCGGACCTCGTCGTGCTCCAACTTCATCCGCCCACCGGCGCCATACCCGCGCTGGCGACGCGCCAATTCGCGATTGATCACCTCAGCCGAAAGCGGCAGGCCGGCCGGCATCCCGTCTAAAATGGCTGTCAACGAGGGGCCATGCGATTCGCCGGCGGTCAAAAAACGCAGCATCTCCTCTCCACCATGTCTAACAAAATTCCTCCAGCAACCCCACTGCCTCCCACAGCGCCCGGCGCGGCGGACGACATCCGGTCCAGCGCTCAAATGCCAGCGCCGCCTGCTCGATCAACATCCCCAAGCCGCCCATGGCCGGCACCCCTCGGGCAGCGGCCAGATTCACTAGTTGCGTCTGACGTGGATTGTACACCAGATCATACACCATCGTCGGCGGCCGCAGCGGATAGGCTTCTGGCAGTGGACATTCCTGCACCTTCGGCGTCATGCCCAACGGCGTCGTATTCACGATCAAATCGAACGGCCCCTCGGGCAAAGGCTCAAACTCCACCGTGCGCACCCCATAAGCGGCGAAGGACTCGGCCAGCGCCCGACCCTGCTCAGGACGACGGGCCGCCACCGTCACCTGCCAACCGTCCTGTCCCAGCGCATACACCACGGCTCGCGCCGAACCGCCGGCCCCCAACACCAACGCCGTCTTGGACCTGCCGACCGCTGCTCCCCCCCCAGCCGGCCTAGGCCCAAGAGCGAGCCAGCGTTGCAAATCAGCCAAAAACCCCGGCGCATCGGTGTTCTCGCCGATCAACTGCCCGGCCTCGACATAGATCGTATTCACCGCTCCGATCGCCTGGGCGGTAGGCGTCAGCACATCTACAAACGGGATCACCGTTTGCTTGTAGGGAATCGTCACATTCACCCCGTCAAGCGACCCCTGGCGCAAACGCTCGAACAGCGCCTGCACCCCCTCTTGATCCTCCGGCGGGATCGGAAACAGCTCATACGTGCCGGCCAAGCCGCAGGCCTGTAGAGCGGCTTCGTGAATGCGCGGCGAGAGCGAATGACCGAGCGGAAACCCGATCAACCCCAACGAAAACCGCCTAAACGCCCCCATCTCCCTCACGTCCGGCGTAGCTCATCCAACACATCGAAAAAAGCAGGAAACGTTTTCGACACGCACCCTGGATTCTCGATCCTCACCCCCTCCACCCGCAACCCGATCAGCGAAAACGCCATCGCCATCCGATGATCGTTATACGTGCGGATCGTGGCCGGCCGAAACGCATCACAAGGATAGATCGTCATCCCGTCGGCATGCTCCTCCACCTGAACCCCTAGCCGCGCCAATTCGGTACAAGTCGCATGAATGCGGTCGGTCTCCTTCAAGCGCGCCGAAGCGATCCCTCGGATGCGGGTGGGCGTCTTAGCAAACGGCGCTATCGCCGCCAACGTCTGAGCCGTATCTGGTATATCGCGTAAGTCCACCTCCACCCCGCGCAGCTCCTGACCGCTGGTCACCCTCACGCCGCGCTCCGTTTCCTCCACCGTACAACCCATCTGCTCCAACACTTCCAAAAACGCCACATCCCCCTGCAGCGACCGTCGCCACAGTCCCTGCACCTCCACACTTCCCCCGCATACGGCCGGCGCAGCAAAAAAATACGAAGCTGCCGACGCGTCGCTTTCCACCTCATACACCCCTGGCGTTCGATAGCGGCCCAACGGCGGAGAAAACCACTCGAACCCTCGGCGTGCCACATCGATCCCAAAGGCGTGCATCACCGCCAGCGTCATCTCCACATACGGTCGAGAGCTCAGCGGCGTCGAAAGCGTGATCTCCATTCGGCTTCGGGCGTAAGGAGCGACCATCAACAGCGCCGATAAAAACTGAGATGACACATCGCCGCGCAGGGAGACCTGCCCCCCAGGCAACCCCTCGCCCCAAATCCGCAACGGCAGCCGGGCCGCTTCCTCCTCCCCGACGGCGGGCGGTTCTTGCCGAACCCCGGCGCGGGACTCTGCCGCCCCGATCCGGACTCCCAGGCCACGCAGGGCCTGCACCAGATCGGCCATCGGGCGTTCCCGCATGCGCGCTTCCCCGTCCACCACATACTCCCCTCGACCCAAGGTCAAGAACGCTGTGAGAAAGCGAGCGGCCGTCCCGGCGTTCCCCACGAAAAGCTCGGCGCTTCGGGCTAGGATAGTCCCGCCCAAGCCCACCACTGTCATCTCCTGCCGCACCAGGTCTAGGCGGATGGAAAAGCCCAGGGCCTGCAACGCCCGCGCCAGGTAGTAAGAATCGTCCGAGAACAGGGCGTGAGTCAGGCGGGTGGTTCCTTCGGCCAGAGCTGCGATCAACAGGGCGCGGTTGGTGAGCGATTTCGAGCCCGGCAAGCGCACCGTGGCCGAGAGCGGGCGAGGGATAGGTTGAATGCGTAAAGCTCCTAAGCGGGCGAGGTCGTGAGGCGAATGAGTTGTCATGGGCTCACCAGAGCAAGATAGGTTGTGCGCGAAGCGTCCAAGAGCTCGTGCAGAGCGGCCGAGTTCTCCTGCTGAAGGGCGGCTTCCAGGGCGTCTAGAGTGAGGCGAAAGCGGCGCAAAGCCTGCAGCAAGTAATCGCGGTTGGAGAGAAGCACGCCGCTCATCATCGAGGCCGGCGTCCCGGCCAAGCGGGCCGTGGAACGGAAGCCGGGCCCGATCAGCGGTGCTGCCTCGGCCGGCGTGGCCTGGCTGAGCGCTGAGGCCAGTAAAAAGGGCAGGTGGCTGGTGGCAGCCAGCAGGCGATCGTGCTCGTCGGCGTCCAATTCTAACGCCTGGGCCCCGAGGACATGCACCACTTGGCCGGCGGCCGACCGGGCGCGAGGCGTAGTTCGCTCAAGCGGCGTCAACACGAACGGCGCATTGCGATACAACGCTGGGTCGGCATGTTCTAGCCCTAGCTGCTCCCTGCCGCAGATCGGATGCCCGCCGATCGGGTCGAAGCCGGGCGGCAGATCGTTCATGGCGCGCACGATATCCCGCTTGGTCGAGCCGATATCCAGCACCACACAGGGCGCAGCGAGCCACTCCGGCAAGCGGCGCAGCAGGCTGAGGATGGCCGGAACCGGCGCGGCCAGGATTACCAGGTCCATTGACGGCAAGGAGAAGGACTGAGAGGCGCCTTCAGGCAACTCGATCGCCCAGTCTACAACCCCCTTCAAGCGGGCCTGCTCCACAGTGGGACGATGCACGTCCAGGCCGATCAGGCGAGCACACTTCCCGCTCAGCCCCATGGCCAGCGAGCCGCCCATCAGCCCCAGGCCGATCACGCCAACCGTTGCCTTGCGCAGCGAAAAGCCATCCTCCATGTCAGCTAGGCCACCTGAACCAGCGAGTGAACCGGGGCGATGCGGCGTCCCATAGCCTCGGCGATGGCTTTCACCTGACGCACCATCTCGGCAAAGGTCTCCGGCTTGAGCGATTGTTTCCCGTCCGAGAAGGCTTTGGCCGGGTCGGGGTGCACCTCCACGATCAGGCCGTCGGCGCCGGCGGCGATGGCGGCGCGGGCGATGGCCGGCACATATTCGGCGTGCCCGGTGGCATGGGAAGGGTCGAGGATCACCGGCAGATGAGTCAGGCGCTTGAGCACCGGGATGGCGTTGATGTCGGTGGTGTTGCGGGTAGAGGACTCGAAAGTACGGATGCCGCGCTCGCACAAGATCACGTGGTGATTGCCGCCGGCCAGGATGTACTCGGCCGACATCAGCAACTCCTCAATAGTAGCGCTCATGCCCCGTTTGAGCAACACCGGCTTGCGGATTTCACCCAAGGCCCGCAGCAGATTGAAGTTTTGCATGTTGCGCGCCCCTACCTGGAATACATCCACGTACTTGAGCATGAGGTCCAGCTGGGTCTGAGAGGTGATCTCGACTACGATCGGCATCCCGGTTTGCTGGCGAGCTTCGGCTAGGTATTCCAGCCCTTCCTCGCCCAGCCCTTGGAAGGAATAGGGTGAAGTGCGGGGCTTGAAGACGCCGCCGCGCAGGGCATTGGCTCCGGCCTGGCGCACGGCGTGAGCAGTTTTCAAAATCTGGTCGCGCGATTCCACCGAACAGGGACCGGCGATCAACACGATCTCCTCGCCGCCTATCCTGAAGCCATCGATCGGGAAGACAGAATTCTCCGGAAGGAACTGTCGCGAAGCCAGTTTGAACGGCTGAGAGATGCGCTTGACGCTTTCCACTCCCTCCAACGCCTCGAACGGATCCGACGGAATGGTATGACACTCGCCGATCACGGCCACAATCGTGGTCTCCACGCCATGGCTAACATGGGGCGTGAGGCCATGCGCCTGGACGGTTTTGACCACTTCCTCGAGTTGTTGCGGGGTGTAGTTGGATTTCATCACGATCACCATAGGTTCTCCTTTCGCAAGGTGGAATGAGCGACTGCTAATCAAGCGTCGCTGGTGGACGACTCGGTGAAGGGCGTCAGGTCAGGGCGAAGGAGGATCGCCTGACGCAGGTAGACGTGTCGGATGGCGTGTTGGGGCAGGTTGGTATTCCAGTGGATCAGGACGCGAATCACCCGAGGCAAGCTATCGGGCACAGGGATCTCTCGAGCGCACAGCATTGGAACGTGTTGCCAACCCAGTTCTCGCGCGGCCTGTGCCGGGAAGGCTGAGGTCAAGTCCTCGGTGACGGTGAAGAAGACGCTGGCGATGTCCTCCGCACGCAGCGCCTCATTTTGGACGAGAATGGCCTGGAGCAGTTCGCGCGTGGCGTCTACGATGGCTTCAGGACGATCGGCCGGTACAGTGATCGCGCCTCGGATTCCACGAACAGGCATAGGGTGTTCCTCCACAGGTGTCTTCTAGAAAAGCGAAACGAGCGAGACCGTGTGGCCTCGCTCGTTGGGTATCAAAACAGGGTTAGGAGAGATGCTGCCCCTGCTTAAGCGCCGCCACCGGTCCTCGGCTCGCCGAGACCGTAAAAATAATACGCAAAGAAGCGGGCGGACGACTTAAGCATGATTGCCCGTTATTCTATGCAAGATGGCGGAGAACGTCAAGGGTTTTGGGGGCTTGTCCAATAAGTCTCTTTGGATGGTACGAACTGTCTCTAGAACAGCCGCAAGAAGGCCGTTTGACCCTTGAACAGCAGCTGATTCCATTGCTGATCCCCTCGCATGCCTGGCTCTACTGGGCTCTCCTTGCGCGTCAAGGGTAATTATTGAACAAGCCGCCGTGACCCTAATAGCCTGCGCCCTGGCCCTGCTGGCCCAGGATGTGTCCCCGCTGATGCGCACCGCCCTAACCGGCGACCTGACCATCTGGCGCGACCTGTTCGAGCAGGCCGGCAGCGCCGGTTGCAAAATTGCCCTGGCCTACCTGCTGCTGGAGTGCGGCCGGCCCGATGCCTTCCAGACCTACGCCGTGCCGCGCCTGGCCATCCCCGAACGGCGCGCCGCCCTCAAGGTCCTGGTCCAAGCGGCTGGGTGCGGGGCTGAGGGACGCGCGGCAGTCGGCGAAGGCGCGCCCTCCCACGAATGCGAATTTCGTCCCGCCGGGCTCTGCCTGACGTCTTCTGACCCCAGGGCAGCGATGCAAAATCCTGTCTATCCTGTCCATCCTGATGGAGAGACCATCGACGAATTCTATCAACGAATAAACGAACACGCGCCCGCCCCCATTCGTTTATTCGTTTTCCATTCGTTGACGGCCTCCTCCACGAAACCCATCGACGAATCTGACCACGAATACATCAAGGAAATAAACGACCCATACGGGTCACTGCACTTTGAATATCGAATAAAGCTTCCTGAACGGAGCAGCGCTCCGGTGCGCAGGAACGGATGAATGGATTAGGCTTGTCCTCCCAACCCATTGAGGAGGCAGCCGTGAAGCAGAAAGAGCCACAGATCTTCTTCGTCCGCATGGAACATCTTCCCAACCGCCTGGGGCTGGAACGAATGCACGATGCGTACCGGCGCTTATATCAAGCGGCAAACAGCGTTGAACGTGAAAAACCGATTCAGGAGGCACAACATGAACCAGAATTCGACAGACATCCCCCCTCGTCTGGCAGCGATCTATGCTAGGGTGTCGACCGCGCAACAAGAGCAGGAAGCGACCATAGAGAGTCAGGTGGCCGAACTGGAGAAATATGCGCAGGAGAAAGGATTGCGGCTGTCCAGGGAGTTGTATTTTTTGGATCAGGCGGTCAGCGGAGCACGATTATCGCGCCCGGCATTGGATCGTTTGCGGGACTTGGCGGTGGAAGGCTTGTTTGATACGGTGTTGTGTCTCAGTCCTGATCGGCTGTTGCGGAAATATGCCCATCAATGGATTTTGATAGACGAGTTGAAACGGCTAGGGGTGAGCGTGATCTTCGTCAATCAGCCGTCAGTGGAAGACAACCCGCAAGGGCAATTGCTGTTGGGCATTCAAGACTGTTTGCCGAGTATGAGCGCGCCGTGCTGACCGAACGCTTGCGGCGCGGAAAACTGTATCGCATTCGCCGTGGGGAATGGGTGCATTGCGTTGCGCCGTATGGCTATCGGTACATTCGGGTCAGTGAACCCAATGGCGGACGATGGGAAGAACATCCCATGGAAGCGGCGGTCGTGAGATATATTTTCCAGGAATACACGGAAAACGATGGGCGTATCCTGCCAATCGTCGAGTTTTTGAACCAAAATCTTGCCTCCATGCCGCCACGCGGCAAACGTTGGTATCCCGGCCTGGTGCAAAACATTCTTTCACGCTCTGCTTATATGGGAAACACGTATTACAATCGCACACGTACTTGCTACGAGGTGATTGGCAAACCGCGCAAAGTGGGACGCGGCAAAAAACGGTATGCGGCGCACCTACCCCGCCCAGAAGAAGAATGGATTCCGATGAGCGTACCGCCGTTGGTCTCGGAAGAGACGTGGTTGAAAGCCCAGGAACGTTTGAAAACCAACTTCAAGTTCTCTCTGCGCAACAACAAAAAGCATTTCTTCCTCCTCAGTCGCCTGTTGGTTTGCGGCGTGTGCGGACGGACGCTGACTGCCCGCAAACGGCGTGGACACATCTACTACTCTTGTATCCGCGAAAAACGCAGCCGATCTGAATTTCCCCGCCACACCTGTTCGGTCAATGCCGAAGTGATTGAACCCTTGGTCTGGCAGGCTGTCGTTGATCTCTTGAAAAATCCGACCCTGTTGGCGGACGCCTGGGAAAGCGAAATGCACATCAGTCCCAACGCGCCCGACGAGCCCAATCGTTTGCAGACACGCTTGAAAGCGCTGGAAAATCAATGGCAACGATTGCTGGATTTGTTTCAGGAAGGGAAGATTGACAAGACCGAGTTGTCCAAACGCAAGGCGCACATTGACCAGGAACGGACTTCCATCCAAATGCGGTTGGAGCAACTCGACCGCCTTGCCTATCAGCAACAAATCAAACAAGCCATCGTGGAAGATTTCGAAACCTTTTGCCGAAAGATCAATGCAAGCATGGAGAACCCCGCTCCACAACTCCAACAGGAAGTGATTCGATTGGTGCTGGACCATGTAGTCGTCGGTACAGACGAGATCGTTCTCAAGCACATCGTCCCTGCCGATGATAATGGTCGTTTATTTCCTGGACGTAAATAAACGAATGGGGGCGGACGCGCATTCGTTTATTCGTGACCGGAATTCGTTGCTGACCCTCGTGTGAGAGCGACCGTCAACGAATGGGAGAACGAATAAACGAATGGGGGCGGGCGCGTGTTCGTTCATTCGTGGTCGAAATTCGTTGCTGGCCCTCGTGTGAGAGCGACCGTCAACGAATAGGAGAACGAATAAACGAATGGGGGCGGACGCGTGTTCGTTTATT
>CAKZJX010000044.1 GCA_937120535.1 uncultured Anaerolineae bacterium
CTGAACGGGGTCGCCTGGGGCGCCACCAATGGACAAATCATCGCAGCCGGAAACCACGTTGCACCTCGGGCGGCTTGCGCCTGCGCCAATGCGAATTGTACGGCTTGCGTGCCTGCCGTTTTTGAGTATACTGTGTATTGGGAGCCGCGCCCCTGTTTCCCCCTGGAGGAACGACGGCCCAGCCGTCGAGGGATGTTGCACCTGACGCTGGGGATTCTGCGCACATCCCAAGCAGTTTCACACGCCTTATCATTTTTCTGGTTGGACGGCTTCGCCGTCCCCGCCCCAGCGCAGGTAACGCAAACCGTTGGGCGGCTGATGTCGCCACCATACACACTTATTAGCTTGGAGGTGAACATATTCCACAAGTCCTTGAAACGCCAGATGTTTGTATTTTTTGTTTTGCTATCCGCCTTTTTATTCGCCATCGCTTCCTTTGGCGGCGCATCGGCTTCTGAATTGGCGGCGGCGACTGCTACCCGAACTCGGACACCAACTCGAACAGCGACAAGAACGCCTACGAGAACTCCAACCAAAACACCGACTAGGACACCAACGAGGACTGCTACAAAAACGCCAACGCGCACACCAACAAGTACGCCGACTCCCTATTATTTGGGTTCGGGTTATTTTCCCACCAGTGACCTTAATCGTTGCCATCAAGGGTCAGGATATTTCGACCAAACTCAAAACGCCTCTGCGCGTTGGAGCGCTGATACCGACCTTAACATGTACTACAACTGTACCACGACGCACATCACTACAAAATATGCGGATTTTGGAGATAGCGGCTGGGCTGGATATGCCTATATATGCAACACAAGCAACCAATGCAATAATAGTACCGCCTACAATAGCACCTACAAGAGTTGCGAAGCACGTCTAAATGCCTACTACATCACCAGAAATCCATCTTTCTACACAGATGCAGAAGTGCAAAAATTAGCAATGCATGAACTCGGGCATTGTTATTCCTTGGCACATTCAAGTGACCCAACAAGCGTTATGGGTAACGGCAGTGTTCCTAACGCTCAAGACATTATTTTGATTAATGCCAGATACTAAAATCTGGAGTGCATCAATCCTGCGATATAGTTTTCTCTGGAGGAAACCATGAAAAAGATAGTACTAACAGTTGTCAGTATATCGCTAATAATAGGGATAATATCCATCATGTTGTTTTACCAAGAACAAAAGCATAGAGAAAATAGGAGCAACCTGTTCGTCGCAACTAGCGATGTGGCAGATCTTCCGCTCAATGCATCTAGTGTAACTTGGGTTTCTAATGCTATGACGATAGATCAATTAGTGTTGGAATCTGATATTGTTGTGAGAGCGCGTGTTGCTGAGGCGCCTATTACTCGTGTAATTAGTAGTGAGTTGCCAGTATGGGATGAAAATGGCAACATTGTAGACACAGTAATATCTGAAGTGTTCTTCTCCGACACAGCCTTTGAGGTATTGGAGACGTATGTTGGTAAAGTGCCCACTAAGATTCTTGTCATGCAGACAGGGGGAGTTGACCCGACAGGCTTGCGAGGCATTGAAGAGATAACTGACGACCCATTCTATAAAATTGGAGAAGAATATATACTATTTTTGGTAGATATTTCTGGCGATCCAGTTCATGCACCAGACCGTCAACTCTATCGGATAGTGAATCCTTTTGGGCGTTACCGAATAGATGGAATTACCGTTTCTTCGTATGGTCAAAATCTGAGATCCATTCAACTTCCTACAGATATTGGTGAGCTGGAAAATCAGATTATCCAATTTGCTCAAGAGTACAATAAGTGATGATGCCAAGTAACTTTGCATTCTGAAGCGTGATCACGCCCAACATCGGCTGCACACTGACCTCGCTTCGCTCGGAGGGTATAGATGAATTTTGCCTGCAGTCGTTCTGGTTAGCAAGTGTGTCTTGCCAGCGCCGCTCGGCAGGTGAGCCATACCGTTGGGCGGCGCGCTGAAAGGAAAATGCTATATGCGTTCAAAACTCAAGTGGCTTCTTCCCTTACTCATCGTGGTAGGGCTAATTGCTCTTTATCTCTGGCCCACACTCAACGTTCCGTTTGAGCAATTATATTCCAGGGTGGATCCTACTATCGCCAACGCACTCCAATCTTTCCGGAAAGCGAATCCGCCACAGTCTCTTCAAATAGCAGGGGCGAACTGGGACTATGTCACTATCGGGCAAGGTCAAGAGACGATTCTCTTTTTGCATGGCATGACAGGCGCTTATGACATCTGGTGGCAACAAATCGAAGCGCTCCAGGGAAAGTATCGCATCATATCCGTGACCTATCCGCCCGTACAAAGTTTGGGGGAATTAGAAAAAGGCGTTTTGGCTATTCTCGAACGGGAAGGGGTGCAAGAGTTTAATGTCGTCGGCACGTCGCTGGGCGGATATTTCGCTCAATATCTTATGGCGCAGCACCCTGGGAGAATTCGCCGTGCGGTCTTATCAAACACCTTCCCGCCCAATGACTTGATCGCCGAAAAGAATCGCACGTTAGGCGCGATACTGCCCTATCTGCCTGAATGGCTGGTGCTCTCTGTGTTTCGAAGTAATTTTCAGCAGACGATTTACCCGACTTCAGGTGACGATGAGTTGACCTTGGCCTTTTTAAATGAAATTGGCTATGGGAGGGTGAGCAAGGCCCAATTGGTGGGACGCTACTACTGTGTGATTGAGAAATTCATTGTCCCTGCGCCCACTATTCCTGTATTGATCGTTGAGTCGGACAACGATCCACTCGTGGAGTTGACGTTGCGGGAACAATTGAAAGCCGCCTATCCGACCGCGACGGTTCACACCTTCTCTTCCGCGGGACATTTTCCCTATCTCAACCGCGCACAAGAATATACCCGGTTGTTGGTCAACTTCTTGAGCAAACAACCATGATATTTCTAAAACACCGCCCAACAGCTCTTTCAGGCCGGGGTGAGCTGGAAACCTAAGCGGGCGGCGTTGGGGTATTTGCGTTCCACCGCGTCGGGCAGATAGACGCTGCCGTAGCCGTTGGCCAGGTCCTCTTCGTGCAGGCGCTTGACCCGCAGCAGGTGCTCCTTGAGCGGCTCGACCACGCTTTCCGGCAGCATGGTGACCCGGTCCTCGTCCCCTTTGGTGTCGCGCACGATGATGGCGCGGCGCTCGAAGTCAATATCCTTGACGCGCAGGCGGAGGGCCTCGAGCAGGCGCAGGCCGGAGCCGTAGAGGAGTTGGGCGATGAGCTGATAGATGCCGGAGAGTTGGGCGATGACGCGGCGGACCTCGTCTTTGGTGAGGACGGCGGGCAGATGCTGCGACTCTTTGGCGCGCAGGGCCTGGATGGGGGCATCGAGTTCCCGGCCGAGCACCTCGCGGTAGAGGAAGAGGAGGGCGGCGAGGGCCTGGTTCTGGGTGGAGGCGGCGACATGTTCCTCGACGGCCAGGTGGGTGAGAAAGGCTTCGACCTCTTGGGCGCCCATCTCTTTGGGGTGGCGCTTGTTGTGGAAGAGGATGAAGCGGCGGATCCAGTTCACATAGGCTTCCTCGGTGCGGATGGAGTAGTGCTTGCGGCGGATGACCTCGCGCACGACATCGAGCAGCTTTTTCTGCTGCGGCCTGGCGGGGGCGGTTTTGGGCAACGGATCGGTCGTCATGACGAAAAATCCCTCTTGACATTTTCAGGAATGCGGCTTACAATGTATTTGCTGTCAGACGGTATTGCCGACAGCAGTTGTCCACTTTTCGCGTGTTAGGCGGATGATTTGCCGTCTAATCCCACAATTTAGGCCTATTATACGGATAAAATCCGTCTAATGCAACTTTTGGGGATATTAGACGGAAGATATCCGTCTAATATCCCCAAATGCGGCAATAGACGGAGTGAATCAGCCTAATTGTTAGTTAGCCGGAAAGGCTTGATCGCGTGAGAGAGTAGAGGGTGACCGGCTTGCTGGCTCTGAGTGATGCACTACGTCGGACAGCGCTGGCTGGCTCAATCGAACTATCAAACTTGAATTTCATTGCGTAAACGGAAGGAGTGAACCTACATGACTACTCAAGACCTTATTCCTCTCCAAGTCATAGACGCCCATCGCCATGGCGTTTGGGCACTTGGTCTATTGCTCGATGGTCACATCATTTCCGGTGGTGGAGATGGGTTGCTCAAAGTGTGGGAGCTAGCAACTCAAACAGGTAAACTCGCCTTAGTCTCACAAATCCCTACACCTCACACCGAGGTTCTGCTTGTGCGAAGAACCCAACGTGGAAGACTGGTGTCGGCTGGTCATCATGGCGGAATTACTATTTGGGACATGGATCTGAGGAGAGATCATCTGTCTCTGCGCCAACATTTGGGCATCGAGACCGACTATTGGGAATTTAATGACCGCATTCTGGAGACCCGGCCAGGCCATCTGATCACCTGGGCATACCTTACGGCAACTCCGCCTGTCGTATGGGAGTGGTCAACAGCGCAAGGTGTTTTCCAGTTCAAACAAGAACTACCTCTGAAATGGGCTTCTGCTCTTCTAGAGGATGCCCAAGGCCATCTCCTCTCTGGCGATCGTGATGGAAAAATCAACATCTGGCAAATGAATATTGCCTCCGGATCCTGGACTGCCACTAAAATGCTACAGGCTCACAACTGTGCTATCCGTGCTCTATGTTGGACTCGGGAGGATAACTTAATCTCGGCTGGGGGAGATGATGCCTTGATTAAGGTCTGGCAACAAGATCCAGACAACGAGTTCTTTGTGCTACAACAAGTCCTCCAGGGACATATGAGTCCCATTACAGACATAATGGAAACTGAAGCAGGTGAGATTATTTCCAATGATCAAGGAACACGTTTTCTCATTGTCCGATGGCGGCATAAACCCGAGTTTTGGGTCTGGCGCAAGCAGCCACAGGGATTCCAGCCAGTACAACACGAGACCGGTCTGGTGCGCAAATACCTGGATCACAGCCTTATCGTGGATGATATCGGAGAATCGCTCAGTTTATGGAAGAAGGAGGGCGAAGTCTATGAGCGACGTGTTACGATGATTAACGGACATCGGGACCTCGTGGTCGCTGTCGAGCTTTTACCTGGGGGCCGGTTGATCACCGGTGGACTGGATGGACGACTTATCCTTTGGGACCTTGAGCCTTTCTTGCTCAAAAGTTGAAGCCTGCTATATCGTAGTCAAGTCTGGACTTCCAGCCCAGAAAATAAACAGGGAGGAGTATCCATGAATTACCTGAACCGTCGTGATTTCTTGAGACTGGCAGGGATCACTGCCGGCGGCATCGCTGTTTCCTCCATCCCCGATTTGGGCACGACGCCTCTGGCACTGAGCGCTACCCAAGAGGCTGATTTTCAGCTCTTCGTGAGTCCTTCAGGAACCATTGAAGTACTGACGCGAACGGGAATTAGCCTGGGGACGTTCCCAACGACAGCCCTTGACAGGCTCGCAACACCTGTTGACCCGGTTGATGACAAGACTGAGGCAATGAAAGAGTCAGCAGACATTGCTCGCCTTCTTGCGAACTTACCTGAACCTCTAGTGCCAATTGCTCTACACCCTTTGACAACCTTTCAATCCTTGGAGACAGGCTACTCGCTAGGCATTCATGTTCTCCCAAAGGTCGAGCCAGGGAAGGACTTTCTGCCCGAGGAGGTTATTTCCGGAATCGTAGCGCCGAATTGGGACTACAAGACCTTCGTCGGCGATTACTTTATCCGGGTGAGCATCGAGAAGCATTTCTTGGGCAGTTGCATTCGCCGTAATGTCTGGCATGCGGGCGCCTTGGTACGCCACGTGCCATCAAACACGATGGTTTTTAACCTCCACGTCGCATCCTGGTGGGATACCTGGAAGCCATGCTTTGCCGTTTACGAGAGCAAAAGGGGCTTCTGTTGGAACGTATGCCGGTATCCGACTTGGGATGCTATCGTTGCGATTATTTACGCGGCGATTGCTGCAGGGATTGTCTGGTGGCTAGCTTGGGCTGTAGCAGGCGCCATTGCTACCGGTGTGGTAGGGGCGCTCACGGTTATACCGGGTGTACCACCCCCACCATAGAACCTATTGGTAGCCCGGAGAGCATGAAGGCGGGAGGGAGTAAGTGCGACTAGCCCACTGGCGCGGAGCGGTGTGCCATTTCAGGCAGCAGCTGCCCCCCTGTGAGGACCACACGGTCGGTGCAAGCAGGCTGATTTGTGACGGGAGTGGCGCAGGTCGAGCAAGCTCAGTCATAGCGCATCAAAGCAGTTGAGCAACCCTGCCAGCGAAACAAAACATGCCGCCCTTCAACCTCCACGTTGAGAGCGGTAGAATCAATCGAATTGTCTTGTTTCAGTTAGCCATCGTGTCGAGCGAGCGGGTCGGCTCAAGTGGAGCTATGTGTAGCCACCTTTCCGGCTAACACGTCGCTCCAGCCGACCGCGCTGATCGGCGGCTATTGAAGTAGTCGGCGTCTGCGGGCTTGAGGTGTGGTGGAGACCCGGCGCTTGAGACCGCGCGGCGGCTGAGCTTCCCCGTTGGGCG
>CAKZJX010000045.1 GCA_937120535.1 uncultured Anaerolineae bacterium
GCCTTCCCTGACACCCTTTTTGAGGGCATTGGGTTGGGAATTCATATTCGGTCGGCTCAACTTTTGGTAAAATCAGGTTCAGGCGCATCTCAGTGTGCTCCTTTCTTCATGGGTTGTGAGATGGTTTTCGGACTGCCTCACAACCAATTAACCACACTTTTACCATCTTTAGAATAATCACAGTGATTATATCATGATATACTTGAATTAAATCGGCAAATGGTCCCCTAACTCACCCATTTTGGAGAGGAGAAGACTATGAGTGACCGACCTTGGTACAAACACTACGATAGGGGGGTACCGACTACCATTGACTATCCGAAAGTCCCTCTCTTCCAACTCCTCAAGGATGCTGCCCAGAAGTATCCTGACCGCGCCTGCACAATTTTCAAAGGTGCGGTCGTTACGTATAAAGAGATGGACGAAATCACCGATCGCATTGCAGCCGCCCTGGTAGACATGGGCGTCAAGAAGGGGGATCGGGTGGGCATTTTCATGCCGAACACGCCCCAATTCGTCATGGCCTACTTCGGTATCCTAAAAGCTGGCGGTGTTGTGGTGGCAACCAACCCTCTCTACACTCCACCAGAGATTGAATATCAAGCCAATGACGCCGGCGTAGAGATCATGTTTGTGATGACCAATTTCTACAACACCATCAAAAAGGCACAACCAAAGACCAAGATCAAGAAATTGATCGTCACAAATATCAAGGAAGCCTTACCGCCGGCCCTGCGCCTCCTCTTCACCTTGCTGCGAGAGAAGAAGGCCGGCTTCCGCATCGAGGGCGGCCTAGCCGAAGGAGACATCTGGTTCCAAGACCTGCTTGCCAAATATGCCGGCGCCTCACGCCCTGGCGTGGATATCGGCCCCGACGACACCGCACTGTTCCAATACAGTGGCGGCACCACCGGAATCTCCAAGGCAGCGGTTGCCACCCATTTCAACGTCCTGGCCAACACCTTCCAAATGAAGGCTTGGATGCCTGGCCTCGAGGAAGGCAAAGAAATCGTGCTCATGGCCATTCCTCTCTTCCATGTCTACGGCATGGTGGCTGGCATGCTTTTCGGCATCGCTAGTGGCGCCAGCCTGGTCATGGTCCCCAACGCACGCGACATCCCAGACGTCTTAGCCAGCATTCAGAAGTACAAACCCACCATCTTCCCAGGAGTTCCCACCCTCTACAATGCAATCAACAACCGACCCGAAGTGCAATCTGGCAAAGTGAGCTTGCAATCCATCAAGGCCTGCGTTTCTGGCTCGGCGCCTCTGATGCGAGAGACCAAAGAAACCTTCGAGCGACTGAGCGGCGGCAAACTCTTTGAGGGCTATGGCCTCTCCGAAGCTCCCACTGCCACCCATTGCAACCCCTTGAACGGCATCAACAAAACTGGCTCGATCGGCCTGCCTCTGCCAGACGTAGATGCCAAGATCATCAGCCTGGACGACGGCGAAACAGAGATGCCGGTTGGCGAGATCGGCGAGCTGGTGCTGCGCGGCCCACAGGTTATGAAGGGCTACCACAATATGCCCACCGAAACCGCCAATGCTCTGCGCACCTTGAAAGACGACCATGTTTGGCTGTTCACTGGTGATATTGCCCGCATGGACGAGGACGGCTACTTCTACATCGTAGACCGCAAGAAAGAACTGATCAAACCCGGCGGGTTCCAGGTCTGGCCGCGCGAAGTAGAGGAGGTGTTGATCTCTCACCCCAAAGTTCTAGAGGCCGCCGTGGCCGGCATCCCCGATCCGTATCGTGGCGAGACGGTCAAAGCCTGGATCGTGCCCAAGCCCGGCGAGACAGTGACCGAAGAAGAACTCAAAGCATTCTGCAAAGAGCGCCTGGCCGCCTACAAAGTCCCCACCCACTACGAGTTCCGCAGCGAACTACCCAAGACCACTGTTGGCAAGATCCTGCGCCGCGAGCTCGTGCGACAACACAAAGAAGCCGCCGGCCAACAGTAAAATCCCAACCAACCAAACAAAGAGCCTTCCGGTCTTCCCCGGAAGGCTCTTACATTTCGTTAGCGTTCGAACGAGCCAACCAACTGTGGAGTGCCGCTCTTCTTCCCAAAAGGCGGTGGGAAGATAGCCTCAAACTCCTCGCGAGTAAGCGTTTCCACCTCTAACAATTTATTGGCCACCGCATCCAATTGGGCGCGATATTGCTGCAAGATGCTCTTTGCTCGATGATAAGCCTCATCAACAATCCGACGCACCTCACGATCGATCTGCTCGGCCACTGCCTCGGAATAATCCCGTTGCTCGGCAATCTCACGACCCAAGAAGATCAACTCTTCCTTCTGGCCATAGATCAAGGGACCGAGCTCGCCAGACATCCCCAAGCGCGTCACCATAGTACGAGCCATGCGCGTAACCTGCTCGATGTCGTTGGAGGCTCCCGAAGTGATGTCATCAAAGACCAACTCCTCAGCAGCACGGCCACCTAACGCATAACTCAAAATTGCCATCAATTTCTTGCGCGAAAGCAGGACGCGGTCCTCTTCAGGGCGAAACCAAGTGACACCACTAGCCTGACCACGTCCGACAATTGTCACTTTCTGAACCGGATCGGCTTCAGGAATGGCATTCGCTACCACGGCATGGCCGGCCTCGTGATAGGCGATGATCCGTTTCTCCTCATCCGAGATCAAACGTGACTTACGCTCAGGTCCCATCACTACCCGCTCGATCGCCTCTTCCAGCTCCGCTTGGCCGATCTGCTTCTTGTTACGGCGGGCAGCCAAGATGGCCGCTTCGTTAACCAGATTCTCCAGGTCAGCGCCTACAAAACCAGGCGTGCTGCGCGCCAGAGCGACCAAATCCACATTCGGGGCAAGCGGCTTGCCCTTGACATGAACTCGCAAAATGGCCTCGCGTCCCTTGACATCTGGCCGATCGAGCACCACGCGGCGATCAAATCGTCCAGGACGGAGCAGCGCCGGGTCCAGGATATCCGGCCGGTTGGTAGCCGCCATAATAATGATATTGGTATCAGTATCAAAGCCATCCATTTCCACCAACAGCTGGTTGAGCGTCTGCTCACGCTCATCGTGTGATCCACCTAGGCCGGCCCCGCGCTGTCGCCCCACAGCGTCAATTTCATCCACAAACACAATACACGGCGAATGGCGTCGTGCTTGATCGAACAAGTCGCGCACTCGACTGGCGCCCACGCCGACGAACATCTCAACAAACTCCGACCCGGAGATCGAGAAGAAGGGCACTCCTGCCTCTCCGGAGACGGCCTTGGCCAACAAAGTTTTACCAGTGCCGGGCGGGCCAACCAACAATACCCCCTTGGGAATGCGCGCCCCCAACTGGATGAACTTCTGCGGCTCCCTCAGAAACTCAACCACCTCGCGCAATTCTTCCTTTGCCTCGTCCACGCCGGCCACATCGTTAAAAGTGACAGTGGGATGATCGCCGGTAAACATGCGAGCGCGGCTCTTGCCAAACGACAGGGCGGCGTTGTTCGATCCCTGCGCTTGACGAAAGATAAACCACAAGACGCCGACCATCACCAATACTGGTAACAAATAAGCGGCCGCACCGAGGAGACTCGCCCACTGACTAGGCGGCCGAATCTCGATCTTCAAATCATCAGAGAGCAACCGCTCCGGCGAGACGCCCAAACTCAATAATTGATCCACCAGCGTCGCATTTTCTTCTTTTTGCGATCCCTTCTCAGTACCGTCTTTATAAACCACGAGCAGGCGGTCATTATTTTCTACGACAATCCGCTTCACCCGCTCGGCTTGGACATCACGCGCTAGCTGGTTGATGGTAAGCGGCTGACTAGCGCCACTTCCCTCGCGCTGAAAAGCCATGAAGATCATGGCCAAAATTGCCACGATAAGCAAAGATGTTACCAAAAAGGATTGTCCACGCTGCTGATTCAAAGCAACCTCCAATTTCCTGTTAAATTATACAACTACGCGTTCCAATCGACAAACCTTTTATATAGTTTTCTAACAAAACCCACATTACCCGCTCGGCTTAAATCGCCAGCTCGAGCTCTACTGGACAGTGATCAGACCCAAGCACATCTTCATGCACAATCACATCCTTCACATAAGGCAACAACGCCTCCGAGACCAAAAAGTAGTCGATTCGCCAACCAATGCCCCGCCGTCGCGCCGCAAAACGGTAAGTCCACCACGTATACTGCACCCGATCGGGATACAGACGGCGATAAGCGTCCACAAACCCATGCTCCAAAAAGCGCTGCACCCATTCTCGCTCTTCGGGCAAAAAGCCTGAGATGGTTGCATTCTCTTCTGGGTTCTTCAGATCAATCGGTTGATGAGCCGTGTTGAAATCCCCAGCGATCACGATCCTCTCGCCGCGAGCGTGTAGTTCGTCGCAGATGGACAGCAAATAAGCGTAAAAATCTAGCTTATATTCGACCCGCTCTCGGCCGCGTTGACCATTTGGGAAATAAACGTTGTAAAGCAGAAATTCCGGATAACGCGTACGAATGACGCGCCCTTCCCGATCAAATCGCTCCTCCCCCAGACCAAACTCCACCTCCAGCGGTAGGACCGCAGAATAAGTCACTACGCCGCTATAGCCAGGACGCTCAGCGGCGTTCCAGAACACCTGATAGCCAGGGCGCACTCGCTGAGTTTCCTCCACCTGTTCAGGACGCGCCTTGACTTCTTGTAGGCAGAGCGCATCCGGGCGCCGTTCAAATGCCCACTCCAATTCACCCTTGCTCAGAATTGCGCGTATCCCATTCACATTCCACGTAATCAGTCTCATCATCCCATTTCTGTGGTAAACTTTTCTCGAGAACAGAAGAAGCCTATGGATGAAAACGATTACAAGCAAATCCTTTGCATCGAAGATGAGCCGGAAATGATCGACTTAATCCGCCTCATCCTAGAGCGTCGCGGTTTCAAAGTTCACGGCGCTGCTGGGGGCACAGAAGGCATTCAGAAAATTCGTGAGCTGCGACCTGATCTGGTCCTGCTCGACCTGATGATGCCCGACATGGATGGCTGGGAAGTATACCAGCAAATGAAAGCGGACGAAGCCACCCGACACATTCCAGTTATCGTAGTGACCGCTAAAGCCCAGAGCATTGACAAGGTGTTGGGTCTACACATCGCTAAGGTGGATGACTACATCGCAAAGCCGTTCAGCCCACAAGAATTGCTGGCCAGCGTCGAAAAAGTGCTCGGCCGGCGCAGTTGACGCATGCGGTGTTCCGATTTGACCTACGATGGGCCTTCTCTCCTCTGTTCATGACGCCTTCACGCTTCGTCTTCATACGCTCTTCCACCGGCGCTGCGTTCACATTGCGCGTCAAATACTGCCGATCCTTTCTCTGTCGCTTGCGCGGTTACACCTTCCACCCGCCGATCCGACCCGACGAAGGTCTTCTCTTGGACTCCGGACGCACTAGCCGCCTGGATACAGCAATCCATATGCTGGGCGTCTCGTTCGATTTAGCTGTGTTCTGGATCAATGATGCCGGCCAAGTGGTGGACAAAACTCTCGCGCGAGCTTGGCGACCAGCGTACCTGCCTCAAGCTCCAGCCCGCTATGTGTTAGAAACCCACCCCAGTCGGCTCAACGATCTACAAATCGGCCAGATCGTGCAGTTTGATGACACCCCATAAACTGTTCTCCCTACTCCTTCTCACCCTGCTGCTAGTTTTCCTCGTCCCCCAACCGGCTGCTGCCCAAGGCAGCGGACCGGTGTACATTGTGCAACCTGGCGACACGCTATGGGGAATTGCCAAGCGATTCAACATCCCTCTAAGCGAGCTCATGCGGGCCAATGGTCTGACCGAAAACCACACCTTGTTTCCCGGTCAGCGATTGATCCTCCCCGGCTTTGAGGGCGTGAGTGGCATCCTGACCACCGAAGTGGTTGGCCTCGGAGATACCCTACGCAGTTTAGCACGACGCCACCAAACCCCTCTCCCGCTCCTGCAACGCTTAAATCGCCTGACAAGTCCCTCGCAGCTCTATGTGGGGGCAAACGTAATCGTCCCACGCCCCGACTCGGGCGCCCCTTTGACCTCGACAGTCACCTTGGCCCCAAACGAAACCCTGCTCGAATTGGCGGTACAACTCAACAGCGACGTATGGACACTGGCGACCCTCAACCACCTAACCGGCTCTTGGCTTGCTCTCCCCGGCGATCCGCTCTACGCTCTTGGCCAGACCGATGACCGGGCCGGCGGTCTACCCCCTGCCCTTCTCCATGCTCAGATCAAAACCCTACCACTCAAACAGGGTGGCACTGCCATTCTGCTGGTCAAGACGGCGCCCCAGGTCACATTGAGTGGAATGCTCGTCGATCGCCCTCTACGCTTCTTCCAAACAGGCCAGGATCAATGGGTTGCCTTGCAAGGCATCCATGCCTTATTGGAACCGGGGATCTACCCCATCCGCCTAGACGCCATCCTGCCGGATGGTAGCCGCCAATCCTATGAACAGATGGTCTTGGTGGTTTCAGGAAACTATCCCACAACCTCCCTCTACGTTAACCAAGCTACGCTTGACCCAGCCTTGAACGAAGCCGAAAGCCAACGCATTCTCGAGGTGGTGTCTCCTGTCACCCCACAAAAATATTGGCAAGAGCCGTTCCGTCTGCCAGTTGATTCACAATATTGCATCAAGGACTGGTTTGGTGTGCGGCGTTCCTACAACAACGGCCTTTACACCAGTTTCCACGGCGGCGTAGATTATGGCATCTGCTCCGAAAAACACCCATACGACATTTATGCCCCTGCGCCAGGAGTAGTGGTTTTCGCCGATCGCTTGGCCATCCGCGGCGGCGCCACGGTGATCGACCATGGCTGGGGAATCTACGGCGGCTTCTGGCACCAAGAAGAAATCTACGTCTCGGTGGGCGAACAAGTGAGCGCTGGCCAACGGATCGGCAAGATCGGCGGAACTGGGCGTGTTACCGGCCCGCACCTTCACTGGGAACTCTGGGTGAACGGCGTACAAGTCGACCCGCTGGATTGGCTAAACGTTTCGATTCCATAACCCGAGGGACGGACGAACCGACCTTGGAGGTCCCTATGCCAAACCTTTCCCTGCTCAATTTTCTTAGACAATGCGACATTTTCTTTAACCTATCGTCCACCCAGCTTGAATTGATAGCAAACATTGGTCGGGAAATGGTCTATCAAGAAGGGGAGATCATCTTTCGTGAACACAGCGCCGGCAAGGAACTATATATCATCCTGCAGGGCCAGGTGGATATTCTGCTTAGCCCAACGCCGAATGATCAGCTCTCCGAAGAAACTTCCCAAGAAGATAATTGCGTCTCCACCCTACGGCGTGGACAATCCTTCGGCGAGATCGCCCTCGTGGATGAAGGCCTGCACTCGGCCACCGCTCGGGCAGCTCAAAGCGATACACGTCTGTTCGCGATCCCCTGCGAACACTTGATCATGCTTTGCGAAACCTATCCGCAATTGGGCTATCGTCTGATGTCTAACTTGGCTGCCAATTTAGCGCTTAAAATCCGCAATACCGATCTCCGCATTCGCCAACAACTGCTGTATGAGCCATCAAGAATGAGAAAATCTTAACAAAAAACCCCTTGACCAGAACTAGAATTTACTGTAGCATTATTAAATGACATTGTTCCATTAGGAAGGTTTTATTGGCCGCGAGAATCCGCTTCATTTCTACAGTTCTCCGGCTTTTTTAAAATCTTCCCTTATCATAAGGAGGTGATGACGACACAAAACAGCTTGGTCGGCTATATAGTGTGACCCATCAAGCCAACCGATCCACCTCTGCTTGATGGAGACATTCTCAAGAAACGAATGGAGGAGTAAGAAATGTCTAAACGCTTATTCATCTTGCTTGGGTTGCTGGTTGCTATCAGCATGCTCGTGGCTGCTTGTGGCCCTCGGCCAGAGCCTTATCAATGCACCGATCCCATCGGATGCGTCAAAGTTGCCCCGGGCGAGCCCATTCACATCGCCTATGCTCTGGTGGTAGCCGGCCCCGATGAAACCCTGGGCATCGACTCTCGCAATGGCATCGAGGTGGCGATTGCCATGAAGGGCAAGCTGCTCGGCCACGACATCAAGCTAACCGGTGAGGACGAAGGCTGCTCCGCTGAGGGCGGTCAGGCGGCTGGCACCAAACTCTCTGCTGACCCAACGATCGTGGCCGTGATCGGCACCTCTTGTTCCAGCGCTGCTCGTGTGGCGATGCCGCTGTTCTCTCAAGCCGGCTTCGTTGTGGTGTCGCCCTCCAACACCGCTCCCGATCTGACCGAGCCGGGCAACCCGAACAACCATCCTGGCTACCTGCGCACCTCCCACAACGACAAGGTACAGGGGGCTGCTGCTGCCAAGTTCGCCTGGGAGACACTTGGCGTAAAGAAGGCCGCCACGATCCACGACGGCAGCCTCTACGCCCAGAAGCTCCAGGAAGTCTTTGCCGAAGAATTCAAGAAGCTGGGCGGTACCATCACCTCGCAGGAAGCCGTTGATCCGAACGCAACCGACTTCAAGTCCGTGCTCACCAGCATCGCCGCCGGTTCCCCCGACTTTATCTACTATCCCATTTTCGTCAAGGCTGGCAGCCTGATCACCCGTCAGGCCAAAGAAGTGCCCGGTCTGGAGAAGGTCTATCTGATGGGCGCCGACGGCATGTTCTCGCCGGATGTACCAGAAGGCGCGGGTGATGCTGTGGTTGGCCTGTTCCTCTCTAGCCCAGACCTAGCTGCGTTCGCCGCAGAATACAACTCGGTCTTCCTGCCCAAGTACAAAGAACTGTTTGGCACCGATCCGATCAGCATCTTCCATGCCCACGCCTACGATGCGGCCATGATGATCTTCGCGGCCATCGAGAAGGTCGCCGTGGTGCAGCCAGACGGCACGGTGTACATCCCGCGCCAGGCCCTGCGCGATGCCATGTACGCTACCAAGAACTTCAAGGGCCTGACCGGCAACCTGTCCTGCACGCCCACCGGCGACTGCGCCGACCCGAAGATTGCGGTGTACGAATTCAAGACAACATCCTACCCGCCGGAGCGCATCTGGCCGTAGTGAATGGTGTTCATACAACGAGGGGCGAGAAATCCTCGCCCCTCATCCACAACTCTCCAGGAGAAGCGACATGCTACGGATGTGGCGACAACGAGTGACTCTCACCGATCTTGTGATTTGGGGATTGGGCATCCTTATTCTGGTAGGTGTCGTTTGGGGAAGCATTCAAACCTTACGCCTTGGAAAATACACTTTAGCGATCTGGTACGATCTAATAATTACTGGGCTGGCCTTGGGTGGCGTGTACGCTTTGATCGCCCTCGGCTATACACTAGTCTACGGCATTTTGCGCATGATCAACTTCGCCCACAGCGAAATCTTTATGAGTGGTGCATTTACTGCTACCTTCGCCGCCGACGCGCTGTATCAGGCAGGATGGTGGAACTCCTATCCCGTTCTTAGTCTGCTGATCGTTCTGCTCGTGGCTGCTACCGTCTCAGCTACGATTGCCTTTAGCGTAGAGCGGATCGCTTACCGACCCTTACGGTACGCGCCGCGCTTGGTGCCCCTGATTACTGCTATCGGCACCTCTTTTTTCCTCCAGTATACGTTTCGCGGTTTGTATGGTTCCGGTCAAAAGGGATATCCGGATATGGACATTTTCCAGGGAGCTATCGTCTTTGGCGATGTACGCATCCTGAAAACCCAGTTGGTTGCGATCGTCGGAGCAGTGATCATGATGGTGATTCTCTTCTCGATCGTCCAGTACACCAAGATCGGGAAAGCCATGCGCTCAGTTTCCGAAGATAAGGAAACAGCTGCCTTAATGGGAATTGATGTCGACCGCATTATCTCCACGACATTTTTGCTGGGTGGTATCTCTGCCGGAGTGGCGGGTATTCTTTTCTTGATCCTGTTTCCCGTAGCCCATTTCTTTATGGGTTTCGTTCCTGGCCTGAAGGCCTTCACATCAGCTGTCCTGGGAGGGATTGGCAATGTGCCGGGGGCGTTTTTGGGAGGCGTGTTGTTGGGTCTTTTAGAGTCAGTAGGACCAAGCTTGTTTCTGGATGGCCTGGGCATCCCGGCGCCCTACCAGCTAAAAGACGCAATTGCGTTCACAATCTTGGTCTTCATCTTGATCTTCCGTCCGACCGGCATTTTGGGTGAACGTATGGCCCAAACCAAACTCTAGGAGAACGATCTCATGCAAATAAGTGCACCGTCTTTTTCCTGGAAAGAGGCTGTTCGCGTTGGGGTATTGGGTGGAGCCATCGCCATTCTGATCTCTCTGGTGGGCATGGTAGCTGCCTTCGGCGAGCGATATATCGTATATGGCTGGTTCAGCATGGGGCAGGTGTTGTTCCTGGCGCCGATTCTCTTCATGGTGAGTTTGACGTTGCGGCGAGAAAAAGCGTCTACCTCTAGCAAAACTGTTCTGCACAGCCTATTGGCCGGCGCTGTAGGAGGGGTCATGTTGGCGGTGCTGGTGTTGTTGGGGCAAGTGATCAATCTGCGCGCCGTGCTGGTCAACGCCTCCCCACGGCTTTATGGGATGTTGACCTTCAATCAAGGACTTCCAGCCGGCCCGTTCGTGTTAATTGCCGTCACTGCACTGCTCGGTGCAGTGGCTGGCGCTTATCACTTGCTTCCCCCGCGCTGGCAACGAACGCTTTCTCAAGCGGTGATCTGGCTGATCCTAACCGGTTTGATGCGCGATTTGATCATGAATATCGTTGTGCGGTGGAGATTGGTCGGCGAGCTCTTTAAAACGGTCTTGTTTGCCAGCAGCGGTCTACAGCCAATCGGAGCGATCGTTCTCCTCTTGCTGATTGGCGGCCTTGTCTACTGGCGTAGCGGTCAACCTGCCGGCCGAGGCTTCTCCCTCAAAAACCAGCCTCCCACCATACGCTGGGCGAGCATCGCCGGCATTGTCTTGATCTTCCTGACCCTGCCCCAGATTCTAGGCGTCTACTTTAGCGAGATCCTCGATAATGTAATGATGTACATCCTGATGGGTCTGGGATTAAACATCGTGGTTGGATTTGCCGGCCTGCTTGACCTAGGATACGTGGCTTTCTTTGCCATCGGCGCTTACACCATGGGCGTGTTGACCTCGCCTGAGCTGCGCGCTGAGCCCCTGACGTATTGGCAGGCACTCCCCTTTGCTTTAGTAATCTCGTTCATCTCAGGCCTGATCTTAGGCTTGCCGGTGCTCAAGTTGCGCGGCGACTACCTGGCGATCGTCACGCTAGGATTTGGCGAGATCGTTCGTCTGCTGGTGCTCTCCGACTGGCTACGTCCGTGGCTAGGCGGCACACAGGGCATCCAGTTGATCGCTCAGCCGCGAATTGGGAGCATGGTGTTGAACACTCAGGAAGAGCTATACTACCTCTTCCTGCTTGGTGTAGGGATCATCCTTTTCATCGCCATCCGCCTAAAAGATTCACGCCTGGGTCGCGCCTGGATGGCTCTGCGCGAAGACGAAGATGTGGCCATGGCGATGGGCATCAACCACGTTGTGGTAAAGCTTTTGGCGTTTGCCACCGGCGCCGTGTTCTCTGGCCTGGCCGGCACCATTTTTGCTGCCAAATTGACCTCGGTTTATCCCCACAGCATGAACTTCCTGGTTTCGATCAACGTGCTCGCCTTGCTCATCCTGGGCGGCATGGGCTCGATCCCGGGGGCTTTCGTTGGCGCCCTGGTCTTGATCGGCGCTCCCGAGTTGCTGCGTGAGTTCGCTGAGTTCCGTTACTTGGTCTATGGCGCTCTGCTGGTCACCATGATGGTCACCCGCCCTGAAGGGTTATGGCCCGAGGAACGTCGTCGCCTGGAGCTGCACGAGGCAGAAGAAGAGTTGAAAGGCGCCGAACCAGTACCCGCTTCGTAGAGCAGGAGAGAACTCATGGCTATCTTGGTTTCCAAAAAAGTCACCAAACGCTTTGGCGGTTTGGAAGCGTTGAGCAAGATCGACCTGGAAGTGAGGGAACAATCTATCCATAGCATTATCGGACCGAACGGCGCCGGCAAAACCACCTTCTTTAACTGCGTGACTGGTTTCTATACGCCAGAAGAAGGTGAGATTCTATTCAACGGCCGAAACATCACCGGTCTCTCGCCAGATCGAGTGACCCACTTGGGGATTTCACGCACCTATCAGAACATTCGCCTGTTCAAGAACATGACGGCGGTGGAGAACATCTTGGTGGGTATGCATCCTCATCTCAAAGCCGGCCTGATCGGCAGCGTGATCCGCCCCAGTTGGGTCGTCAAGGAAGAAAGAGAGGCCCTTGAAGAGGCCAAGCACTTGTTGCGCTTTGTCGGCCTGCAAGGACGAGGGGACATGTTGGCCAAGAATCTCCCTTACGGCGAACAGCGCCGCCTGGAGATCGCCCGCGCCTTGGCCAGCCGACCGAAGTTGCTCTTGCTCGACGAACCTACGGCCGGCATGAACCCCAGCGAGACCCAGGATATGATCAACTTCATCCGCCGCCTGCGCGATGAGCTCGGGATCACGATCTTGCTCATCGAGCATCAGATGCGGGTGGTCATGAACATCTCGGAGCTGATCACGGTGTTGGACTTCGGCCAGAAGATTGCCGAAGGAACGCCGCTTGAGATCCAACGCAATGAACGCGTGATTGAGGCCTATCTCGGCCGTGGCGCAGCAAGCGGCCTTGGCCAGGTGCATGCTAGCCCAGCAGCAAGATGATTCCGCGGAGAAATTGCCATGCCGATCCTCGAGGTTGACAACATTCACTCCTACTACGGACACATTCACGCCTTGAAAGGCATCTCGATCAGCGTTAAGAAGGGAGAGATCGTTACCCTGATTGGCGCCAACGGCGCCGGCAAGACCACTACCCTGCGCACGATCAGCGGCTTGATGAAACCCCGCCATGGACACGTTCGACTGGAAGGTGAAGATTTGGCCCCCTATAAACCCCACGAAATCGTCTATAAGGGGGTGGCCATGGTGCCCGAAGGACGCCGGATCTTCACCCGCCTGACAGTGATGGAGAACCTGGAGATGGGCGCTTATACTCGAACATCGAAGCCAGAGATCGAACAAGACCTAGATCGAGTGTTTGCCCTGTTCCCACGCCTCAAGGAACGTCGCCGGCAAATTGCCGGCACCCTCTCTGGCGGCGAGCAGCAGATGCTGGCTATCGGCCGCGCCCTGATGGCCCGCCCGCGCATTTTACTGATGGATGAGCCGTCTATGGGCCTGGCTCCGGTGCTGGTGGAGGCGATCTTTGATACGATTCAGCAGATCAACAAAGAAGGCACGACGATCTTGTTGGTCGAGCAGAACGCGCTGATGGCATTCTCGATCGCCCATCGGGGATACGTTCTCCAAACCGGGGAAATCGTGCTGCAGGACAACGCCGAAAACCTAAAGAAAAACCCGATGGTGCAAAAGGCCTACCTGGGCATGGAGTAAACATTCTGTTGGACGCCGAAACGCAGAGGCTGTTATGGACCTCTGCGTTTTTCTTCCTGGAGGGAACATGCTGATTTTGAACGCCGCGCAAGTTCGTCAAGCGCTTCCGATGAAGGAGGTAGTGGAGACGATGAAGCGAGCCTATGCTTCGCTTTCGGAGGGGAAGGCCGAGGTGCCGCTGCGGGCACGCCTAAACATTCCCCCTCACGAGGCATTAGCCCTGTTTATGCCGGCCTACGTCCAAGCCGAAACGGAGGAAGCACTGGCCGTGAAGATCGTCTCTATCTTTCCCAAAAACCCGTTGCGCGGCCTGCCTTACATTCAGGCAGCTGTGCTTGTATTGCAAGCCGACAACGGCCATCCGGTGGCACTGCTCGAGGGAGCATCGTTGACGGCCATTCGCACTGGCGGCGGCTCTGGGGCGGCAATCGATCTGCTCGCCCGGCAGGATAGCCGCGTGGTGGCGATTTTTGGCGCCGGCGCCCAAGGGCGCACCCAACTTGAGGCGGCATGCACCGTTCGATCGATTGAAACCGCTTGGGTGTACGACCGCAATCGAGAACGGGCCGAGCAGTTGGTCGCCGAGCTGGCCGGCCGGGGGCCGATCCCCGCTGATGTGCGGGTGGCCGACTCGCCGCGGCAGGCCGTGGAACAGGCCGATATCATCTGCACTGCCACCACGTCGTCTACGCCGGTCTTGGACGATGCTGACCTAAAGCCTGGGGTCCACATCAGCGCTATCGGGTCGTATACGCCGGAAATGCAGGAGGTGCCGGCCGAAACCGTGTTGCGCGCCCGGGTGGTGGTCGACTCGCGAGCCGCCGTGTTGGCCGAAGCCGGCGACTTGATCCAGCCGATGCGCCAAGGACGAATGAGCGAGGAACACATCTACGCTGAGTTGGGCGAGATCGTGTTGGGGCGCAAGGCTGGCCGAGAGTCGGACGATGAAATCACGTACTTCAAGTCCGTCGGCGTGGCTGTGCAAGACGCTATGGCCGCCCATCTGGCTTTGCAGAACGCCCAGAAACTGGGCATCGGCCAACACATTCCGTGGTAGACTTTCTAGGTCTATTTGAGATAGGGTTGCCGATGGAGCTTCCGAAGACAGCAGACATTGTGATCATCGGCGGCGGCGTGATGGGCGCCAGCACGCTCTATCATCTGGCAGCGCGCGGGCAGAGCAACGTCGTCTTGCTTGAGAAAGAAGATTTGTTCGGCACCGGCGCCACCGGCCGCTGCGCCGGCGGAGTGCGTTATCAGTTCTCCACCGAGATCAACATCCGCCTCTCGCTGAAGAGCTTGCCGATGCTGGAACGCTTTAAAGAAGAGATCGGGCAGGATGTGATGTACCGCCAGTGCGGCTATCTGCTGGTAGCGACCAACGAGAAGGATCTAGCCACTTTTCGGCGCAACGTTGAATTGCAGCACCGCCTAGGGGTGATGACCGAATGGCTAACCGGCGACGAGGTGCGCGCCCGCTTGCCGATGATGCGTTTTGACGACGCGCTGGGGGGGACGTTTCACGCCAAGGATGGCCTGGCTGATCCAAATAGTGTGGTGATGGGCTATATCGGCGCTGCGCAACGATTGGGAGCACGCGCCTTCACCGGCGCCGAGGTGACGGGGATCCGCGTGAGCGGGGATCGCGTTCGGGCGGTGGAAACCCGCGCCGGGGTGATCGAGACTCGCATCGTGGTCAACGCTGCGGGGCCGTGGGCCGGTTTGGTGGGAGAAATGGCCGGGGTGCAGATCCCGATCGTTCCTCTGCGTAGGCAGTGGTTCACTACCACGCCGTTGCCGGAGATCCTTTCGGATTTTCCGTTTGTGATCGATTTCGCTCAAGCGCTGTACTTTCATCGGGAGGGCGAAGGGTTGTTGATCGGCATGTCCAACCCAAACGAGAAACCGGGCTTTGACCAGAGCGTGGATGAGGCGTTTGAGTTGGTGAATTTGGAGGCGGCGATCGCTCGCCTGCCGCTCTTGGAGCGGGCGGGGCGTGTGTCGCATCTGGCCGGCCTGTATGAGGTCACGCCCGACGCCCACCCGATCCTCGGGCCTACGTCCGTGGAGGGATTCTCGGTGGTGGCCGGCTTTTCGGGGCATGGGTTTATGCACGGGCCGGTGGCAGGAAAGTTGATGGCCGAGTGGATCCTCGACGGCGCGTTTCGTACGGTGGACGTCTCAGCGCTGGACCTGGCGCGCTTTGACGAGGGACGGCTGATCCGAGAGTACAATGTGATTTAGGAGAAGCGGTGATGAAGCGTGCTCTGTGGTGGCTGGTCGTTGTGGGATGGTTGGTAAGCGCTTGCGGATCGCCTGTGGTGTGTAACGATCCTTTGGGATGTGTGCGCATTTCATCCGGGGAGCCGATCACGATCGCCGTCGCTCTGACGCTGAGCGGCCCGGTTGCGCCCTACGGGGTGGACGCGCTGCGTGGGGTGGAATTAGCGATCGCCGATCGAGGCGGTAAGTTGCTCAATCATCCGATCGAGTTGATTCAAGAGGACGATCAATGTTCGGCCGAGGGCGGTCGGGCGGCTGCTGAACGGTTGGCTCAGAATCCCAAGATCATCGGGGTGATCGGCGCAACCTGCTCCAGCGCCTCGATCGCCGCCGCCGAGGTGCTGAGCCCGGCCGGCTTGGTGTTGATCTCGCCTTCGAGCACCGCCGCCTCGCTCACCGCTGAAAGCACGCATCAGGCCGGCTTCCTGCGCACCATTCAGAACGATAAGAACCAAGCGCGGACGGTGGCCGAGTTTGTGTACCGCGCTTTGGGGCTGCGAAAAATGGCCATCATCCACGACGGCACGCCCTATCCCACGGAACTCAGCCAGGAGGCATGCAGTGTGTTTGAAGCCATGGGCGGCAATTGCGTGGCCGACTATCTCCTGGAAAGCGGCACCAATCCGATCGGCGCGCTGGAGCACATTCAGCTGTTTGGTCCTGAGGCGCTGTATTATCCGGTGTACCTGCAAGACGGGGTGGCGATCACCCGGCAGATCGCCCAAGCCGGCCTGAGCCATGTGGCCCTGATCAGCTCCGATGGCTTGCTGAGCAGCGACTTTTTGTCCCAGGCCGGCGCGGCCGCTGAGGGGATGTACGTCTCCGGGCCGGCTATGGTGGAAGTGGATCCGAGTTTCTACGCCAAATACGAGGCGCGTTACGGCGAGAAGCCGATCGCTGCCTTTGCGCCCTATGCTTACGATGCAACAATGATGTTGTTTGAGGCGTTCCCAAAGGCTTCTAGAACCACCGGCCGCGATATTTATCTACACCGTCAGGCCTTGCGAAATGCGCTCTACGCTACGCGCAACTTCTCAGGAGTGACCGGCGTGCTCACTTGCTCACCCTTGGGAGATTGTGCGTTGCCGAATGTGATCATTTACCAAGTACGTCGAGGAGAGTTCACTCCAATTTACCCTTGATATGCCCACTGCAGAAATCATCACAATCGGTACTGAGATTCTCTTGGGCGAGATCGTGGACACCAATACGCGCTTTCTCGCTCGCGCCCTGCGCAGTTTGGGGATTGACCTGTTTCGCACGCTCACCATCGGTGACAACGTCGCCCGCATCGCCCAGGCGATTCGCGAGGCGATGGATCGCGCCGATCTAGTCCTGACGACCGGCGGGCTCGGCCCCACCGTGGACGATCCAACCCGCCAGGCGGTCGCTCGTGCCCTTGGCGTGGAGACCGAGTTTCGCCCGGAACTATGGGATCAGATTCAAACCGTCATCGCCCGGTACGGACGCACGCCCACCGAGAATCAGAAGCGGCAGGCGTTCGTGCCGCGCGGCGCCATAGCGATTGAAAATCCGATCGGCACGGCGCCGGGGTTCATCGTGGAGTATCAGGCGCCAGGCGATCAGGGTGCTTTGCGCAGCGGCACCATTGTTTCCCTGCCTGGCGTGCCTCAGGAGATGGAATATCTCTTCCAGCAGGGGGTGGTTCCGTATTTACAGCGGCGCTTCGACCTGCGCCAGATGATCAAGGTGCGCTTGATCCACACGTCAGGGATGAGCGAGGCGATGATCGACGAGCGCATCGCCGACCTGGAAACGCTGGCCAATCCTACGGTGGGATTGGCAGCCCACACCGGCGTGATAGACATCCGGATCACGGCCAAAGCTGAAAGTGAAGCCGAGGCCGACCGCTTGATTGCTGGCGTGGAGGCGATCGTCCGCGAACGGTTGGGCGACGCGGTGTTCGGCACAGACCATGAGACGCTGGAACGGATAGCCTTAGAGTCCTGCGCCAATCGGGGCTGGAACCTGGTGGTGGTGGAGTCGGGCACGGAAGGCCGGCTGCGGCGCGTGCTCTCGGCCGATCCTCCCCCCAACCTGGTCGGGGTGGAAACCCTGGAGGCGGCTCCCGAAGAGTTGGCGGAACACACGCGACGGGTCCGAGAACGAAGCGGGGCGCGCGCCGCTCTGGGCGTGGCTTTGCAGCGCAGCGACTCCAATCCCCAGATCGCTTTGTTCTTGATCACGCCCGAAGGAGAGCGTTCACGCCAGGTTGGGTACGGCGGTCCGCCCCGCAATGCGCCACGCTGGGCCGGCAACGCTGCGCTAAACTGGCTACGGCGGGTAGCCCAGGGACTAGAATGATGTGGCGCCGGCCAAGCTCGTGGCTGATCGCTTTGATGTGGGGCATGAACCTAGTGGGGTTATCCGCCCTGATGGGGGTCATCGTGCTGCGCCTGAGCTCGAAGCCAGCGGTCAAGTCGATCGCTGATCCACCGCCTCCAGCAGCACCGCGCTTGCTGTTCGCCCCGCCAGCCACAGTCACCCCGCTGCCGACCACAGTGCAGCTCTTGCCTTCTAGCGTTACGCCATCCCTAGCACCGACTCACTCTCCCTTGGCGCCAGATCGACGCACTGTGATCGGGTTTTCGTTTGCCGGCCGGCCGATCGAGGTATACACCTTTGGCAACGGCGAACGGAAGCGCATGATCGTGGCCGGCATTCACGGCGGCTATGAAGGGAACACCATCGCCCTGGCCGAGGAGCTGATCGCCTGGCTAGACGCCCACCCGGACTGGGTCCCTCCTGACAAGACGCTATACATCCTGCGCAGCCTGAACCCCGACGGCGAAGCCCGCGGCCGCGACAAATACGCTCGTTCCAACGCCCGTAACGTGGATTTGAACCGCAATTTCCCCGTCAACTGGCGCGCCACCTGGGAGCGAAAGGGTTGTTGGAACGAATTGACGTTGAGCGGCGGAGCGTTCCCCGGCTCAGAGCCAGAAACGCAGGCCCTGATGGATTTCTTGCAACTCCATCCGGTAGAGGCGTTGATCAGTTATCACAGCGCTGCATTGGGCATCTTCCCGGGCGGCGAGCCATGGGATCGGGCTTCGATTCGGCTGGCCCGCGCGCTGTCCGAGGTCACTGGCTATCCCTTTCCCCCCATCCAGACCGGTTGCGTATACACCGGCACCTTGCCCGATTACGCCGTCTCGCTGGGCGCAGCAGCGGTTGACGTGGAGCTGAGCAACCACCAGGATACCGACTTTGAGAAAAACCTCCAGGCCCTGAAGGTCTTCTTGGAATGGGAAAAGTAGCTCGGTTTGCGCCTCCAGCGCCTGCCGCCGGCCCCTGGATCGTTAGATGGCTCCCTCTTGCCGCAAGGCGGCAATCTGATCGTCTCGGTAGCCGATCTCACGCAGGATTTCCTCGGTATGTTCGCCAAGGAGCGGTGGCGGTCGACGGATTTGGGCCGCTGTGAGCGAAAATTTGACCGGCGGCGCCACCAGCTTGATCGAGCCGGCCGTGGGATGGGGCACGTCAACCACCATGTTGCGCGCTACCGCCTGGGGATGGTCAAGCGCTTCGGAGATCGAACGAACGGGAGCGTGGGGAAGGCCGGCCCGTTCAAATTCTTGCAACCACTCCGCCGTGGAGCGTTGGACAAAGATCTCAGACAACAGGGCGATCAACTCCTGCCGATGGCTTACCCGCGCCGGATTGGTGAGAAAGTGCGGGTCGAGGGCTAGATCGGGTCGTTCGATGATGGTGCAAAAGCGGGCAAACTGGGCATCGTTGCCGATCCCGATGGCTATCCATCCGTCGGCGGTAGCAAAGGCCTGATAGGGCACGATATTCGGATGGGCGTTGCCATATCGTTTGGGCTCTTGACCACTCACCAAATAGTTCTGCGCCACATTGATCAACCAGGCCAACTGACTGTCAAAAAGCGAGATGTCGATAGATTGCCCATGGCCGGTCTGCTCCCGATGATGCAGGGCCGCCAAGATGGCCGTGCAGGCGTACATGCCGGCCATCACGTCGGCGATGGCCACGCCCACCTTGAGAGGCGGGCCTTGCGGCTCGCCGGTGATGGACATTAACCCGCCGTCTGCTTGGATGATGAAATCGTACCCCGGTCGATCGGCATATGGACCATCCTGCCCATAGCCAGTAATGCTGCACACGATCAGGCGCGGATTGAGGGCCTGCAAATGCGCTATTCCCAATCCCAAGCGATCTAAAGTCCCCACTTCAAAATTCTCCACCAACACATCCGAGCGGGTCGCCAGGCGTCGGATGATCTCCTGTCCCTGAGGATGCTTGAGGTTGACGGTGATGCTCCGCTTGTTGCGATTGACCGCCAGATAATAGGCGCTCTCGCCGCCCGCCCAAGGAGGGCCCCACTGTCGGGTATCGTCGCCGCGCCCGGGCAGTTCCACCTTGATCACGTCAGCGCCGTAGTCGCCCAGCAGCATGGTGCAGTATGGCCCCGCCAGGACGCGCGAGAGATCCAGCACACGGACGAATGAGAGCAGAGACGACATGGCTCACCTCAAACAAGCTTTGTGATCGCCTCAATCCAAGCGATGCAATTCTATCACCGCGGACCGGGCCGGCAAAGCGGAGTGGCTAAATTATAGGTTCGATAAACTCATGAGCAGGATAGCTGGAAAAACGCCCCTTGTGCCATGGACGTCGGTGTGTCTTTGTGTCTCTGTGTGAAAACATCCCCTTTTTATCCACCCGGTAAAGCAGCCAATCAAAGCAGAGCATTTTTGTGGTAGGATAGGGAAATCTTTCTTTCATCTCGATCGATCTTTTACAAAACCCCGCATGGAGTCCTTATGTCCCAATCTGTGGATGTTCTCTTCGTCAATGCCCTCATTCTCACCATGGACGAAAAACTCACCCAATACGAGCCGGGCGCGCTAGCCGTTCGTGGCGACACCATCGTTGCCGTTGGCCCAGAACAGGAACTCAAGGTCGAATTCCACGCTCGCGAAGTCTTCGACTGCCAAAGCAGAGTGCTGATGCCCGGCCTGATCAACGCCCATACCCACGTCCCGATGACCTTGCTGCGCGGGCTGGCCGATGATCTGCGGCTAGATGTTTGGTTGCTGGGCTACATATGGCCGGTGGAGCGTGAATTTGTCTCACCGGAATTCGTCCGTCTGGGCACTCAGATCGCCTGCGCAGAGTTCATCCGCTCGGGCGTTACTACGTTTAACGATATGTACTTTTTCGAGGAAGAAGTCGCCCAGGCTACGGCGGAGATTGGCCTGCGCGCAGTCTGTGGGCAAACGGTGTTGAAATTCCCCACCTCCGACGCCAGCTCCTACGAAGACGCCCTAGAGCGCGCCCGCGATTTTATACAACGCTGGAAGGGGCATCCTCTGATCGTGCCGGCCATCGCACCTCATGCCCCCTACACCACCACCCCCGAAATCTTGCGACAAGCCACAGAATTGGCCAAAGAGTTCGATGTTCCTCTGCACATTCACCTGGCCGAAACCGCCCTGGAAGTCGAAAACATGCGCAAAGAGAGCGGCATGCCGGTCATCCCTTACGTCAAGAAACAAGGCCTCTTCGAGGCCAAAGTGATCGCAGCCCACTGCGTACATGTGGATTTTGGCGAGATCCGCACCTTGAAAAACCACGGGGCCGGCGTCAGCCACAACCCTTCGTCCAACCTAAAACTGGCTTCTGGCTTTGCGCCGGTTGCCAAGATGCTCGAGGCCGGCCTGAACGTGGGGATCGGCACCGACGGCCCCGCCTCCAACAACGACCTGGACATGTTCGAAGAGATGCGCCTGGTCTCGTTGATTGCGAAAGCCTACAGCAATGACCCGACTGCCGTGCCGGCCCATGTGGCCCTGACCATGGCCACCCGCCTCGGCGCCCAAGCGCTTCACATCGGACGCCTAACGGGCTCGCTCACCCCAGGCCGCCGTGCCGACCTGATTGTAGTGGACCTCAACCCACTCCACAATTCACCGCGCTTCCGCCGTGATCCCCACGGTCCCTACGCCCAGATTGTCTATGCGGCCAAATCCACCGATGTCACCGACCTGATGGTCAACGGCAAGTGGCTGATGCGCGATCGCGTCCTGCTCACCGTAGACGAAGCCGCGTTGATCCGCCAGGCCAAAACCGTCGCCGAGAAGATCGACGCGTTCCTGGCCGCCCGCGAACGCTCGGTGCTCTCCAAACTGATCGCTCTGGGTGGTTCAATGGAAGAAGAGTCGTTCGAGGTGCAGCTCAAAGTCCAGATTGACGACCTAGCCAAGATCAAGGCCAACCTGCAGCGCTCCGAGATCGAAATCGTGCGCCTGCGCCACTACCATCAGCACGATACCTATTTCTTCTTCAGCGACCCCGCCCAAGGCCGCATTCGCTATCGGGAGGACGAACTGCTCGACGAGCAAGGGAACATCCTCAACATCCGAGCGCGCCTGACCCTGATCGGCCAAAAGCGCGAGGGAGAATTCGCCAACGAAGTTCTGCTCTCCCGCAGTCGCTACCTGGCGCCGGCGGCCTATACGCTCCGTTTCTACCGTGAATACTTCAAGCCGGCCCGCGAGATGGAGTTGAGCAAGGATCGCCTGCGCTGGCTGATCCGCTACAAAGACACTGAATTCTTCGTCAACCTAGACGAAGTGCAAACCCCCCCGCTCGGTTCGTTCCTCGAGATCAAATCCCGCACCTGGAGCCGCAGCGACGCCGAACGAAAAGCCACCTTGGTGAGCGAGCTGCTCACCCTGCTGGGGGCCGGCGATCAACGCACGGTTACCCGAGATTACATCGAACTAGCCATGAACTCGGTAGGCGCGCAATAACTCTGGCAGGCCCGGGCGGATTACCAAGTGGCATGCGCTCCATGCTCTAGAGAGAATTTGCAATGCGATCTCCAATCGGTTGATCCTCTTCATGAACGAGATACCTATCGTGTATTCGCCGGCTCTGGAAGACTTTCATCCCCCGGCGCAGATTGATTTCGGGGTCCCGAAGCCCCATCCCGAGGTCCCGGAGCGGACTCGCCGCCTGATCGCCGGCCTGCGCTCGTTCGAGCAGGTCGCCCTGCTCGAGCCGCGTTCCTATCCGTTGGAGCATATCCAGGCTGTGCACGATGCCGATTACCTGGATTTCTTGCAGACCGCCAACCAGCGCCCGATGGTCGATCCCGAAACCGATGGCCTGCCGGCCGCGGTGCTTTTCCCGGGCACCTTCCCCTTCACGTCCTTGTGGCCGGCCCGTCATGGCTCAGTGATGGCCGACGCCGGCTACTACAGCTTCGACACCTATGCGCCGATCACCCCGCAGGTATGGCCGGCGGCCCGCCTGGCCGCCGACTGCGCTCTGACGGCAGCCGATCGGGTGCGAGAAGGCGCGCCGGTTGCGCTAGCGGTGTGCCGCCCGCCGGGGCATCACGCTCTGCGCGCCAAGTGCGGCGGCTTTTGCTACCTCAACCACGCAGCCATCGCCGCTCAGTATCTGACCCAAAAGGGAAAGGTGGCCATCCTGGACGTGGACTATCACCACGGAAACGGGACCCAGGAGATCTTCTATACTTCAGACCAAGTGCTCTACGTCTCGATCCACGCCGACCCGGCCCAAGCCTATCCCTATTTCAGCGGATGGCCGGACGAGATCGGCGCCGGCCCTGGCCGCGGCTACAACCGCAACTTTCCCCTGCCCCACGGCGCCGGCCTCTCGACCTATCGCCAAGCCCTAGAACAAGCCCTGCAGCTCATCGCCGATTTTCGGCCGGGCTTTCTAACCCTCTCGCTAGGTTTCGACATTTACCAAGGCGACCCGCTGACTACCTTCGCCCTCCCAGCCGAGTTCTTCGAAGAGCTGGCTTGGCGCATCGCCGGCTTGACCCTGCCCACCCTCATCGTCACCGAAGGGGGCTATGCCGTCGAACGCTTGGACGACCTGGCAGCACGTTTCATGCGCGGCTGGCTGAGCGCCTAGGAAGACGGCCGATCGGCTAGGGAAGACCTCCCGACCTGCCAAACCAATTTGGCCTATTTTTAAGGTATACTAGCAGTGCGGTAGTCCTGGGATCGCTAGACGAGGGAGACGCCCATGCACCGAGCAGCCAAACCCTTAATGCTCTTTGCCCTGCTCTGGCTGGCGGTCGTCTTGCTGAGCTGGTTCTTCATTCCGGGCTGGCAAGAGCGGCCTGGCGGCTTCTGGCTGCTGCTCGGCGCGGCGGCGCCCGGCGTACTGGTCTTCCTCAAGGCGCTGTTCGACTACCTGAAGACCGCCGCCGACCTGCAAAAGCCGCCCGCCAAGCCCGCCGCGGGTGAGGCCAGAACAAGCGGAGACTACTCGCCGGCCCACAGCGGCAAAGGGGACATCATTCAGGCAAAGACGGTGGTCAAAGAGCAGCACATCCACCTGCCCCCCGAAGGGCCGCGCCCGCCTGCCGACACCATCGGCTACATCCCGCCCTACCGGGCTGTCTCCTACATCCCTCGCGGCGACATCGAAGACGAGGTGCGCGCCTTCCTGCGCAGCGGAGGCGGAGCCGGGGCCATCGTGGGCCTGCACGCCCCCGGCGGGCTGGGCAAGACCGAACTGGCCAAACACGCCGCCGAAGACCTGAAGGATCAATTCGAGGGCGTGCTGTGGGTGGACGTGGGCGACAAGACCGCCGAACAGGTGGTGGCCGAAATGCTCACCAGGCTGGGCGTGCAACTGCCGCCCGCTTCCTCCTACGAGCAGCAGAAGAACGCCTTGCATTCCCGCCTGCGCGGCTGCCGTTACCTGCTGGTCTTCGACGACCTGCGCCGCAAAGCGCTGGACGGCCTGCACGACTTCCTGCCGCCCAAACCCTGTGCGGCGCTGATCACCAGCCGCATGCAGCAGATCGGCGGCGTGCAGCGCACCTTCGAACTGGACCGCATGACGCCGGAACAGGCCGAAGCGCTGCTGAGCGCCGTGCTGGGGCCGCAGGCCGTGGCCGCCGAGCGCGCCGCCGCCCAGCTGGCCGCCCGCTGCGCCTACAACCCGCTGGCGCTGGAGATCGCCGCCCGCCGCATCCGCCAGCTGCAGGGCCTCGAGCGGCCGATCGCCCGCTACGTCGAGATGGTCAACAAGCGCTTCCCCGAACTGAAGATGGACGGCGACGCCCGCTGGGACATGGAACGCGTCTTCGACCTCAGTTACCTGGACCTGAACGAAGCCGACCGCGCCCGCTTCCGCGCCCTGGCGGTCTTCCACCCGACCGGTTTTGCGCCTGAGGCTGCCGCCTTCGTCTGGAGCGTGGACCTGACCGAGGCGCGCCAGACCCTCTCGCGCTTCATCAACCTCTCCTTGGTCAAGCCGCTGCCGGGCGCGCAGGAGCGCTACCGCTTGCACGACCTGCTGGATGAGTATGCGGCTCAAAAATTGGAGAGCGGCGGCGCCGAGCAGGCTTACGCTCGCCTGGCTGACTGGTTAGAAAGGTTGTTCCAGGAGCATTACACTTCTGATCGCAGCACCGCCCCCCATGTGGCCGACGAGATCGAGAACCTGCGCCGAGCCGCAGCGTGGGCCGGCGAACAAAACGACGGCGAACGCCTGGCGCGGCTGATCCAGGCAGCCCGCAACTGGTTTGTGATCTTGAACCTGTATGACGACTGGGGCCGGCTGGCAGAGAAAGCCCTGGCGCTGGGCATTTCGGACCGGCAAGCTCAAGCCAACGTGCTTCAGGCGATGGGCGACGTGCTCCAGTTCCGCGCCGATCGGGAGGCCGCGCTGGAACACTACCGCCAGGCCCTGGGCTTGTACCGCGCCGTGGGCGACCGTTTGGGCGAAG